>NZ_MABH01000257.1 GCF_001720585.1 Cereibacter johrii | reverse complement strand
GCGGGGGCGCTGCCCCCGCACCCCCGGGATATTTGAGCCAGAATGAAAGGGGGAGGATCCGTCTCGGCGGGGCGGGTCGCCCATGGGCTGTGCCGGAGCTTGCGGCGCTGGGGTGGATGGGAGCGTTGCCGCGATGCTCCGGCACCGGACCGTCCGGGGCCGGGCCGAAGGGCCGGGGGCGCTGCCCCCGGACCCCCGGGATATTTGGGCCAGAATGAAAGGGGGAGGATCCGTCTCAGCGGCGCAGGTAAGCGACGAGCTGTGCCGTCGAGCCGTCCTTGCCTTCGGTGCCCGCGCGCCCCTCGAGCATGGGCTGCAGCGCCAGCGCCAGTTCCTTGCCGAGCTCCACGCCCCACTGATCGTAGGAATTGATGCCGAGGATCACGCCCTCGACGAAGACCCGGTGCTCGTAGAGCGCCACGATCCGGCCGAGCGTGGCGGGGGTGAGCTTTTCATAGGCCAGCGTGGTCGAGGGGCGGTTGCCGGGGAAGACCCGGTGGCGGGCCTGCCGCTCGAGTTCGGAGCCGGTCAGCCCCTTCTTCGCGAGGGTCGCCCGCGGGCCGGGCCGAAGGGCCGGGGGCGCTGCCCCCGGACCCCCGGGATATTTGGGCCAGAATGAAAGGGGGAGGATCCGTCTCAGCGGCGCAGGTAAGCGACGAGCTGTGCCGTCGAGCCGTCCTTGCCTTCGGTGCCCGCGCGCCCCTCGAGCATGGGCTGCAGCGCCAGCGCCAGTTCCTTGCCGAGCTCCACGCCCCACTGATCGTAGGAATTGATGCCGAGGATCACGCCCTCGACGAAGACCCGGTGCTCGTAGAGCGCCACGATCCGGCCGAGCGTGGCGGGGGTGAGCTTTTCATAGGCCAGCGTGGTCGAGGGGCGGTTGCCGGGGAAGACCCGGTGGCGGGCCTGCCGCTCGAGTTCGGAGCCGGTCAGCCCCTTCTTCGCGAGGGTCGCCCGCGCCTCCTCGATCGAACGCCCGCGCAGCAGCGCCTCGGACTGGGCGAGGCAGTTCGAGACCAGCAGGAGATGCTGGTGCGCGAGATCGGGCTCGTGGCCCTCGCGCGCGACGAGGAATTCGCAGGGGACGATGCGGCTGCCCTGATGGATGAGCTGGTAGAAGGCGTGCTGGCCGTTGGTGCCGGGCTCGCCCCAGACGATCGGACCGGAATGATGGGTGAGCTCGTGCCCGTCCATCGCCACGCGCTTGCCGTTCGATTCCATCTCGAGCTGCTGGAGATAGGCCGGAAGGCGCGCGAGCCGCTGGTCGTAGGGCAGCACGGCCCGGGTGGCATGGCCGCAGATCTGGTTGTGCCAGAGGCCCACCAGCGCCAGAAGCACGGGCAGGTTCTCGGCGAAGGGCGCCTCGCGGAAATGACGGTCCATCTCGGCGCCGCCGGCGAGGAAGGCGTCGAAGGCCTCGGGGCCGATCGCGATCATCAGGGAAAGGCCGATCGGGCCCCACATGGAATAGCGCCCGCCGACCCAGTCCTCGAAGCCGAAGACGCGCGAGGCATCGATGCCGAAGGCCGCAGTCCTGTCGGCCGCGGTCGAGACGGCGGCGAATTGCGCGGCGGGATCGGAGACGACCCCGGCCATCCAGCGCTTCGCCGTCTCGGCATTGGTCATGGTCTCGATGGTGGTGAAGGTCTTCGAGGCCACGATCACGAGCGTGGTTGCGGGATCGAGATCCTTCAGCGTGTCGTGGATATGCGCCCCGTCGACGTTGGAGACGAAATGGCAGCGCGGCCCGTCGGCATAGGGGGCGAGCGCGAGGCAGGCCATCGCCGGGCCGAGGTCGGAGCCGCCGATGCCGATATTGACCACATCGGTGATCGGGCCGCCCTGCCCCGTGAAACGCCCCGCGCGCAGGTCGCGGACGAAGGCCTGCATCCGGGCGTGCGTCTCGCGCAGCGCAGGCGTCACGTCCACACCGTCCACCTGCACCGGCCGGTCCATGTTGCGGAGCGCCGTATGCAGCACCGCCCGGCCCTCGGTCTCGTTGATCTTCGCACCCGAGAACATGGCCTCGCGCTTCTCGGCGACGCCGGCCGCGCCTGCCAGATCGATGAGCAGATCGCGCGCCGTATGGTCGATGTTGGTCTTGGACCAGTCGAAGAGCATGTCGTCCAGCCGGGTCGAGAAGGTCTCGGCCCGGCGGGGATCCGCGAAGAGATCGAGAATGGCGCGGTGTTCCACCGCCTGCTGATGCGCCTTGAGCGCCTGCCAGATCTGTTTCATTGCAAGAATGCCTGTAATCCTATTCCGCCCAATGTACGGTTGCGTTGGCGAGCAGAGCCTTGATCGGCGCCTCGGAGGGCGTCAAGCCCTGCGCCCGCTCGAGCGCCTCGCGCTTGGCCGCGCCGGTGATGAGGACATGGATGGCGAGCGCGCCCTTGAGCGCGGGCGCCGTCAGCGTGATCCGCGGCTCGCCCGCGGCCTCGGAGCGCAGCGCCATCAGGAGCGGCGCCGTGTCGGCCAGCGCCTCCTCGAGCCGGTCGGCGCCGGGGAAGAGCGAGGCCGTGTGCATGTCGTCGCCCATGCCGAGAAGCAGCACCGAGATCGGCAGATGCGGCTCGATGGCGGCGGCGAGCCCCTCGAGCGCCTCCTCGGGCGTCTCGGTGTCGGCCCGCAGCGGCAGGAACCGGGCCGCCGCCGCCCGGCCCGTCAGCAGCCGCTCGCGCAGGAGCCGCGTGTTCGAGCGCGGGCTCGTCTCGGGCACCCAGCGCTCGTCGTTGAGAAAGACCGCGATCTTCGACCAGTCGATGTCCACGCCCGAGAGCGTGTCGAACATGGGGCCGGGCGTGGTGCCGCCCGGCACGCAGAGGCTGGCGCGGTCCTCGCGGCGCAGGAAGTCGGCAAGCTCCCCCGCGATCTTGTTCGCGAGCGACAGCATCAGGAACTCGCGGTCCGGATATTCGACGAATTTCATGGCAAGGTTCTCCTCGGTCGCGACCGTTTGGCGGCTCCTCAGCGGATCTCGCGCCAGCGGCGGCCGTCACGGTGCATGAGCATCAGCGCATCCTCGGGCCCGGAAGTTCCCGGCTCGTAGGTCTTGGGCCGGTCGCCGCGCCGCTCCCAGGCCGCGATGATCGGATCGGCCCAGGCCCAGGCGGCCTCGACCTCGTCGCCGCGCATGAAGAGCGTCTGGTTGCCGCGGATCACATCCATGATGAGCCGCTCGTAGGCGTCGGGAATGTCCTCGCCGTCCGGCCCCAGCGCCTCGGCGAAGGACATGTCGAGCGGCACCTGCGTGAGGCGCATGCCCCCCGGCCCCGGCTCCTTGATCATCACCTTGAGATTGATGCCCTCATCGGGCTGCAGCCGGATCACGAGCACGTTCTCGCGCCAGTCCTCGGCATCGTCGAAGATCGAATGCGGCGGCTCGCGGAAGGTGATGGCGATCTCGGAGGCGCGGGCGCGCAGCCGCTTGCCGGTGCGCAGATAAAAGGGCGTGCCCTTCCAGCGCCAGTTGGCGATATGGACCTTCAGCGCGATGTAGCTTTCGGTCCGGCTGCGGGGGTTGCCCGCGTGATCGACATAGCTCTCCTGCCCGCCGCCGGCGAGATACTGGCCGCGCACGATATCCTCGGGCGGGACCGGATCGAGCGCGCGGATCACCTTCAGCTTCTCGTCGCGCACCGCGTTCGGATCGAAGTGATAGGGCGGCTCCATTGCGATCAGGCAGAGGAGCTGCATCAGGTGGTTCTGCACCATGTCCCGCATCGCGCCCGACGTGTCGTAATAGGCGCCGCGCCCGCCCACGCCCACCGTCTCGGCCACGGTGATCTGCACATGGTCGATATATTGCGCCTTCCAGAGCGGCTCGAAGAGGATGTTGGCGAAGCGCACCGCCATCAGGTTCTGGACCGTCTCCTTGCCGAGATAGTGATCGATCCGGTAGATCTGTTCCTCGGCGAAATGGAGCGCCAGCACGCGGTTGAGCGCCCGTGCGGACTCGAGATCGCGCCCGAAGGGCTTCTCGACCACGATGCGGCTCTGCGGCCCGGCGATGCCCCTCTCGTGCAGCCGCTCGGCCAGCGCCCCGAAGAGCGAGGGAGCCACCGAGAAATAGAAGGCCCGCACCACGTCGGGGCGCATCATCTTCTTGAGGTCGGCCCATCCCGAGGTTCCGGTCGCGTCGATGGCGACATAGTGGATCCGTTCGAGAAAGCCCGCCACGCCGGCCTCGTCGCGCTTGCCCGCGGGCACGAATTCCTCGAGCGCGGCCCGCACCTGGGCGCGGTAGGCCGTGTCGTCCATCTCCGAACGGGCGGCGGCGATGATCCGGCTGTCGGGCGGCATCTGCCCGCCGGTGAAGCGCCGATAGAGGCCGGGCAGGATCTTGCGGCGCGCCAGATCTCCCGTGCCGCCGAAGATGACCAGATCGAACGTGTCCACCGGAATGACTCTCGAAACCATGGGCTCTCCCGCTGCCTCGCCTGTTAGCGCTAACGGCCGTTCTAGCGGCTGCCGTGGCCCGAGTCTAGCGCGTGCCCCGCCGGGGTAAATGTGGAAAAACCGCAGGTTTCACATTTTCGCCTGCTCCTTGGCTGGCTCCCTGTCCCGCTTCTCGGGAGCCTGGCCACGCCATGGCCGAGCCGAGCGATCTGAGGCGATGCCGGTCATGGGCAGGCCGCGGCGGGGCGTTGACGGGTCTCGGCGCGCCTCTGAGCGTGCAGGACAACATGCCTTTTAGGCACGAAGGCGAGCGAACCGGGGGCCGTATCCCGGGCTGTCGGACCCGCGCGAAGGGGTCCGCCCACGCAGCAGGTGGACCTCGGCCGACCGGCCTGCGATCAGCGCCCGCGCGCGGTCATGCGGCCCGCAGAGGCGCCGTCCGGTGCAGCAGCAGGGCCGCCAGCGCAAGGTTGGTGGCGGCGATCCCTGCCAGCACGGCGAGCGTGCCCTCGGCGCCCGCGAGGGCGATCAGCCCCGCCCCCACCAGGGGCGCCGCGGCCTGCGCCACCAGCGAGGGCCGGGCCAGCCGCCCCATGATGCGCGGATACCGCTCAGGCCCGAACAGCGCCATCGGCAGCGCGCCGCGCGCGATGGAAAAGACGCCGTTGCCCGCGCCATAGAGCATCAGGGCCAGGGCCGGCCAGCCCGAGGTCGCCAGCAGCATCAGCCCCGCCGCCGTGGCGGTCGTGGCCGCGAGGAGCGTCCAGACCGGGTGATGGCGGGTGCCTCCCGCCATCTCGATCAGCCGCCCGCCGACCTGCGCCGGGCCGATCAGCGCGCCCAGCGCCACCGCCGCGGCCAGCGGCAGCCCCCGCGCGCCGAGGAGCGCGATCAGATGCACCGCGACGATGGTGACCGCGAGGCCCGCGAGCGTCTGGATCGCCGCCATGATGCGGAAGGCCGCGCGCTCATCTCCCGCAAGCTCGGCCGGCGGGGCGGCATGAGGCGCGATGGCGGGCGGCGTCTTCGGGAGGGCGCGCAGCAGCAGCGGCACCGAGATCGCCAGATGCAGCCCCGCATAGGCGGCGGCCGTGCCGCGCCAGCCGAACTGGTCGAGCATCAGCGCCGAGAGCGGCCAGCAGACCGTGCTGGCAAATCCTCCCCAGAGCGTGAGGAGCGTGATCGCCCGCCGCGCGTCGCGCCCGTAGATCCGGCCCAGAGTGGCGAAGGCGGGATCGTAGAGCCCGGCGGCCATGCCCGCCCCCATCAGCGTCCAGCCGGCCACGAAGGCGGCAAGGTTCGGCGCCAGAGCGAGCACGATCAGGCCGGCCGAGATCAGAAGGCAGCCCGCCACCAGCACCGGCCGCCCGCCGTGGCGCGCGATGGTGCGGCCGACCAGCGGCGAGGCGAGACCCGCCACGAGGAGCCCCGCCGAGAGCGAGCCCACCACCCAGGGCAGCGGCCAGCCGGTATCTGTCGCGATGGCCGCGGCCAGCACCGCCATCAGGTAATAGCTGCTGCCCCAGGCGAGGATCTGCACCACCCCCAGCGCCGCGGCGAGCCGCGCCTGCGGGCTCACCGCACGGCCGAGGTGAGGTTCAGGCGCGCCTCGGCGGCCGCGGCCGCCTCCTTGCGTTCGGAATAGCGGTCGGTCAGATGGGCCGAGACGTCGCGGGTGAGACGCGTGAACTTCACCAGCTCCTCCATCACATCCACCACCCGGTCATAGAGCGGCGAGGCCCGCATCCGGCCCGCCTCGTCGAATTCGGCATAGGCCTTCGGCACCGAGGACTGGTTCGGGATGGTCACCATCCGCATCCAGCGCCCGAGCACCCGCATCTGGTTCAGCGCGTTGAAACTCTGCGAGCCGCCCGAGACCTGCATCAGCGCCAGCGTCCGCCCCTGTGTCGGCCGGATCGCCCCCAGGCTGAGGGGGATCCAGTCGATCTGCGCCTTCATCACCCCGGTCATCGCGCCATGCCGCTCGGGCGAGCACCAGACCTGCCCCTCGGACCAGAGGCAGGCCTCGCGCAGCTCGGCGACCTTCGGATGGCTCGCCTCGGCATCGTCGGGCAGCGGCAGGCCGTCGGCGTGAAAGATCCGCGTCTCGCAGCCGAAGTGGCGCAGGAGACGCTCGGCCTCGAGCGTCAGGAAGCGGCTGTAGCTCCGCTCGCGCAGCGATCCGTAGAGCAGCAGGATGCGCGGCGGATGGGTAGAGTGCGGCCCGGCCAGCGCCGCCGGATCGGGAAGCCGCAGCGCGCCGGGATCGAGGTTCGGCAGGTCGCTCATGCCCGGTCCTCGAACCAGCGCGACCGGAGCCGCAGCGCCACCCGCACCAGCAGGACCAGAACCGGCACCTCGACCAGAGGGCCTATGACCGTGGCGAAGGCCACCGGCGAGGCCAGACCGAAGGCCGCGATGGCGACCGCGATGGCCAGCTCGAAATTGTTGCCGGCGGCGGTGAAGGCGATGGCCGTGGTGCGGGGATAGTCGCGGGCGATCAGCCGGCCGAGGGCGAAGCTCACCCCGAACATGAGCGCGAAATAGAGCGCCAGAGGCACGGCGATGCGGACGGCATCCAGCGGCAGGCGCAGGATCTCGCCGCCCTTCAGGCTGAACATGGCGACGATGGTAAAGAGCAGCGCCGCCAGCGTCAGCGGCCCGATGCGCGGCAGGAACCTGTTCTCGTACCAGTCCGCGCCCTTCCGCGCGCGGAGCCACCGCCGCGTCAGGAAGCCTGCGGCGAAGGGGATGCCGAGATAGATCAGCACCGCCTGCGCGATGGTGGCGAAGCTCACGTCGATCACGCTGCCCTCGAGCCCGAAAAGGGGCGGCAGCAGTCCGAGGAAGATCCAAGCGTAGAGCGGGAAGAAGAGGATCTGGAAGATCGAGTTGAAGGCCACGAGCCCCGCGACATACTGGCTGTCGCCACAGGCCAGCTGGTTCCAGACCAGCACCATGGCGATGCAGCGCGCCAGCCCGATCAGGATCAGCCCGGTCATGTAGTCGGGATGGTCGTGCAGGAAGATGACCGCCAGCGCGAACATCAGCACCGGCCCGATCAGCCAGTTCTGCACCAGCGACAGCGCCAGCACCCGCCCGTCGCGGAAGACGCGTGGCAGTTCCTCGTAGCGGACGCGGGCGAGCGGAGGATACATCATCAGGATCAGCCCCGCCGCGATCGGCAGGTTCGTGGTGCCGACCGAGGCCGCGTCGATGGCCCCCGGCAGGCCGGGAAAGAGCCGGCCCAGCAGCAGCCCCAGCGCCATCGCGGCGAAGATCCAGAGCGTGAGCCAACGGTCGAGGAAGGAAAGGCGGTGCATCAGGCCTCCGGCTTGCGGGTCAACGGGACGGCCGAGGCCGGAGCCAACGGTCGAGGAAGGACAGACGGTGCATCAGGCCTCCGGCTTGCGGGTCATGAGGACCGCCGAGGCCGGAGCCGACGGTCGGGGAAGGACAGACGGTGCATCAGGCCTCCGGCTTGCGGGTCATGAGGACGGCCGAGGCCGGAGCCACGAAGAAGCGGCGGCCCGGCTCGGTGAGGTCATCGACGGGAAGCCCGGCCTCGGTCAGGGCTGCGATCAGCCCGGAGTCGTTGCCGGCCAGGCGGCGGGCGTTGGGGCCCCGGCTCTCAGTCATGGCGCGCCTCAAGCAGGGGCGCGCAGATCTCGGGCCGGCCGTCGCAGCAGTCGCGCATCAGGAAGGTCACGAGATCCGACAGCACCGGATAGGCCGCGGCATAGATCACGAAGCGCCCCTCGCGGCGCGAGGTGACGAGGCGCGCCTGTTCGAGCTGCGTCAGATGGAACGAGAGGCGGGAGGAGCTCGCTCCGATCGCAGCGCCGATCTCGCCGGCCGGCAGGCCCTCGGGGCCTGCGCGCACCAGAAGCCGCACGATCTGCAGCCGCGTCTCCTGCGAGAGGCCGGCGAAGGCGGTCAGGGCGGTCTGGTCGTCCATATCTCAACATCTCAAGATCAGTTGCCCTATTAGCGCCGGCGACCCCACGCTGTCAAGCGCCGGAGCACCGATGCCCGCGGGCCGATCCGGATCGCGGCGCCCTGCCCGCTCCCTGCGCCGATGCAGCGACGAAGGCGCGGCGCCTCGCGGGCCGGTTGCTTTTGGGCCTGAGCCCCCGGTGGGGCGGACTGCCGCTCTGCCGCGTCACCCCCGGCGCCATGGCCGCCGCAAGCAGGCTGGCCGCGCGACGGATCGGGGCGGCGGCATCGGTGTGATGCGCAGCCTGTCCCGCTGCCGCGGCATGGGCTCTCTGCAGGGTTTGGGGACCGGCGTGCGAAAGTTGCGACGGGGCACCGAGGGGGCCTCGGGCGCGCTCGTGCGCCGAATGACCTCGACCGCGATGGTCACTGACTGCGCGTCCCGGGTGTCAGGGGCAGCGTCGGGGTTGCAGGGCGAGGCCGCTCGTCCCGCGTTCAGGATGCAAGCAGGGCCGCCGGTTCTGTGGAAACCGGTTTTCCTGACAGGCGCATCCGCCCGGTGCGCTCAGGCTTCGAGCTCTGCGTCCCAGTAAAGATAGTCGAGCCAGCTGTCGTGCAGATGGTTCGGCGGGAAGCGCTGGCCATGGCGCTGCATCTCGGCCGGCGTGGGCTCGCGCGGGACGCGGGCAAGGCGCATCCCCGCCTGCTTCAGGGTCTTGGATCCCTTGTGCAGGTTGCAGGGCGAGCAGGCGGCCACGACGTTCTGCCAGCTCGTGACGCCGCCCCGGGCGCGGGGCACCACATGGTCGAAGGTCAGGTCTCCCTTGGCGCCGCAATACTGGCAGCGGAATTCGTCCCTCAGGAAAAGATTGAAGCGCGTGAAGGCCACGCGCTTCTGGGGAGAGACGAATTCCTTCAGCACCACCACCGAGGGTATTCGGAGGGCGGCCCTCTGGCTGCGCACCACCTGATCGTATTCGGCCACGATCGATACCCGGTCGAGGAAGGCCGCCTTGATCGCCTCCTGCCAGGGCCAGAGCGAGAGCGGATAATAGGACAGGGGCCGGTAATCCGCGTTCAGCACGAGCGCGGGATAATGTCTCAAGCCCGCGGGCTCTCGAACGAAGCTGGTCCTGAAATCGCCGTCCATCGTCGCAGTGACTCCTTCTCCGCCCTGTCTGCCGTTCGTCGGCACCAGAGCGGGGAACCCGCCCCGATGTGACAACTATATATGGCGTTCCCTGTCAGGCAAGCCCCGCAAGCGGCCCAAGCCGTGCCAGACCGTTTTCGCGGTCGCAGGTGACGAGGATGTGACGACTTTTTCGCCAGATGATGAAGAGGCAAGGGCGCGACCGGAGATCCGCCGGTCGGGAGCCGCTCTGGCCCGCCGGCCTGCGATCGTGCGAGCGTCTCCGTCCCCGCTTCGCCGGCACGGGCAGACGGCGCCCCGGCCCCCGTCGCGCCGGGGTCTGCAGGAGCGTGGATCAGGCGTCTGCCTCGCGGCCTGCGAGAGCCATGGCAAGCGCCTGCGGCTGGTTGCGGGGCTGCGGGCAGGAGCCCGCGGCCCGTCCTTCGGGAAGCGCAGCTCGAAGCCCGCGGTTCCGGCGCCTGCGGCCGGCTGCGGGTCTTCTGGCACAGCGCCGCGGCCCCTCCTTCGGGGCAAGCCTGTCGAAGCCGCGGGTCAGTCCGGCAGACGCTCCTTCAGGAAGGCCAGCGCCACCGAAAGACCGTCGGGCGCGATGCCGTGGCCGGTGCCCTTCATCACATGGCCGTAGGTGGTGAAGCCCGCCTCGGCCAGCGCCTCGCCCGCGAGGCTCATGTCGGCGAAGGGCACCACCGGGTCGGCGTCGCCATGCACGAGGAGCACCGGCGGCTTCGACCGCGCCTCTTCGGCCAGCCGCTCCGGCGCGAGCAGACGGCCCGAGAAGCCCACGATGCCCGCGATCTCCTCGGCCCGGCGCGGCGCCACATGAAGCGCCATCATCGTGCCCTGCGAGAAGCCCACGAGCGCCAGCGCTTCGGGCGGCAGCCCCTCCTCGGCCAGCCGCTCGTCGAGGAAGGCATCGAGGTCGCGCGCGGCGGCGGCCATGCCTTCGGCGGCGGCGGTCTCGGAAGAGCCGTCGAGCCAGGGGATCGGAAACCACTGGAAGCCGAAGCCGTTGGCGCGGCAGGGCTCGGGCGCGTCGGGCGCCACGAAGGCCGTGCCGGGCAGGTGCGGCGCCAGCGGTTCGGCCAGACCCAAGAGATCCGCCCCGTCCGCGCCGTAGCCGTGGAGGAAGACGACGAGGCTCGTGGCCTCGCCCGGGGCCGCGCCTCGGCGGCCGAACGTCAGCTTGCGTGTCATGCGGTTCCTTCCCGTCCCTTGGCGTGCCGGTAATAGGCCCAGAGCAGCCGCGCCGCAACGCCCCGCCACGGGCTCCAGTCGGCGGCCATCGCGCGCAGGGCGCGCTCGGAGGGACGCGCCTCGAGCTCGAACAGGAGCCGCGCCGCCTCCTGCAGCGCCAGATCGCCCGCGCAGAGCACGTCGGCCCGGCCGAGCGAGGTCATGGCATAGAGTTCGGCCGTCCAGCGGCCGATGCCCGGCAGCGCGGTGAGCGTCGCCACCACCTGGGCATCCGGCAGCCGCGCGAGGCCCGCGTAATCCACCGTCGTGGCCGCCAGCGCGCGGATGTAGCGGATCTTGGCGGCCGAGAGCCCGCAGGCCCGCAGTGCCTCCTCGCCGGCCAGAAGCACCGCTTGGGGATCGAGCAGTCCCGCGGCCTCCATCCGCCCCCGCATGGCCGCGGCCGCGGAGGTCGAGACCTGCTGGCCGAGGATGGCCCCCGCAAGCTCGGCAAAGCCTTCGGGCCGCCGCCGGAGAGCCGGATCGCCGGTCAGCGCATGGGCTTGGGCGAAGCGCGGCTCGCGCTGCGCGAGAAAGGCCACGCCCTCGGCGATGCAGTCCGGGGTGAGGAGGATGCGGCCGGTCATGGCCCTGCATCGCCCATCGCGGGCCCGCCGTCCAGCCCCGCCCTCTGCGAGCGCCAACCGGGACAGGGCGACAGCGGATCGGGGCTGCGCCCGTGCCTGATTTCACTGGACGCGGCAAGGCGCGGCACACTAGGGAGGGGCATGACCGACGCTCCCGCCCTGCCCGCCTCCGATGCCCGCGCCCGCCGCAACGTGATTGTCCTGGTGGCTGCGCAGGCCATCCTCGGCTCCCAGCTCTCGATGGTCTTCATCGTGGCCGGGCTGTCGGGTCAGACCCTCGCCTCGAACCCCTGCTGGGCCACCCTGCCGATCACCATGGCCGTCACCGGCTCCATGCTGTCGGCCACGCCGCTCTCGGCCATCATGCAGCGGTTCGGCCGCCGCGTGGGCTTTCTGGTCGGCGCGCTCGCAGGGGCGCTCGGCGCGGCCGTCTGTGCCGCGGCGCTGATGCAGGGCTCGTTCGCGCTCTTCCTCGCAGGCTCTCTCCTGACCGGCACCTACATGTCGGCGCAGGGCTTCTACCGCTTCGCCGCCGCCGACACCGCCTCCGAGACCTTCCGCCCCAAGGCGATCTCCTGGGTCATGGCGGGCGGACTGCTCTCGGCCGTGATCGGCCCGCAGGTGGTCAAGCTCACTGCGGAGGCGATGGTGGTGCCCTTCCTCGGCACCTATCTCGCGGCGATCCTGCTCAATCTCTGCGGCGTGGCCCTCTTCGCCTTTCTCGACATTCCCCGCCCGACCCCGCCCGGAGCCGGCAGCGCCCGCGGCCGCAGCCGCCTCGAGCTTCTGCGCGAGCCGCGGATCGCGGTGGCGGTGATCTGCGCCACCGTGGCCTATGCGCTGATGAACCTCGTCATGACCTCCTCGCCGCTGGCGGTGGTGGGCTGCGGCTTCGCCACCTCGGACGCGGCCAACGTGGTCACGGCCCATGTGCTCGCCATGTATGGGCCGAGCTTCTTCACCGGCCATGTGATCGCGCGGTTCGGCGCGGAGAAGGTGATGGCGCTGGGCCTCGCCATCCTCGCAGGTTCGGGCGCGGTCGCCCTGTCCGGCGTCGAGCTCGGCCATTTCTTCGGCGCGCTGGTGCTGCTCGGGATCGGCTGGAACTTCGGCTTCATCGGCGCGACCGCACTCCTCGCCTCGGCCCATGCGCCCGAGGAGCGCGGCCGCATCCAGGGGCTGAACGATCTGATCGTGTTCGGGGGCGTGGCCATGGCCTCGCTCGCATCGGGCGGGCTCATGAACTGCTCGGGCGGCAGCGTGGAGGCGGGCTGGCAGGCGGTGAACCTCGCCATGCTGCCCTTCCTCGTGGCCGCCGATCAGGGGACCTGGCGCGACTATCCCGCCCTCTTCACCGCCGCCTGGACCCTGACCGTACGGATGGCCGCGGCCTGGCTCTTCACGGCGCTGGTCTGGGGGCTCCTCCTCCTCTCCAACGCCCTGCTCGAGCTGGTGGGCGTGGATGTGATCGGCCGCATCACCGACACCGACATGGGCCCCTGGCTCGTCACCGGCCTCGCGCTCGGTCTCGCCCTCGCGGTGGTGATGGAATATTCCGACCTGATCTCGCCCGCTCTGGTGCTGAAGCTTCTGCGCATCCTCCTGCCGCTCGTCCTCTGCGTCGTGGCGCTCTTCATCCTCGGCCTGCCCCTCCGGGGTCTCGAGGCGGGGTTCGGCACGGTCTCGGTCGCGCAGATCCTGATCGCGATGGCGGCGGCGGCCGCGCTCCTCGTCACCATCGCCATCGACCAGAGCGACGCCGAGGCGGTGGAGGGCACCTTCATGCGCCGCGCGACGCAGGCCCTGGCTCTCCTCCTGCCCGTTCCGGCGGCGGTGGCGGCCTGGGCGCTCTGGCAGCGCGTCGCGGCCTATGGCTGGACGCCCGAGCGGCTGGTCGGGGCGGTGGCGGCCGCTTTCGCGCTGGCCTACGGGCTCCTCTATGCCGGATCGGTCCTGTCGGGGCGCGCCTGGATGGCGCGGATCCGGGCGGGCAACATCGGCATGGCCCTCGTGCTCCTCGTGACGGCGGCCCTCTGGCAGACGCCGCTCTTCGACCCCACGCGGATCGCGGCCCGCGACCAGCTGGCCCGCGTCCTCGACGGCCGGACCGAGCTGCCCGATCTCGACCCCTATGCCATCGGCCGCTGGGGCCGCGCAGGCTCGGAGGCGCTCGAGGCGCTGCAGCAGCGTGCCTCCGAGCCGGGTCAGGAGGCGCTGGCCGACCGGCTGGCCCGGCCGGGCGTCCCGGGGCGGATGCGGGCGAGCGAGGATCTGGCGGTGGAACTCGCCACGCTGATGGCGGTGCGGCCCCCGGGCAAGGAGGCCATGCGCGAGGCCGTCGTGGCCCGCCTCGCGCCCGCCGAGCGCAGGGTCTGGCGCGACGGCTGCCGCATCGCGCTGCCCGACGGCCGGCCGGGCTGCGTGATGATCGTGGGCGACTTCCTCACCGAGCGTCCGGGCGAGGAGGCGCTGGTGCTGATGCTGCGCCCGCGCGGCGGGCTTTCGCAGCAGGGCTTCGGCCTGAGCGAGGGCCGGCTCGACATGCTTTCGGTGCAGGACCTGACGCCCGCCACAGCGGAGGCGCCCGAAGCCGTCATCGCAGGCCAGCTCGACACGGGCCCCGATCTCGGGCCGGCGCCGGTCAACCGGCTGCGCGCGGGCGGCAGCGCCTTCGTGCTGATGCCATGACCTCATTGGGATCTTGTTAAGCGCCGCCGGATAGTCTTCGGGTCAAAGGAGGATCCGGCGACGTGCATGGCTTGGTGAACAGGGCGATCGAATGCTTTCTGCGCGACACATACAGCCCCGCGCTCTGGGCCGATGTCGCGCGCGATGCGCGGCTCGGCTTCGACACGTTCGAGCCGATGCTGATCTACGAACTGTCCGAGACGGAGGCGGTCATCGCCGCCGCCGCCCATCGCCTCTCCCGCTCGCGCGAGGCGCTTCTCGAGGATGTGGGCACCTATCTCGTCTCCCATCCGACGACGGCCCGCCTTCGGCGCCTGCTGCGCTTCGGGGGCGTGACCTTCACAGATTTCCTCCATTCGCTCGATGACCTGCCGGACCGGGCGCGGCTGGCGCTGCCCGATCTCGACCTGCCGGACCTGCAGATCACCGACCTCGGGCCGAACCGCTTCCGGCTCATCTGTGCCTCGCCGCTGGAAGGCATGGGGCATGTGATGCTGGGGCTCCTGCGCGCCATGGCGGACGATTACGGGGTGCTCGTGATGCTCGTGCATCGTGGGCAGACGCCCGAGGGCGAGGCGGTCTCGATCGCGCTCCTCGATCCGGCCTTCTCGGTGGGCCGGCCCTTCGATCTGGCCGAGCGGCTGGGCTGATGGGCAATGTGGCAAAGCCCGTCGGCATCGGGGCAGGGGGGCTCGATCTCCTCATGCCCATGCATCTGCGTCTCGATCCGCTGGGCGAGATCGCAGGCTGCGGCCCGACCCTGCGCAAGCTCTTCGCCGATTCGCCGCTGCGCCGGCCCTTCTTCGACCTCTTCAAGGTGCGCAGGCCCACGGGCATCGAGACGCCGGCGGCGCTCGCCGCGCGCACGGGTGTGCGCCTCCATCTCACCACGCTGGACGGCGGTGTCAGCCTGCGCGGCGTGGCGACGCCGAAGCACGAGGGGCGGGGTCTTCTGTTGAACCTGTCCTTCGGGATTTCCGTGATCGAGGCCGTCCGCCGCCACGGCCTGACCGACGGAGACTTCGCGCCGACCGACCTCGCGGTCGAGCTTCTCTATCTGGTCGAGGCCAAGACCGCCGTCGCCGAGGAGCTGCGCCGCCTCAACGGCCGGCTCGAGAGGGCCCGCCGGCTGGCCGAGGAGGAGGCGCTGACCGACGAGCTGACGGGGCTCCGGAACCGTCGGGCGATCGATCAGGCGCTCGAGGCGGTGATCGCCACGCGCCGGCCCTTCGGGCTGATGCATCTCGATCTCGATTTCTTCAAGGAGGTGAACGACAGTTTCGGCCATGCCGCGGGCGACGAGGTGCTGCGGGCGGTGGCACAGGTCCTGTCGCGCGAGACCCGGACGGGAGACACGGTGGCCCGGATCGGGGGCGACGAATTCATGATGCTCTTCCCCGGCCTCGCCGATCCCCAGCCGATGAAGCGCCTCGCCGCACGGGTCATTGCCGATGTGGATCGGCCCATCCCCTTCGGCGGCGGTGTCTGCCGCGTCTCGGCCAGCATCGGCATGACGCTCTCGGTGCAGTACGACCGGCCGGATCTGGCGCGGATGCTTGCCGATGCGGATGAGGCCCTCTACGCGGCCAAGCGCGCGGGCCGGGGGATCGCCGTGCTCAGCGAGGGCGCGCGACCGGAGCATCGACGCGATGCTTGACATCCGAAACGCCGGGGGCCCGCGCCTCCGCCACAACGAAGAAATGCTCCGGCAGCCCCGCAGGCTTCCGACCGACGGCGCTGTCATGTGATCCGCCCGTGACGCGCGGAGGAACTCCACCATGGTGCCTCGGCGAAGGAGTTCCGCCGCGGCGCCTCGGCGGAGGCAGGCGCTCCGGGGCACCTTTCC
>NZ_MABH01000256.1 GCF_001720585.1 Cereibacter johrii | reverse complement strand
GCCAGCGTGGCCGCCCGGAGCCGCCAGCCCGGCAGGTGCGAACCCACGGCCGCGGCCAGCGCCTCGATCTCCGCCGCCGCCGGCAGCGGGTCCGACGGCTGCCCATGGGCCACGATCAGCGCGGTCTCGTCCATCCGTCCCTCCATCCGGTATCGCCCGATTGGCGCTGATTTTCTCTCGGCCCGCAAGCGTCCTTCGGGCCTCGGCCGCGCGGGGCGCCGATCCGCCATCCCTGGTGCGGCGGCGGCTTAATCCGAGGTCTCAGGTATATGTTGACGCACCCCCCCGCCCGATCCTTGACTCGATCCGGCCCGGACCCGATGCTGTGAGCCATCGTGCGAGTGAGGCGAGAGCCGGGAAGCAGGGCGGTGGAAGCACCGCCGCGTCCCGTTCTGGCCTTGATATTCAGGTTCGGCCGAAGACGGCCGCTGACGGACCGCCGGAGCTCGCTCCGGCTGCCGGAGACCTCGGGAGGCAGGGCCTGCCGAGGAGGAGACGCTCGGGGAGCAGCAGGACAGGAACGGAACGACCAATTGACGCAGGCCGCGGCCTGCGCTGTTGGCGCGCTTGTTTCAGTGGCTGCCCGGCAGTATGGGGCGAAGGATGCAACACGACCTCGAGGCGGACGTCACGATGACGGGCTCGGATCTGGTTTCCTGCTGCTACCGCAGCCTGGCGGCCCCGGATCTGACGCTGCGCGACCTCCTCGACATCGTCGAGACCTCGCAGGCGCACAATGCCCAGGCGCGGCTCACCGGCGCTCTCTTCTACAGCCAGGGCCACTTCTTTCAGTGGCTTGAAGGCAGCCCCGCCGCCGTGGCGGAGGTCATTAGCCATATCCGGCGGGACCGGCGCCACAGCAGCGTCGAAATCCTCGCAGAAGAGCCGATCTCCGAGCGGCGCTTCGCCGGATGGCACATGCAGCTCTCCTGCTCCGAGGCCGACATGCGCAGCCTCGGGCTGGCCGAGAGCCGGCAGATCGTGACCGTGGGCCGCAGCCTGGTTCCTGACGACACCAACATCTTCTCTTTCGATAGGATCGCCGCCGTGCGCCGTTTCCTCTCCGACGTCTGCGCAGCGCGCAGCCTCGGCCCCGATACGCCCGTCGAGGCGGACACCTTCGCCCTCTATGCCCTGTCCGAGGCGCAGGCAGGCCGATCCGGCCGTGCCAAGGCGGTGGCGCGTCTCTCCGATCTTCTGAGCACCGACCCGCTCGGCCGCCTGACGGAGGTCGAGGAACTGTTGCGCGCCCATGCGCCCACCGCCGCCGATTTCGCGCGGCTGTTCGAGACCTGCGCCGAGCGCCTGACGCGCGCGCTGGCCGAGGATCGTATCTCGCGGATGCAGGTGACGCTGGCCTATTCGGCCCTTCAGATGGCGCTGCGCCGGATCCACCACCTGCCCGACCCGCAGAAGAGCGTGGGCGCCGTGCTGGTCGCCGGCGTGCCGGGCCACAAGCCGATCCTCGAGGCGGCCCTTGCGGCCGAGATGCTGCGCGCCGTGGGCTGGTCGACCTCCGTCGTGCATCCCGAGAGCGTCGCGGCCCTGGCCGAGCGGCTGAAGACCTCGCGCACCTCGACGCTGGTCGTGGCGCCGAGCCTGCTGGAGGGCTCCGAGCAGGAAGCCTGCACGCTGCGCTTCCTGTCGGCGCTGCGGGCGCGGACCGATCTTCCCGGCCTGAGCATCCTGGTCGGCGGCCGGCTGGCGCAGCTCTCCCCCTCCAAGCTGAAGGAGGCCGGCGCCGATGCGGCTTTCGCGCATCTTGCGCTGCTGCCGGCGGCCCTCGCCCGCGCGGCCTGCCCCGCCAACGCCGACTGCTGCTCGATGCGCGCCTGCCGGATGCCCGCCTCCCAGTTCTGCGACAAGCGCATCAATCCCGACTTCCTGCTGACCAACGTCATGCCGAGCGTGCTGACCCGGATCTCCTCGCGCCAGGACCGCCGCCGCAGCGCCTGACCTCCTGTTTTTTTCGTCCGGACCGTCCCGGCAGAGGTGCATCTTGCGGATCTTTGCTTAAATTGGATTGCGGCGGCATCTGGCCGCCGCGATGGGGGGCACGGCCGTCACTGCAATGAACGAGACGAGAACAGACAGGCTGGGCGACCATCGGCTGCCGCCGAAACGCGTGCGCAGACCCCTCATCACCGACATATCGGCCGCCCGTTGGCTGCTTCTGCTGATTCTCGCAGCGTCGGTCTATTTCTTCCACGGCTTCCTCGTGCCGGTGCTGGCGGCGCTCATCATCGCCTTCGCAAGCTGGCCGCTGATGCTGAAGCTCGAGCGGTCGCTGCCGATCAGCCGCGGGATCGCGGGGGCGCTTCTTGTCATGATGATCGTGGGCTTCCTCGTGATCCCGGTCATGATGGCGCTGCTCTATGCCTTCCGCGAGCTGCAGGCCTGGATCGGCTGGGCGATCAACACCAACAGCACCGGCGCGCCGCCGCCGGTCTGGCTCGAGGCGCTGCCGCATGTGGGGCCCTGGGTCGGCGAGAAGTGGCGGACCTACATCGGCGAGCCGGGGGCGATCAGCGAGATGGTCCAGCTCGTCTCGGGCGCCAACATCGGCACGATCTCGCGCGGGATCCTGACGGCGGGCACGCTCGCCTTCCATCTCGCGCTGACCCTGCTCTTCATGCTGATCGCGCTCTTCATCTTCTACCGCGACGGCGAGCGGATCGCGGCGCAGGTGGACCGGGTCGGCACCCGCATCCTGCCCGACCGCTGGGACCGGATCTCGCGCGTGGTCCCTGCCACCATCAGCTCGACCGTGACCGGCATGACGCTCATTGCCATGGGCGAGGGCGTGGTGCTGGGCACGGCCTACTGGATCGCGGGGATGCCCTCGCCGGTGACGCTCGGCGTCATCACGGGCTTCATGGCCCTCATTCCCGGCGGCGCGCCCTTCTGCGTGGTCGTGGCCTCCTCCTATCTCGCGGCCAGCGGCTCGCCCTGGGCGGGGCTCGGCCTCTTCCTCTGGGGGACGGTCGAGCTCTTCATCGTCGACAAGACGATCCGCCCGGTGCTGGTCGGCGGGCCGGTGAAGCTGCCGTTCCTGCCCACCTTCTTCGGCCTCGTGGGCGGTATCGAGACCATGGGGATCGTGGGCCTCTTCGTCGGGCCGGTGCTGATGGCTCTGCTCGTCGCCATGTGGCGCGAATGGCAGCGCGAGATCGACATCGCCGAGACGGAGGAGGTGGGGCACCCGCTGGAGCCCCTGCCGGACCCTCTGCCCGCCCCGCTGCACCCGTTCCGCTCCGAGTCGCGCTGACGGACGACAGGGCGGGCCCGCCACCCTTGGCGGGCCCGATGCCGCACCCCATATGGCGAGGGCAAAGGAACCTCCCATGATCCCCTATTCCGTTCTCGACCTCGCTCCGGTGCCGGAAGGCGCCACCACCTCCGACGCTCTCGCCCAGACCGTCACCCTCGCCCGCCATGCCGAGGCGCTGGGCTTTCACCGCTACTGGCTGGCCGAGCATCATGCCATGCCGGGTATTGCCTCGGCGGCAACCGCGGTTCTCATCGGCCATGTCGCGGCCCATACCCAGCGCATCCGCGTGGGCTCGGGCGGGATCATGCTGCCGAACCACGCGCCGCTGATGGTCGCCGAAGCGTTCGGCACCCTGGCCGAGCTGCACCCCGACCGCATCGATCTGGGCCTCGGCCGCGCGCCCGGCACCGACGGGCGCACCGCACAGGCGCTGCGGCGCAACCTCGACGTCACCGACAATTTCCCGGCCGACGTGCTGGAGCTTCTGCGCTACTTCGGCGAGCCGGAGCCGGGCGCGATCCAGGCCATCCCCGGCCAGGGCACCCGCGTGCCGCTGTGGATCCTCGGCTCGAGCCTCTATGGTGCGCAGCTCGCCGCCCATTTCGGCCTGCCCTACGCCTTCGCCTCGCATTTCGCACCGCCCGCTCTCGAGGCGGCGCTGGCGGCTTACCGGCAGGGCTTCCGCCCCTCGGCCCAGCTCGACAGGCCCCGCGCCATGGTGGCGATCAATGTCTTTGCCGGAGCCGACGATGCCGAGGGCCGCTACCTCCGCTCCTCCGCCCAGCTGGCCTTCGCCAATCTGCGCCTCGGCCGCCCCGGCAAGCTGCCGCGTCCGGTCGAGGACATTTCGGCCCATGTCGATCCCGGCATGCTCAGGACGGTCGATCAGGCGCTGTCGGTCTCGGCCACCGGCGGGCCCGAGACCGTGCGGCGGGAGCTGGCGGCCCTCCTCGAGCGGCACCGGCCCGACGAGGTGATCCTCACCGGCCAGATCCACGATCCCGCGGCGCGGCTGCGCTCCTTCACGATCGCGGCCGAGGCTCTGGCCAGTCTCTGAGGGCCGAGGGCTCTGGCGGCCTCGGCCTTTCTCTGCAATCAAAGCGGGATCAGCCGAGGAGATCCGATGTCCGACCATGTCTTTGCCCCGCCCGCCGCTCCGTCCCTGCCCGTTGCGGAGAGCGAAAAGCTCTTCCCGGTGCGGCGCGTCTATTGCATCGGCCGGAACTATGCCGCCCATGCGGTCGAGATGGGCGGCGATCCCGACCGGGAGCCGCCGTTCTTCTTCCAGAAGAACCCCGACAACCTCGACCCGTCGGGCCGCTTCCCCTACCCGCCGGAAAGCTCGGACGTCCATCACGAGGTCGAGCTTGCGGTGATGCTGGGCTCGGGCGGGACGGACATTCCGGTCGAGGAGGCGATGGCCCATGTGTGGGGCTATGCGCTGGCCCTCGACATGACGCGGCGCGATCTGCAGGGCGAGGCGAAGAAGGCCGGCCGGCCGTGGGAGGTGGGCAAGGCCTTCGAAAAGTCCGCCCCCGTGGGGCCGGTCCATCCCGCGGCGAGGATCGGCCATCCCGAGGCCGGGCGGATCGAGCTCCGGGTCAATGGCGCGCTGCGGCAGGAGGGCGATCTCAACCAGATGATCTGGAAGGTGCCGGAAATGATCTCCGTCCTGTCGCGCCATTTCGCGCTGGCCGCGGGCGACGTGATCCTGACGGGCACGCCGGCAGGGGTGGGCGCAGTCCAGCGTGGAGACGTGATGGAAGCCAGCATCGAGGGCCTCGGCACGCTGCGCGTCGAGGTGGTCTGACCTCGCTGCCCCGCGGCGAGGATGCTCCCTTGACCCGGCCGCGAATGCGGCGCGAGATGTCTCCGGACCGCGCCGCGGAAGCGGCGCTTCCGGGGGCGATCCGCGCCTCCGCGACCGTCGAAGGAACAGCCCATGACCGCGACCCTGTCGGACCTCTTCGCCTTCCACCGCAATGACGGCCTCGCCGTGGGCGCCCCCGACCGGCCGTGGCTGACCTATGCGGGCCTGCGCGAGCTTGTGGGCCACACGGTCACGGCGCTCCATGCGGCGGGCGTGGGGAAGGGCGACCGGGTGGCCATCGTCCTGCCGAACGGACCCGAGATGGCCACGGCCTTCGTGGCCATTGCCGAGGGCGCCGTCACCGCCCCCCTCAATCCGGCCTACCGGCTCGAGGAGTTCGAGTTCTACCTCTCGGACCTCGGCGCCAAGGCCATCGTGCTGGCCGAAGGTTATGACGGCCCGGCTCTGGCGGCGGCGAACCATCTGGGCCTTGCGGTCCTGCGCCTCGGACATGACGCGGCCGATCCGGCGGGCAGCTTCACCCTGCGCGCCGAGAGCGTGGCGCCCGGCGAGCCCGATCGCGCCACCGCGCGGCCCCGCGATCTGGCCCTGATCCTGCATACGTCGGGCACGACCTCGCGGCCCAAGATCGTGCCGCTCCTCCATGGCAACCTCTCGGCGTCCGCGCATCATATCGCCGGCACCCTCGCGCTCACGCCGCACGACCGCTGCCTCAACATCATGCCGCTCTTCCACATCCACGGGCTGGTGGCGGCGGTATCGGCGAGCCTCGCCGCCGGCGCCTCGGTCTGGTGCGCGCCGGGGTTCGATGCGCTGAAGGTCTTCGGCTGGATCGAGGCGGCCCGGCCCACCTGGTATACGGCGGTGCCGACGATGCATCAGGCCATCCTCGCCCGCGCGCCTCGCCACGCCGAGGTGATCGAGCGCGTGCCCCTGCGCTTCATCCGCTCCTCCTCGGCCGCGCTGCCCGCCCGGGTGATGGAGGCGCTCTCGGCCACCTTCCGCGCCCCGGTGATCGAGGCCTACGGCATGACCGAGGCGGCCCACCAGATGACCTCGAACCCGCTGCCGCCGCGCGCGCAGAAGCCGGGCTCGGTGGGCGTCGCGGCCGGGCCGCAGGTCCGCATCGCCGACGAGGCCTCCGACCGGCTGATCGAGGGCACGGGCGAGGTGGTGATCTCGGGCCCGAACGTGACGGCGGGCTACGAGGCGAACGAGGCCGCCAATGCGAAGAGCTTCTTCGAGGCCGAGGGCGCGCGCTGGTTCCGCACCGGCGACCAGGGCCGCTTCGACGCGGAGGGCTATCTGACGATCACCGGGCGGCTCAAGGAGATCATCAACCGCGGCGGCGAGAAGATCTCGCCGCTCGAGGTCGATGGGGTGCTGATGGATCATCCGGCCGTCCTGCAGGTCGTGACCTTTGCCCTGCCCCATCCGAAGCTTGGCGAGGAGGTCGCGGCGGCGGTCGTCCTGCGCGAAGGGATGGCCGCGGACGAGGCCGCGATCCGCGCCTTCTGCGCCGACCGGCTTGCGGAGTTCAAGGTGCCGCGCCGCGTGGTGCTGCTCGAGGAGATCCCGAAGGGGGCGACCGGCAAGCTGCAGCGGATCGGGCTGGCCGAGAAGCTGGGGCTGGTCAGGCCGGCATGAGGATCTGCATCTTCGGCGCCGGCGCCATCGGCGGCTACATGGGCGCAAAGCTCGCAGCGGCGGGGGCCGATGTCTCGCTCGTGGCGCGCGGCCCGCATCTGGCGGCGATTCAGGCCCGCGGCATCACGCTGATCGAGGATGGCGGCACGCGAACGGTGCCGGTGCGCGCGGCGTCCGATCCTGCCGCGCTCGGCCCGCAGGATTATGTGATCGTGACGCTCAAGGCCCATTCGGTGCCTGCCGTGGTGCCGCAGCTCTCCCGGCTGCTCGGGCCCGAGGGCACGCTGGTCTCGGGCGTGAACGGCCTGCCCTGGTGGTATTTCCATCGCCACGGCGGCCCGCTCGAGGGTCGGCGGCTGGAAAGCGTCGATCCCGGCGGCGTGCAATGGGACGGGCTCGGCCCCGGACGCGTGCTGGGCAGCGTGGTCTATCCGGCCGCCGAGGTGGTCGAGCCGGGAACCATCCGCCATCTGGAAGGCAACCGCTTCTCGCTGGGCGAGCCCTCGGGAGAAAAGTCCGACCGTGCGCTGCGCCTGTCGGAGGCGCTGACGGCAGCGGGGCTCAAGGCGCCGGTGCGCCCGCGACTGCGCGACGAGATCTGGGTGAAGCTCTGGGGCAACCTCTCCTTCAATCCGATCTCGGCCCTGACCGGGGCGACGCTCGACCGGCTCTGCACGGATCCCGGCACGCGCGCCGTCGCCCGCGCCATGATGCTCGAGGCTCAGGCGATCGCCGAGCGGCTGGGGATCAAGTTCCCCATCGATGTGGAGCGCCGCATCGACGGGGGCGCGGCCGTCGGTGCACACCGGACCTCGATGCTGCAGGATCTCGAAGCGGGGCGGCCGATGGAGATCGAGGCGCTGGTCGGGTCCGTGGCGGAACTGGGCCGGATCGTGGACCTGCCCACGCCCACCATCGACATGGTGCTGGCACTGGTGCGGCTACGCGCGAAGGTGGGACATCTGACCTGATCGGCGAGGCCGGTCGAATGCGGCAAGGCCGGGGGCTCTGCCCCCGGACCCCCGTGATATTTGGGCCAGAATGAAAGGGCAAGCGGGGCGAAGGATCTGGGAGATCCTGTGTGGGGGGGCGCCGCGGGAGGAGGTGTAGAGGCGGAGGGACCTGCTCTGTCGGGGCGGACCCGGCGGGAGCCGGGCCCGGGGCCCGGTTCGCCGGCATGGGAGGCACGGGCGGGGCGCGCGCCACAGCCCTCCCATCTTCACTCTGGAGAAATATCCTCTGGGGGTCCGGGGGGCAGACAGCCCCCCGGCCTTCGCTCAGGCGCCGAGCGCACGGTCGAGATATTCGTCGACCTTCTCGAGATAGCCCATCGTGGTCAGCCACTTCTGATCCGGGCCCACGAGGAGCGCCAGATCCTTGGTCATGAAGCCGTCCTCGACCGTCTGCACCGTGACCCGCTCGAGCGTTTCGGCGAAGCGGGCGAGATCGGCATTGCCATCGAGCTTGGCGCGGTGCTTCAGGCCCCCCGTCCAGGCATAGATCGAGGCGATCGAGTTGGTCGAGGTCTCCTTGCCCGCCTGGTGCTGGCGGTAGTGCCGCGTGACCGTGCCATGGGCGGCCTCGGCCTCCACCGTCTGCCCGTCCGGCGTCATCAGCACGCTCGTCATCAGCCCGAGCGACCCGAAGCCTTGCGCCACCGTATCCGACTGCACGTCGCCGTCGTAGTTCTTGCAGGCCCAGACATAGCCGCCCGACCATTTCAGCGCCGAGGCCACCATGTCATCGATCAGCCGGTGCTCGTAGGTGATGCCCGCGGCCTTGAACTTCTCGGCGAATTCCTCGTCATAGACCTTCTGGAAGAGGTCCTTGAAGCGCCCGTCGTAGGCCTTGAGGATCGTGTTCTTGGTCGAGAGATAGACCGGCCAGCCGAGCGAGAGGCCGTAGTTCATCGAGGCCCGCGCGAAGTCGATGATCGACTGGTCGAGGTTGTACATCGCCATGGTCACGCCCGAGCCAGGCGCGTCGAACACCTCGCGCTCGATCACCGCGCCGTCCTCGCCCACGAATTTCAGCGTGAGCTTGCCCTTGCCCGGAAAGCGGAAGTCGGTCGCGCGATACTGGTCGCCGAAGGCATGGCGGCCGACGACGATGGGCTTCGTCCAGCCCGGCACGAGGCGGGGAACGTTCTTGCAGATGATCGGCTGGCGGAAGATCACGCCGCCGAGGATGTTGCGGATCGTGCCGTTCGGGCTCTTCCACATGGATTTCAGGCCGAATTCCTCGACCCGCGCCTCGTCGGGCGTGATGGTGGCGCATTTCACGCCCACGCCATGCTGCTTGATCGCGTTCGCCGCATCGACCGTGATCCGGTCCTCGGTGCGGTCGCGCTCCTCGATGCCGAGGTCGTAGTAATGCAGGTCGATGTCGAGATAGGGCAGGATCAGCTTCTGCTTGATGAAGTCCCAGATGATGCGGGTCATCTCGTCGCCGTCGAGTTCGACGACGGGGTTCGCTACCTTGATCTTCGACATGGAGAGGCTCCCGAATGGTTGGTCAGGCGAGGCATAGCGGAAAAGGGCGGCCGAGGGAAGCCAGGTATGCCGCGGTATACCGTATCAGCCCGCCGCCCGGTCGAAATAGGACCGCGTCAGAGCCCGCACATGCGCCCAGAGGCCGGGGGCGCCGCGGGCGATCTTCGCCCCCACCCGCGTGTCGAGCTGCTCGGAGGTGACGGCGAACTCCTTCCAGGTGCCGCCGCCCGACTGCAGGTTCTGCATCACCGGCTGCACCCGGTCGATCGATTTCGCAAAGACGGCGTCGGGCGACTGGTTCGCCTCGAACTCGTCCCAGAGCGCGCGGAAGTCGGCGGCCTGATCCTCGGGCAGGAGGCGGAAGATCCGGTCGGCTGCCGTGCTTTCGGCCGCGGCCACCGAGGCTGCGTCATGGCTGCCGTGAATGGGCGTGTCGCCGCAGTCGATCTCGACGAGATCATGGATGAGCAACATGCGCAGCACCCGGTCGATGCGCACATCGGGGCCGGCCTGATCGGCCAGAATCAGCGCATAAAGCGCCACATGCCACGAATGCTCGCCCGAATTCTCGCGCCGGGATCCGTCGGCCAGCGTGTTGGCCCGCAGGACCGTCTTCAGCCGGTCGGCCTCGGCCAGGAAGGCGAGCTGCCGGCCGAGACGGTCGCTCACCGGGAACCCTCGGTGAGGCGGCGCTTCACATAGTCCGAGACCCTGGAGATCATCGGGGTCATGTGCGCTTCTTCGTCCTTGAAGAAGTGGTCGGCGCCCTCGATCTGCTCGTGGGTGACGGTGATGCCCTTCTGCTCGTGCAGCTTGCCCACCAGCGTCACCGTGTCCTTGGGCTGGGCCACCCGGTCGGCGGTGCCGTTGATGATGAGGCCCGACGAGGGGCAGGGGGCGAGGAAGGAGAAGTCGTACATGTTGGCGGGCGGGGCCACCGAGACGAAGCCGGTGATCTCGGGGCGGCGCATGAGGAGCTGCATCCCGATCCAGGCGCCGAAGGAGAAGCCCGCGACCCAGCAATGCTTGGCGTTCTGGTTCATCGACTGCAGGTAATCGAGCGCGGCCGCCGCATCCGACAATTCGCCGATGCCCTGATCGTACTCGCCCTGCGACCTGCCGACGCCCCGGAAGTTGAAGCGCAGCACTGTGAATCCCAGCCGATAGAAGGCATAGTGCAGGTTGTAGACGACCTTGTTGTTCATCGAGCCGCCGAACTGGGGATGCGGATGCAGCACGATGGCAATGGGAGCGTCGCGATCCTTCTGCGGGTGGTAGCGGCCTTCGAGCCGGCCCTCGGGACCGGCGAAAATCACTTCGGGCATCGCCTCGCCTTGCCTGTTTCTTCCGCGGCGTATTCTTGACAAAAACGCTCGGATAAATTAGAACCATTCCACCTGGGCGGTGCATCCGCCCGGAACCGTAACGAGTTAAGCGGCCTGCCGCTTGGCGTCAATGGATTTGGCGGGAACCGGAAAATGAAACTCTCGACCAAGGGTCGGTATGCGATGGTGGCGCTGGTGGATCTCGCGCTCGCGCAGAAGTCGGGCAACGAGCTGGTCTCGCTCGCCGAAGTGTCGAAGCGGCAGGACATTTCGCTGCCCTATCTCGAGCAGCTGTTCGTCAAGCTGCGGCGGGCGGGGCTGGTCGAGGCGGTGCGGGGGCCGGGGGGCGGCTACAAGCTCGCGCGGTCCGCGGAGTCGATCCGCGTCAGCGAGATCATGGAAGCGGTGGAAGAGACGGTCAATGCGATGCATACCGGAGCTGGTGCAAGTGGAGGCGTTTCCGGCTCGCGTGCACAATCCTTGACCAACCGGCTGTGGGAGGGCCTGTCGGCGCATGTCTATGTCTTCCTGCACCAGACCCGTCTGTCGGACATCATCAAGAACGAGATGCGTCCATGCCCGGCGGTTCCGGCGCTGTTTCGAGTGGTTGACGAGGACTGAGGCGGTGGCTTTCGTGGCGGGCCGCCGGGGGCGGCTGCCCCCGGACCCCCGCGGATATTTCCGCCAGAGTGAAGGGTGAAGCGTGGGCTCGCGGGTCTATCTCGACTGGAATGCGACGTCCCCGCTGCGCGCCGAGGCGCGGGCGGCGATGCTGGAGGCGATGGATCTGGTGGGCAATCCCTCCTCGGTCCATGCCGAGGGGCGTGCGGCGCGCGCGCTCGTCGAGCGGGCGCGGGCCCGGGTGGCGGCGGCGCTGGGGGCCGAGGGGGCGGATGTCGTCTTTGTCTCCGGGGCGACGGAGGCTGCCGCGCTGGCCTGTGCCGGGCGCGGTCTCCTCTGCGCCGAGGTGGAGCATGAGGCGGTCTCGGCCTGGTGTGCGCCGGAGCTGGCCGTCGATGCCTGCGGACGTGTGGCGGTGGCCGAGCCCGGGCGATCCGCGGTGCAACTCGCCAATTCCGAGACCGGCATCCTGCAGGATCTGCCCGAGGGGCTGGCGGTCTCGGACCTGACGCAGGCCTTCGGCAAGGTGCCCTTCGCCTTCAACTGGCTCGGCTGCGACGTGGGATTCGTCTCGGCGCACAAGATCGGCGGTCCGAAGGGCGTGGGGGCGCTGGTGATCCGGCGCGGGCTCGACCTCGAGGCGCGGATCAAGGGCGGCGGGCAGGAGATGGGCCGCCGCGCGGGCACGGAGAATCTGATCGGCATCGCGGGCTTCGGCGCCGCGGCGGAGGCTGCGGCGCGGGATCTGGCCGAAGGCGTCTGGGAGCCTGTGCTTCAACTTAGAAATATTCTAGAATCGGCGTTGTGCGGCGACGGAAAAGGGACTATTTCTGTCGGGAAAGAAGTTCCCCGGCTTCCGAACACGCTCTGCCTCGTCACGCCCGGCTGGAAGGGCGAGACGCAGGTGATGCAGATGGATCTGGCAGGCTTCGCCGTCTCGGCGGGATCGGCCTGTTCGTCGGGCAAGGTGCGGGCCAGCCGCGTCCTGCGGGCGATGGGGCTCGGAGAGGACGAGGCCGGCTCGGCGCTGCGCCTCTCGCTGGGACCGGGCGTGACCGAAGGAGAGGCCCTGCGGTTCGCCGAGGCCTGGATGCGGGCGCGGGATCGCCACCGGGCGCGGGCCGCCTGAAGGATCAAGCCGTCCGGTGCGGGCGGCACAAGAGACACGACGGGGCCGTGCCCCCTGGAACGGAGACTGAGACCGATGGCAGCACTGGAAGAGACTGCGGTTCCCGAGGTTCGCGACGGCGTCGACCGTGAGACGATCGAGACGGTCCAGGCGATGGCCGGCAAGTACAAGTACGGCTGGGAAACCGAGATCGAGATGGACTTCGCGCCCAAGGGGCTGAACGAGGACATCGTGCGGCTGATCTCGAGGAAGAACGACGAGCCGGAGTGGATGACCGAGTGGCGGCTTCAGGCCTATCGCCGCTGGGTGCAGATGGAAGAGCCCCGGTGGGCGATGCTCGATTATCCCGAGATCGACTATCAGGACCTCTACTATTACGCCAAGCCGAAGAGCATGGATGTGAAGCCGAAGTCGCTGGACGAAGTCGATCCCAAGCTGCTCGAGACCTACAAGAAGCTCGGCATTCCGCTGAAGGAGCAGGCGATCCTCGCCGGCGTCGAGGGCGCCGAGGTGCCCGATGCCCCGCGGCAGGTGGCGGTGGATGCGGTCTTCGATTCGGTCTCGGTCGGCACGACCTTCCAGAAGGAACTGGCCAAGGCCGGCGTCATCTTCTGCTCGATCTCCGAGGCGGTGCGCGAGCATCCCGAGCTCGTGAAGAAATATCTGGGCTCGGTCGTGCCGCAGTCCGACAACTATTTCGCGACGCTGAACTCGGCCGTCTTCTCGGACGGGTCCTTCGTCTACATCCCGCCGGGCACCCGCTGCCCGATGGAGCTTTCGACCTATTTCCGCATCAATGCCGAGAACACCGGGCAGTTCGAGCGGACGCTCATCATCGCCGACAAGGGCGCCTATGTGAGCTATCTGGAAGGCTGCACCGCGCCCAAGCGCGACACGAACCAGCTTCATGCCGCGGTTGTCGAGATCGTGGTGCTGGAGGATGCCGAGGTGAAATATTCCACGGTGCAGAACTGGTATCCGGGCGACGAGGAGGGCCGGGGCGGCATCTACAACTTCGTGACCAAGCGGGCGGACTGCCGCGGCGCGCGCTCGAAGGTCATGTGGACGCAGGTCGAGACCGGCTCGGCGATCACCTGGAAATATCCCTCCTGCATCCTGCGCGGCGACGACAGCCAGGGCGAGTTCTATTCCATCGCCATCGCCAACAACGCCCAGCAGGCCGATACCGGCACCAAGATGATCCATCTGGGCAAGAACACCCGGTCGCGGATCGTCTCGAAGGGGATTTCGGCGGGCAGGGCGCAGAACACCTACCGCGGCCTCGTCTCGATGCATCCGAAGGCCACCAACAGCCGCAACTATACCCAGTGCGACAGCCTGCTCATCGGCGACAAGTGCGGGGCCCATACGGTCCCCTATATCGAGGTGAAGAACAACTCGAGCCGGGTCGAGCACGAGGCCACCACCTCGAAGGTCGATGACGACCAGCTCTTCTACTGCCGCTCGCGGGGCATGGACGAGGAGGAGGCGGTGGCGCTGGTCGTCAACGGCTTCTGCAAGGAGGTGCTGCAGGCCCTGCCCATGGAATTCGCCATGGAGGCGCAGGCGCTGGTGGCGATCTCGCTGGAAGGGTCGGTCGGGTGAGCCGCGGCTCACCCTTCCGCGGCGAGGTCCGGCCATGATCGTGACCACCACCCCCAATGTCGAAGGCTACCAGATCGCCACCTACCACGGCATCGTGACGGGCGAGGCGATCCTGGGCGCCAACGTGATCCGCGACCTCTTCGCCGGGATCACCGATTTCATCGGCGGGCGCTCGGGCGCCTACGAGAAGGAACTGGGCCGCGCCCGCGAGACCGCGCTTTCCGAGATGGAGGAAGCCGCGCGGGCGAAGGGCGCGAATGCCGTCGTCGGTGTCGATCTCGATTACGAGGTCATCAACAACATGCTGATGGTGTCGGCCTCCGGCACCGCCGTCACCATTGCCTGAGGAACAGAGATGCTCGAGATCAAGAACCTGCACGTCAAGCTCGAAGAAGAGGACAAGGTCATCCTCAAGGGCGTGGATCTGACGGTCGAGGCCGGCAAGGTCCATGCGATCATGGGGCCGAACGGCTCGGGGAAATCGACGCTCTCCTATGTGCTCGCCGGCCGCGACGGCTATGAGGTCACGGCGGGCTCGGCCACGCTCGACGGCGAGGAACTGCTGGAGATGGAGCCCGAGGAACGTGCGGCGGCGGGCCTCTTCCTGGCCTTCCAGTATCCGGTCGAGATCCCGGGCGTGGGCAACATGACCTTCATGCGCACCGCGCTGAACGCGCAGCGCAAGGCCCGCGGGCAGGAGGAGATGAGCGCGGGCGACTTCCTCAAGCTCGTGCGCGAGAAGGCCAAGGCGCTGAAGATCGATGCCGACATGATGAAGCGTCCGGTCAATGTGGGCTTCTCGGGCGGCGAGAAGAAGCGCAACGAGATCCTGCAGATGGCGATCCTCGAGCCGCGCATGTGCATCCTCGACGAGACCGACTCGGGCCTCGACGTGGACGCGCTGAAACTCGTGTCCGACGGGGTCAACGCGCTGCGCGACGCGGGCCGCGGCTTCCTCGTCATCACCCACTACCAGAGGCTGCTCGACCATATCCGCCCCGACGTGGTGCATATCATGGCCAATGGCCGCATCGTGAAGACCGGGGGCCCCGAGCTTGCGCTCGAGGTCGAGAAGAACGGCTACGCGGACATCCTGGCCGCGGAGGAGGCGTGATGGCCGAGGCACTTCCGCAGGACGACGCGCTGGCGGCGCGGATCGCCGGCCTGTCGTTCCCGAGCGAGGGCTGGCAGGCGCCGGCCCGGTTCGATGCGCTGGCGCGGCTGACCGCGATGGGCCTGCCCAAGCGGCGCGATGAATACTGGCGCTACACCGACCCTGCGAGCTTCACCTCGGCCGAGCCGGTGCCGGCCTCGACCCTGGACGACGGCGACGAGGGGATGGTCTTCGAGGCCATCGACCGGCTGAAGCTGGTCTTCGTCGATGGCGTGTTCGATGCGGCGGCCTCGGATCCGCTGGCGCTCGAGAATGTCGAGATCGGGCTCCTCTCAGAGGCGCAGTCCGACATCCACTGGGCGCGGGATCTCTATGGCGTCCTCGAGGCGCGGGGTCAGGTGCCGGTGAAGCGGCCCTTCGCGGCGCTGAACACGGCCTTTGCCACCGAGGGCGTGCTGATCCGCGTGACGGGCTACGTTCCGCGGCCGATCGCGCTGATCTACATCCATTCCTCCGACACGTCGGACGCGGTCCTGCATCATTGCATCCGCGTCGAGAGCGGGGCGGATGTGACCATCCTCGAGAACGGGCCGGCGGCGGCGCGCTTCACGAAGGTCATGGAAGTGGATGTGGCCGAGGGCGGACGCTTCCACCATATCCGCGCACAGGGCCGCGACCATGACCGGCGCGCTTCGACCCACATCTTCGCGCGCGTGGCGGGCAAGGGGCTGTTCAAGTCCTTCACGCTGACGGCCAACGGCGTGATGACCCGCAACGAGGCGGTCATCGAGCTGGTGGGCGACGAGGCGGTGGCCCATGTCGCGGGTGCGGCCGTGGGCGACGGCAAGTTCCACCACGACGACACCGTCTTCGTGACCCACGAGGGCGAGGCCTGCGAAAGCCGCCAGGTCTTCAAGAAGGTGCTGAAGAACGGCGCCACCGGCGTCTTCCAGGGCAAGATCCTCGTGAAGCCCGGCGCGCAGAAGACCGACGGCTACCAGATCAGCCAGTCGCTGCTGCTGGACGAGGATTCGGTCTTCCTCGCCAAGCCCGAGCTCGAGATCTATGCCGACGATGTGAAATGCTCGCACGGCTCGACCTCGGGCGCCATCGACGAGACCGGGCTCTTCTATCTCCGCTCGCGCGGGGTGCCGCTGAAAGCCGCACAGTCGCTTCTGGTCCTTGCCTTCCTCGCCGAAGCCATTCAGGAAATCGAGAACGAGGAAATCGCCGAGGATATCCGGCAGCGGCTGGAGAACTGGCTGGCGCGTCACGAGCATTGAATGGCTGTTACCACCGACATCGTCCAAAGCTACCGCCACCCCCGCACGGTCATCCGGCGGTATCTCGATGCCGGTGAGAACGAGGGGCGGGCGCTGATCATCCTGATGGGCGCCTGCCTGCTGATCTTCGTGTCGCAATGGCCGATCCTGGCCCGGCAGGCCTTCATCGACCCGTCCCAGCCGCTCGAGGCGCGGATGAGCGGGGCGCTGATGGGCACGGTCTTCCTGCTGCCGCCGCTCTGCTACGGGGTTGCGGCGCTGAGCCATCTTGTTGCGCGGCTGTTCGGCGGCAAGGGCAGCTTCTTCGGCGCGCGGCTCGCGCTCTTTCTCGCGCTGCTGGCCACCGCGCCGCTCATGCTGCTCAACGGGCTCGTGGGCGGCTTCATCGGCGAGGGGCCGGGCGTGCTGATCGTGGGCTTCCTCGTTCTGTCGGGCTTCCTCGCCATCTGGCTCCTCATGCTGATCGAGGCGGAACGATGAGCGTTACCCTGGGCGGTCTCCTGCGTCTCGTGCGCTTCACCGTGTCCAACCCGCGCGAGGGGGCCCGGGCCGTCCTCGCGATGGACCTGCCGATGCAGGCGCGCTGGCTCGCGCTCATCTTCACGGCGGTGGCTGCGGCGCTGGTGACCTTCGCCGGCCTCACCCTCCTGCCGCGCGACGTGCGCCAGCTGATCGGAGACGACCTGCCCAGCCCGATCTTCAGCGCCGCGCTTCAGGTGGGGCTTCTGGGGTTCTCGGCAGGCCTGATCCACCGGATCGGCGTCTGGCGCGGCGGGCGCGGCACCTTCCCCGATGCCGTCCTGCTGGTGGCCTGGCTCCAGTTCATCCTGCTCTGCCTCGAGGTGCTCCAGCTTCTGGCGCAGCTCGTCCTGCCGCCGCTCGCCGACGTGCTGGGCGTGGTGGGGATCGTGCTCTTCTTCTGGCTGCTCACCCATTTCGTGGCCGAACTGCACGGCTTCACCTCGACCCTCGCCGTCCTGGGCGGCATCCTTCTCGTGATCTTCGGCATGGCCTTCGTGCTGGCCGCGATCCTGATGCCCTTCATAAGCGGCTGAGGTTTCCCCATGTTCGACGTCGCCTCCATCCGGCGGGACTTTCCGATCCTTTCGCGCGAAGTGAACGGCAAGCCGCTGGTCTATCTCGACAACGGTGCCTCGGCGCAGAAGCCTCAGGTGGTGATCGAGGCGATGAACCTCGCCTACAGCCACGAATATGCGAACGTCCACCGCGGGCTGCACTATCTGTCGAACCTCGCGACCGACAAGTACGAGGCCGTGCGGGCCACCATCGCGACCTTCCTCAACGCGCCTTCGCCCGAGGAGATCGTCTTCACCACCGGCACCACCGAGGGCATCAACCTCGTCTCCTACGGATGGGCCGCGCCGCGGCTTGAGCCGGGCGACGAGATCGTGCTCTCGATCATGGAGCATCACGCCAACATCGTGCCCTGGCACTTCCTGCGCGAGCGGCAGGGCGTGGTGCTGAAATGGGTCGATGTGGATCAGAACGGCGATCTCGATCCGCAGGCGGTGATCGACGCGATCGGCCCGAAGACGAAGCTCGTCGCGGTCACCCACATGTCGAACGTGCTCGGCACCGTGGTGGATGTGGCCGCGATCTGCGCCGGGGCGCGCGAGAGGGGCGTGCCGGTGCTGGTCGACGGGTCGCAGGCGGCCGTGCACATGCCGGTCGATGTGGCGGCCATCGGCTGCGACTTCTACGCGATCACCGGCCACAAGCTCTACGGTCCCTCGGGCTCGGGCGCGATCTGGATCCGGTCGGAGCGGATGGAGGAGATGCGCCCCTTCATCGGCGGCGGCGACATGATCCACGAGGTGACGCGCGACGCGGTGACCTATGCGAGGCCCCCGATGCGGTTCGAGGCGGGCACGCCCGGCATCGTGCAGCAGATCGGCCTCGGCGTGGCGCTGCACTACATGATGAATGTGGGGATGGCCGAGATCGCCGCGCATGAACGCACGCTGCGCGACTATGCGCGCGACCGGCTCGCGGGTCTCAACTGGCTCGACGTGCAGGGCAATTCGGCGGGGAAGGGGGCGATCTTCTCCTTCACGATCCGGGGCGGCGCCCATGCGCACGACATCTCGACCGTGCTCGACCGCAAGGGCGTCGCGGTGCGCGCCGGCACCCACTGCGCCATGCCGCTCATGCAGCATATGGGGGTGGGAGCCACCTGCCGCGCCTCCTTCGCCATGTATAACACCCCCGACGAGGTGGACCGGCTGGTCGAGGCGCTGGAGCTCTGCCACGAGCTCTTCGGCTGAGGGCCGACCTCCGCCGCGGCACGACCGGCGGCGGAGCGGGCAGGGGAGTTACTTCCTTGACGGGCCTCCGGGCAGGGCGAAGCCAGCCTCTCAGCCTCTCAGCCTCTCAGCCTCTCAGCCTCTCAGCCTCTCAGCCTCTCAGGCCGCTTCTGCGGGCGGCGGGTCAGACCACCGCCACCAGCAGGAAGAGCGCCGCAAGCAGCACCATACCGCGGCGATAGAGCGCGAGCCCCTGCCGCAGGTCGGCCGGGCGCGGATCCGGGGCGCCCCCGTTCAGCCAGGGTTCGGCCGAAACCCGGTCGCCATAGATCCGCGGCCCCGAGAGCCGCACGCCGAGCGCCCCGGCCATGGCGGCCTCGGGCCAGCCCGCGTTGGGCGAGCGGTGCGCGCGCGCATCCCGCCGCATGACGGCCAGCGCCTCCCGCGGCCGTCCCGAAGCGAAGGCGAAGAGAACGCCGGTGAGCCGCGCGGGGATCAGGTTCACCCAGTCGTCCGTCCGGGCCGAGGCCCAGCCGAAGGCCTCGTGCCGGGGCGTGCGGTGGCCGATCATCGAATCGAGCGTGTTGATCGCCTTGTAGGCGGCGATCCCCGGCAGGCCCAGCAGCACCCCCCAGAAGAGCGGGGCCACGATCCCGTCCGAACTGTTCTCGGCGAGGCTCTCGAGCGCCGCCCGGGTGACGCCGGCCCCGTCGAGTTGCGAGGGATCCCGGCCGACGATCATCGAGACCGCCCGTCGCGCGCCCGGCAGGTCGCCCGCATCGAGAGGCACCGCCACCGCCTCCACATGCTCGTGCATCGAGCGGAGGGCCACGAGCGGCCAGGCCAGGAGCCCGGTCAGGACCGCGCCCAGAAGGCCGCCGGGCAGGAGCGACTGGACGAGCGCCGCGGGCAGGGCCGCCGCCAGCACGGTGACGAGGAGAGCGGCCACCCCGGCGCGCCGCCTCTCGGTCTCGGAGCCGCGGTTCCAGCGCTGGTCGAGCGCCGAGATGATCCGCCCGATCCAGACGACGGGATGGCCGATCCGGGCATGGATCCGGTCCGGCCAGCCGAGCGCCACATCCGTCGCCATCGCCACCAGCATGGTGCCCGCATGGAACATGCTTCTGCCTCCTTCGGAGAGCGGCTCCCGCGGCGCGCTCCAGCCACGATTTCGAAGAAATCCCCTCCTTCTGCAAGGGCGGAGGCACTCGCCGGAGGGCTGGCCTGTCGGTTTGGGCAGGTCGCGTTCTTCGCGGAAAGAGGTAAGAAGAACGCACGGAAATTGCTTTGACTTCCCCCTGTTGCTCGTGAGCCGGAGAATGTCCATGCCGAAGTCCCATCACCGTGAAACCGCCCGTCTGGTTCGTCACCGGCGCTGGGTTCTCGGCCTGTCTCAGGAAGATTTCGCCGCAAGGCTGGGGCTGGATGTGACCGACGTCCGGGCGCTCGAAGCCGGTCGGCCCTGTGCGAAGACGATCTCCTCCACGAGCCTCGTGACGCTGCTCTCGGCGGGCGCGGCGGGCGCCACCCCCATCGGCCGCGGCTGAGGGCCGGCCCTTTCGTCCTTGAGCCGCGCACCTTCGGGTGCCGTCACCTGTAACCGGCCGCCTGCAGTTCGAACAGTTCCGCATAGCGGCCCGGCCGGGCCAGAAGCTCCTCATGGGTGCCGCTGGCCTCGACCCGGCCCCCCGCCAGCACGAGGATCCTATCGGCCATGCGCACCGACGAGAACCGGTGCGAGATCAGCACCGCCGTCCGGCCCGCCGACAATTCCTTGAACCGCTGGAACACCTCGAACTCGGACCGCGCATCGAGCGCCGCCGTCGGCTCGTCGAGGATCAGCACCTCGGCGTCGCGCATGTAAGCCCGCGCGATGGCGAACTTCTGCCATTCGCCGCCCGAGAGATCCACGCCCTCGCGGAAGCGCTTGCCGAGCATCTGGCCGTAGCCCTCGGGCATCCGCGCCACGATCCGGTCGGCGAGGCTGCGCCGTGCGGCCTCGGCAATGCGGTCTTCCTCGGAGCGCGCCTCGATCCGGCCCACGGCGATATTCTCTCCCGCGGTCATCGAGTAGCGCACGAAATCCTGAAAGATCACGCCCATCGCGCCGCGCAGCGCCACCGGATCGAAGCTGCGCAGATCCTGCCCGTCCAGAAGGATCCGCCCCTCGTCGGGATCGTAGAGCCGGGCGAGCAGCTTGACGAGCGTGGTCTTGCCCGCGCCATTCTCGCCCACGAGCGCGAGCGTCTCGCCCGCCTTCAGCGTGAAGCTCAGATCGCGCACCGCCCAGCCGCCGGCCCCGGGATAGCGGAAGCCCACCTTCTCGAAGCGGAAGCCGTCGCGGATCGGGCGGGGCACGGGGCGCGGCTCGGCAGGGGCGAGGATGGTGGGCTGCTGCCGGAAGAAGCCGAACAGATCCTCGAGATAGAGCGCCTGCGCAGCGGTGGTGGAAAAACCCGTGAGCAGCCCCTCGACCAGCCCGCGCAGCCGGAGGAACGATCCTGCGAGGAAGGTCAGATCGCCGATCGAGAGCTGGCCCGACAGTGTGGCGCCGATCATCCAGAGATAGGCGAGATAATAGCCCGCCGTCCCCAGCGCGCTGAAGAGCGTGCCCCAGACCGCCCGCGCCGAGGCAATGCGCCGCCGCGCGGCATAGAAGCTCTCCGACAGGGTGCGGTAACGCTCGATCAGGAAGGGCGCGAGGCCGAAGATCTTGATCTCCTTGGCCGTCTCCACCCCGGCCGCGGTCACGCGGATATAATCGAGCTCGCGGCGCTCGGGCGTGCGGCGGAAATCGAGATTGTAGTTCTGCGCATTGAAATGCGCCTCGCCGAGGAAGGCCGGCACCAGCGCCGCGACCAGAAGCAGGATGAGCCACGGGTTGTAGAGCAGAAGCCCGCCCGCAAGCGAGGCCACGGTGACCGCATCCTGCATCAGCGAGAGGATCTGGCCCGTGAGTGTCATGCGCCCGCCCGACTGCCGCCGCGCCCGTTCGAGCCGATCCTGAAACCCCGCATCCTCGAAGGCGGCCAGATCGAGGCTGGCCGCGTGGTTCATCAGCCGCACCGAGGAGGACATGGTGAGCCGTTCCGTCAGGAGCGTGTCGGTGAGCCCGCCGAGCCGGCCGAGAAGATCCGACAGGATGGCGAGCAGGAATTCGGCCCCGAGCAGCAGGACGAGGGTGCTCGCGCCCTCGGCGCCGATCCAGCCGAGCGCGCCGGTTGCGGGCAGCGGGCTTCCCGCGAGGCGCACCACCTCGTCGATGATGAGCTTGCCGAACCAGAGCGCCGTGACCGGGATCAGCGCCCGGGCGAGCCTCAGGACGAGGCTCAGGACGAGGAGGCCGGGGCTAGCCTGCCAGACCATGCCGAGGAAGGGCGCGACATTGCGCAGGGCCGCCCAGCGGGCGCGGAATCCGGGCAGGTCGGGGGCGGGATCGGGTCTCATCGGCGGACCTTTGGCCCCTTCGCGGCGGAAGTCAAACCTGCTCTGGTCCGACGATCCCGCCCTCCGGCCCGAGGATCGGACGGCCGACGCCGGATCCGTCCGGCCGCACATCGGGCAGGGGGCGCAGTCCCGCCGCAAGGTCGGGCAAGGGGCGCGACGGAGGCCGGGCGCAGAGGGAAGGATCCAACGCACCGCCGCGGGGCAGGATCCGCCCTGCGACCCTCTGCCGCAAGACATTGCGGAGGCTTCCGGTCCGCCGGGGCGACTGCCTAGAAGGCGGGATGCAAGAGCCGCTTTCCCGCTTCGCCGACGCGTGCCCCGTGTCGGGCGCTTTGCCCTCGCCGCCTCCGGCGGGGCGGATCGAGCGGGCCGGCCTCTGGCTGCGCGACCATCCGCGCGCGGTGTCGGGGCTGCAGTGGGCGGCGGTCGCGCTCTACCTGCCGCTCGTCTTCCTGCCGGTCGTCCTGCCGCCGCCCGGCCCGGAGGCGCGGATCTGGACGAACCTCACCCTCCTGTCGCAGGCCCTGCTCTGGGGCGTCTGGCTGCCGGGGGTGCTGGTCTCGGTCCTGCTCTTCGGCAGGCTCTGGTGCGGCCTCCTCTGCCCCGAAGGGGCGCTCAGCGCCGCCGCGTCGCGCCACGGGCAGGGAAGGGCCATTCCGCGCTGGATGAAATGGCGGGGCTGGCCGTTCGTGCTGTTCTGCGGCGTGACGCTCTACGGTCAGATGATCGCGCTCTATGACGATCCGCGGGCTGCGGCGCTGCTCTTCGGCCTCTCGACCAGCGCCGCGCTGCTGGTGGGCTGGCTCTACGGCAAGAGCAAGCGCGTCTGGTGCCGCTTTCTCTGCCCCATGAACGGCCTCTTCGCCCTGCTGTCGCAGCTCGCGCCGCTGCACTATCGCGTCGATGCCCGGGCCTGGGACAACTGCCCGCCCGCGCGCGCCCGGACCATGCGCTTCAATTGCGAGCCGATGGTGCCGGTGCGGCTGATGGAGAGTGCAGGCCCCTGCCACATGTGCGGGCGCTGCGCGGGCTTTCGCGACGCGGTGCGGCTCGAAGCGCGCGTGCCGGGCGAAGAGCTGTTGCGGACATCTGCCACGCCGGGCGAGAGTCTCCTTCTGCTCGGGGGGCTCCTGGGCCTCGGCTCGGCGACCTTCTGGTGGCCCCATGCGCCCTGGCTCGCGGCCCTGTTGGAGGCGATGGGGGGGCAGGGGACGGCGCCCTGGTTTCTCGTCGGGTCCGGCGGCGGCGCCCTGAGCTTTGGCGCAGGAGCCGCGCGGCTTCTCACGATCCTGATACTCGCCGTGGGGATTGCCCTGTGGGCGGCCCTGCCTCTGGCCCTCGCCGCCGGAAAGGAGAATCTCCCCCGGCTCGCGAGGGCGCTTCTGCCGCTGGCCGCCGCGGGGCTCCTCGCCGGATTCGGGCAGCGCACCGCGGCCCTTCTGGAGATCGATGCGCGCCTGCTCTGGTCGGGGATCCTCGCGGGCGCGGCGCTCTGGTCGCTCTGGCTCGCCGCGCGATTCTCACCGCGGTGGCGCGAGCGCGCGGCCGTGGCCGCGGCGCTTTCAGCACCTCTGGCGGGCTGGGGATGGGTGATCTGGTCATGACGCTGCCTGCTAAAAAGGCGCTCTGCTCCGCTCTCGCCAACCGACCGTCCGGCGGTCGGTTCGCTCGATCATGGCGCGACTGCTTGTCCGCAGCGTTCTTCCGGAACGGGAATCCCTTGTTTGGAACGAGTTTTCAGCGTGACAGCCAACGACGGGCCAGGGCCGCCCCGTCACCTGACCCGTCGCTTCGATCCGCACACCTGCAAGTTGCACCTATGGTCAAAGTGGCGCGACATTTTGTCGCTTGCCAAGAGATTGGGAACCTCGGCTAATGTATGCAGCGCTAGCCGATTTTAATTTTTATTGAAAACAGTTAGGGGGAGTAACGGTGGACGGAAGCAAGATGGACGAGCGGATGACCGCCTCGCGGCGTTTCCACAGTGTCGCGCAGCTCAGAGAGCTTCTTCTTGGGCTTGAACATGATCTCGGCATCGCGGAACTTTCTCGCAATGAGCTTGATGTGCTCTATGCGGTGAAGCTTCTGGGCGAGACCGAAGATACTGTCGTCCGCTCGGACGCGATCCGGCGCCACACGCTGTGCAACGCCATCGCGACGCCGACTTTTCACCGCGCCCTGCGCTCCCTGGTGGAAAAGGGCTTCGTCGACCATGCGCCCATGACGAAGGCGCGGGCCTACAAGCTCGGCAGCCGCGCCGCGCAGATCGCGCACTGAACCGGACGCCCCGTCAACAGGACGTGCGCGGTGGCGGGTTTTCCCGGCGCCGCGAAGCGCCTATCACACCTCCATGAACATCGTCCTGCTCGTCACGGCCCTTGCGGTCCTTTTCATCGTGATCGCCGCCTGCGAGCCCGTCGCGGCCCGGCTGAGGCTGCCCTATTCGGTGGTCCTCGCCGTGGTGGGGGCCATGCTCGGCACGCTCGCGCTCTGGCTCCAGCGCAGCGGGGTGGCCGCGAGCTTCCCGCCCGAGGTGGCCGAGCTGCTGGCCCTGCCGATCCGCTCAAGCGTCTTTCTCTACATGTTCCTGCCCACGCTGCTGTTCCAGGTCTCGCTGAGCCTGAACATCCGGCGGATGATCGACGACTGGGTGCCGATCCTCGTGATGGCCGTCGTGGCGGTGCTGGTCTCGACCCTCGCCATCGGCTTTGCGCTGCAGCCTTTCAGCTCCATGTCGCTCGCGGCCTGCCTGCTGCTCGGCGCGATCGTCTCGACCACCGACCCGTCGGCCGTGGTCAGCATCTTCCGCTCGATCGCGGCGCCGCAGCGGCTCACCCGGATCGTCGAGGGCGAGAGCCTCCTGAACGACGCGGCGGCCATCGCGCTCTTCGGCTTCTTCCTCACCTTCGTGATGGCGGGCGTGCCCGATCCCACCCTGCGCCAGGCGCTGGTGGAGTTTCCGCTGCTGATCCTCGGCGGTCTCGGGCTCGGCTACCTCATGGCGCGGATCGCGCTCTTCCTGATGACGCGGATGTCGTCCCATCCGACGGCGCAGCTCTCGCTGAGCCTCGCCTTGCCCTATCTCACCTATGTGCTGGCCGAGCAGGGGCTCCATGCCTCGGGCGTGATCGCCGTGGTGACGGCGGGCATCGCCATGAACCTCACGGGCCCGGGCCGCCTCAGCCCCGCCACCTGGAAGCTGCTCAGCGACATCTGGGAGATGCTGTCGCACTGGGCGGGCTCGCTCATCTTCATCGTCGCGGCGCTCCTCATCCCGCGGCTGATCGGGCGCGCGACGGGATGGGATCTGCTGCTGATCGGCGTGGTGGCGCTGGCCGCGGTCGTGGCGCGCGGCGTCATGCTCTCGGGGCTCCTGCCGCTTCTCACGCGGTTCAACCTCTCGCCCCGGGTCGAGCGGCCCTACCGGGTCGCGATCCTCTGGGGCGGGCTGCGCGGCGCCGTCACGCTTGCGCTGGCGCTCGCGGTCACCGAGAACCCGATGGTGCCGCCGCATGTGAAGCGCGAGGTGGGCATCCTCGCCACGGGATTCGTGCTCTTCACGCTCCTCGCGCAGGGCACGACGCTGCGCTGGGTGATCCGGCGGCTCGGGCTCGCGCGGCTCACGCCGCTCGATCTGGCGCTGTCGAACCAGGTGATCGCGGTCGCGCTGCAGAACGTGCGCGAGGGCGTGGCCGAGACGGTGCGCGAGCGCGAGCTCGACCCCCAGATCGTGCGCTCCGAGGCCAAGGGCTTCGGCCAGCGGCTCGCCCGCGCGGTGGAGCTGGCCGACGACAGCGCCGACGACATTCCCGACCGCGACCGGATCACGCTGGGGCTCGTGGCGCTCGCCGGGCGCGAGCGCGACGCGATCCTCGCAGCCTTCCGCCAGCAGATCATCTCGCCGCGCCTGGCCGAGGCGATGCTGGTCGATGTCGACCGGCTGATCGAACGCACGCGCCTGCAGGGCCGCGACGGCTATCGCGCGGCGGGGCGGCGGGCGCTGGGGCTCGGGCGTCAGCACCGGATCGCGGTCTGGGCGCACAACCGGCTGAAGATCGCACGCTGGCTGAGCCAGCTCACCGCCGACCGGTTCGAGATACTCCTGACCCAGCGGCTGATCCTGGGCGACCTGCACGGGCTGATCGACGGCAAGATCCGCCGCATCCACGGCCGGCGCGTCGCCGAGATCCTGCACGAGATGCTCAAGCGGCGCGAGGAAGAGACCGAGCAGGCGCTCGAGGCGCTGCGGCTGCAATATCCGGGCTATTCCGAGGAGATGGTGCGCAGCTTCATCCGCCGCACCGCACTCCAGCTCGAACTGCGGGAGTACGAGATGCTGCACGACGACGGGCTGATCGGGCAGGAGCTCTTCACGACCCTGCGCCAGCGCATCCAGGTGGCGCGCGGCAAGAAGGAGCGCCGCCCGCACCTCGATCTGGCGGTGCAGAAGGTCGAGCTCGTCCGCCAGTTTCCGCTCTTCGCGGAGATGGAGGAGGATCAGCTGCGCGCGCTCGAGCGGCTCCTGCAGACGGTCTATGTCCGGCCGGGAGACGTGCTCCTGCGCCGGGGCGACGTGCCGCGCAAGGTCTTCTTCATCGCCTCCGGCGCGGTCGAGTCGGACGTGGCGGGCCAGAAGGTCCGCCTCGGGCGCGGCGAGATGTTCGGCCAGCTCGCGATCCTGACGCGCAAGGCCCGCAAGGCGCAGGTGACGGCGATCAGCCACGGCACGCTCCTCAGCCTCGACGAGGCGCGCTTCCTCGAGCTTCTGCGCCGCAACAGGACGCTGCAGGAGGCCGCGGTGGAGAGTGCCGCCCGCCGCAATGTCACGATCGACCTCAGCGCGATCTGACGCGGGCAGCGCCCACGCTTCCGCCGAACCGCCGTCGCCCAGATCGCCCGGCCCGATCCGCGGGCGCCCGTCCAGCGGCAGCCACACCGCCTCCGCAGAGCCGCCCCGGGCAAACCGTCAGGACCTCTGCCCCCCAGCTCCGTTCATTCTGGCCCAAATATCCTCGGGGGGAGCCCG
>NZ_MABH01000255.1 GCF_001720585.1 Cereibacter johrii | reverse complement strand
CGCGGCCGCTGCCGGTGGCGCTCGGGCAGGCGGCGGCCCCGCTCGGGCTGCCGGTGGCCGAGGTGCTGGCGCTGATGCTCCATGCCTTTGCCGCGAACCTCGTGTCGGCGGCGGTGCGCTTCGTTCCGCTGGGCCAGACCGAGGGGCAGGCCGCGCTTGCCGCGCTGCATCCGCTGATCGAGGAGATCGCGGCGGAGAGCGCAGAGGCCCCGCTCGACGCCATCGGCAGTGCCGCGCTGCGCGGCGATCTGGCGGCGATGCGGCACGAAACCCAGGAAGTGAGGATCTTCAAGACATGAGCCATGGACCCCTGCGCGTGGGGATCGGCGGCCCGGTGGGCGCCGGCAAGACGACCCTGACCGAGAAGCTCTGCGCGGCGCTCGCGCATCGCTGCTCGATGGCGGTCATCACCAACGACATCTACACCCGTGAGGATGCCGAGGCGCTGATGCGCGCGCAGGTGCTGCCCGCAGAACGGATCCGCGGCGTCGAGACAGGGGGCTGCCCCCACACGGCCATCCGCGAGGATGCCTCGATCAACCTCGCCGCCGTGGCCGACCTGCGCCGCGCCTTCCCGGACCTCGACCTGATCCTGATCGAATCGGGCGGCGACAATCTGGCCGCGACCTTCAGCCCCGAGCTGGCCGACCTGACCATCTATGTGATCGACACCGCCGCCGGGCAGGACATTCCCCGCAAGCGCGGCCCCGGCCTTACGCGCTCGGACCTGCTGGTCGTGAACAAGACCGATCTCGCGCCCCATGTCGGCGTGGATCTGGCCCGGCTCGAGGCCGACACGCAGGCAGCCCGGGGCCCCAGGCCCTATGTCATGGCGCGGATGCGGGCGGGCGTCGGCGTCGAGGCGATCGTGGCCTTCCTCGAACGCGAAGGCGGGCTCCAGCTCCTGCCGCAGGATTGAGCAGGCGGCGCCCCCGGGCGCCGCTTCGACACCGGATCTGCCTCTTTCAGGGTCGCGAGCCCGTGATCCGATGAATTTTTCGGCGTTTTCCACGCCGCCCCGCGGCCAGGCCGCAGCCCGTCTTGCCGCGTCCCCCGACCCGACGTCATCTGAAGCGGCGAGGAGCCAGAGACGCTCCGGCGCCCGCGGGCCGGAACAGGCCCCGCGGCGGATCAACAGGGGACTGCCAAGGCTTGACGGAACCACGACCGGCCCTCGGGACCGGACGGGCGGAGCCTTGCTGAAAAAGGACACAAGAGCATGAAGATGTTCCGGGCATATCTGATCGGCACGGCCCTCGGTCTGTCGCTCGCGGGCGGGGCGCTCGCGCAGGAGGACACGATCAAGATCGGCGTGCTCCATTCGCTCTCGGGCACGATGGCGATCTCCGAGACGACGCTGAAGGACACGGTCCTGATGCTCGTCGACCAGCAGAATGCCAAGGGCGGCCTTCTGGGCAAGAAGCTCGAGGCGGTGGTGGTGGACCCCGCCTCCGACTGGCCGCTCTTCGCCGAGAAGGCGCGCGAGCTGCTGACCGTGAACGATGTCGACGTGATCTTCGGCTGCTGGACCTCCGTCAGCCGCAAGTCGGTGCTGCCGGTGATCGAGGAGTTGAACGGCCTCCTGTTCTACCCTGTGCAGTACGAGGGCGAGGAAAGCTCGAAGAACGTCTTCTACACCGGCGCCGCCCCGAACCAGCAGGCGATTCCGGCGGTGGACTATTTCCTCGAGGAGCTGGGCGTCGAGAAGTTCGCCCTCCTCGGCACCGACTACGTCTATCCGCGCACGACGAACAACATCCTCGAAAGCTACCTGCAGCAGAAGGGCATCGCGAAATCCGACATCTTCGTGAACTACACGCCCTTCGGCCATTCCGACTGGTCGAAGATCGTGGCGGACGTGAAGGCGCTGGGCGCGGACGGCAAGAAAGTGGGCGTGATCTCGACGATCAACGGGGATGCGAACATCGGCTTCTACAAGGAACTCGCGGCCGCAGGCATCTCGGCCGAGGACATTCCCGTCGTGGCCTTCTCGGTGGGCGAAGAGGAACTCTCCGGCCTCGACACCTCGAACCTCGTGGGCCATCTCGCGGCCTGGAACTACTTCCAGTCCGCCGAAAGCCCCGAGAACGAGGCCTTCATCAAGGAATGGAAGGCCCGCATGGGCGAGAAGCGCGTGACGAACGACCCGATGGAGGCCACCTACATTGGCTTCAACATGTGGGTGAATGCCGTGACGGCTGCGGGCACCACCGACGTGGATCCGGTGGCCAAGGAAATGATCGGCCAGAAATTCCCGAACCTCACCGGCTCCGAGGCCGAGATGCTGCCGAACCACCATCTGACCAAGCCCGTGCTGATCGGCGAGATCCGCGACGACGGCCAGTTCGACATCATCTCGCAGACCGATCCGGTGCCGGGCGATGCCTGGACGGACTTCCTGCCCGACTCGGCCGTGCTCGAGTCCGACTGGGCCAAGCTCGACTGCGGCATGTACAACAGCGAGACGAAAAGCTGCGTGCAGATCAAGTCGAACTACTGACTTGACGGGGGCGGCTCGGGCCCGGGCCCGACGCCGCCTCCGCTCCCCCCGACGAGGTCCGAATGCGGTTTGTCCTGATCCTCCTCGCAGTGCTCGCCTCTGCGCTTCCCGTCCTCGCGCAGGGCACGCCCGCCGCGCAGATCCTCTCCGAGAACCGCGCCCTGATCGAACGGTCCTCGCGCCAGACCATCGGCCCGGTGATCGAGGCCCTGGCTTTCTCGGGCGATGCCTCGGCCGCAGCCATCCTCGACGCCTGGGCCGACCGGCGCCTGGGCTTTCGCGAAAGCGACGGCGCCTTCTTCCTGCTCGAGCCGGCCGAGGGCGGATGGGCGCTCCGCGACCTGGCGGGCGCCCCGGCGGGCACCGCCGGCCGGCGCGAGATCGCGCAG
>NZ_MABH01000254.1 GCF_001720585.1 Cereibacter johrii | reverse complement strand
AGCCCCGCCGACAGGCCCACGGCGATCTCCTGCACCAGCTCCACACGCTCGTTGTCGCGCGAGGCGGCGAGACGCTGGTGGCCGAGGCGCTGCGCGGGCCCGCTCCGGATCGCGCGGTCAATGTGAAGTCGGTCTCGAAGACGCTCGTCGCGGCCCTTCTCGGTGCGGCGCTCGACCGGGGCGCCGTGCCCGCCCTCGGGGCCACGCTGGGCGAGGTCGCCCCGGGCCTCATCCCCGCCGAGGCCGACCCGCGCGTCCGGGACCTGACGCTCGAGGATCTGGTGACGATGCGCGCGGGGCTCGAACGCACCTCCGGCGGCAACTACGGCGCCTGGGTCTCGAGCCGGAACTGGCTGGCCTATGCCCTGTCGCGCCCGATGGTGGCCGAGCCGGGCGGCCGGATGCTCTATTCGACGGGCAGCTTCCACATCCTCGGCGCCGCCCTATCGGAGGCCACCGACCGCAGCCTGCTGGCGCTGATGCGGGACTGGCTCGGCCGCCCGCTCGGGATCGAGATCCCGCCCTGGACGCAGGATCCGCAAGGCTTCTACCTCGGCGGCAACGAGATGGCGCTGTCGCCGCTGGCGCTCCTGCGCTTCGGCGAGATGGTCCGGCAGGGCGGCCGGTGGGACGGGGCGCAGGTCCTGTCCGAAGGCTGGGTGCGCCGCTCGCTCGAGCCGCGGACGCGTTCGCCCTTCTCGGGCCTGGGCTACGGCTACGGCTGGTTCGTGGGCCGCGCGGGCACCGAGCGGATCGCGCTGGCCCGCGGCTATGGCGGCCAGCTCGTCTGCCTCCTGCCGGATCTCGAAGCCACGGTGGTCGTCACCTCCGACCCGACCCGCCCGGCCCGGAGCGAAGGCTACTTCGGCGACCTGATGCGGCTGATCGGCGAGGTGGCCGCCCCGGAGCTGCGCAGCGCCTGACGAGGGCCCCGCCCCCTTCCCGGTGGCTCTTCACGTTCCAGTCATGATTGGTTCTGCACTTGATCTCGAACGCCAAGGAACATACTAAGAACACATGAAAAAGGACCTCAGCCGCAAACTGGCCATCCTGTCGGACGCCGCGAAATACGACGCCTCCTGCGCCTCGAGCGGAGGCACGCGACGCGACTCGAAGGATGGCAAGGGGCTGGGATCGTCGGGCGGAAGCGGGATCTGCCACGCCTATGCGCCGGACGGGCGCTGCATCAGCCTTCTGAAGATCCTGATGACCAATTTCTGCATCTTCGACTGCGCCTATTGCGTGAACCGCGTCTCGTCGCGGGTCGAACGGGCGCGGTTCTCGGTCGAGGAGGTGGTGACGCTCACCGTCGAATTCTACCGGCGGAACTACATCGAAGGCCTGTTCCTGTCGTCGGGCATCATCCGCTCGCCCGATGACACCATGGCCGACATGGTGCGCATCGCCAAAACCCTGCGCGAGCGCGAGCATTTCCGGGGCTACATCCATCTCAAGACCATTCCCGATGCCGCACCCGAGCTGATCGAGCAGGCGGGCCTCTATGCCGATCGGCTGTCGATCAATGTGGAGTTGCCCACCGAAGCCGGGCTCGACCGTTTCGCGCCGGAGAAGTCGGCCACCGGCATCCGCAAGGCCATGGCCGAGGTGCGGCTGAAGCGCGAGGCCTCGCGCGAGCCGAGCTTCAGCGGCCGCAGACCCTCGCGCTTCGCGCCCGCGGGCCAGTCCACGCAGATGATCGTGGGGGCAGACGGGGCGGATGATGCGGCCATCCTCGGCAATGCCTCGACGCTCTATGCCAACTACGGTCTGAGCCGGGTCTATTACTCGGCCTTCTCGCCCATTCCCGATGCCTCGAAGGCGCTGCCCCTCGTGCGCCCGCCGCTCCTGCGCGAGCACCGGCTCTATCAGGCCGACTGGCTTTTGCGCTTCTACGGCTTCGAGGTGGGCGAGATCGCGGGAAAGGGGATGCTCGATCTCGAGGTCGATCCGAAGCTCGCCTGGGCGCTGGAGCATCGCGAGGCCTTTCCGGTGGATGTGAACCGGGCGCCGCGCGAGATGCTGCTGCGCGTGCCGGGGTTCGGCACGAAGACGGTGGGCCGGATCCTTGCCGCGCGGGCGCATGGGGCGGTGCGCTACGAGCATCTGGTGGCGATGGGCGCGGTGCTGAAACAGGCGCGCCCCTTCATCCTCGCCCCCGGCTGGCGGCCGCAGGGGCTGGACGACGCCAGCCTGCGCGCGCGCTTCGTGCCGCCGCCGGAACAGCTGAGCCTCTTCTGATGCCCGAGGTCGTCCTGCCGCGTCTGGGAACCGTTCCGGCCTGGCGCGCCGAGGCCCGGCGGCTGGCGCAGGCGGGTATCCCGGCGGAAAGCGTCGTCTGGCGCGTGGGCGCGGGCGCGGCCGATCTTCTGGCCGACCTGCCCGCCGCGCCCGCGGGCCCGGCACGCCAGATCCGGCTGTCGCGCGAGGCGGTCAATACGCTGGAGACTGCCCTCTGCCACGCCGATCCCGAGCGGTTCGGCCGCGCCTACGGTCTCCTCCTGCGGCTGGCGGAGGGCCGTTTGCGCTGGGGCGACCGGAGCGACCCCGCGCTGCGCAAGCTTCTCGCGCAGGAGAAGACGGTCCGGCGCGAGATCCATAAGATGCACGCCTTCGTCCGCTTCCGCGAGCTTCCCTCGGAGGGTCCCCGCCGCGCCTTCGCGGCCTGGTTCGAGCCGGACCATCCGGTCGAGGAGGCGGCGGCGCCCTTCTTCGCCCGCCGGTTCGGCGACATGGACTGGGCCATCGTGACGCCCGACGTCACGGCGCGGTTCGTGGCAGGCCAGCTCGATTTCGCCCTGACCGCGGCGCGCGTCGCGCCGCCCGCCGATGGAACGGAAGAGCTGTGGCGCACTTACTATGCCAACATCTTCAATCCGGCGCGGCTGATGGTGAAGGCGATGCAGTCCGAGATGCCGAAACGCTACTGGAAGAACCTGCCCGAGGCGGAGCTGATCCCCGGACTGATCCGGGGCGCGGCCGAGCGGGCTGCCGAGATGCAGGCCGCCGCACCGACCGAGCCGCCGGCGCGAACGGCGGCCG
>NZ_MABH01000253.1 GCF_001720585.1 Cereibacter johrii | reverse complement strand
CGCGCGCGCCCACCCCGACGCGGCCCAGAAGGTCGCGCGCCCGCGCCACGGCCGCGCCCCGCGCGACCCCGTTGGCCAGCTGCGGCAGCACCACATTCTCGAGCGCGGTGAATTCGGGCAGAAGGTGGTGGAACTGGTAGATGAAGCCCACCTCGCGCCGCCGCGTCTCGGTCCGCGCCCGGTCGCCCAGCCCCGCCATCTCGGTCCCGCCGATGGCCACGCGGCCCTCGTCGGGCGTGTCGAGGAGCCCAGCGATATGGAGCAGCGTGGATTTCCCCGCCCCGGAGGGCGCCACCAGCGCCACCACCTCGCCCGTGCCCACCGAGAGCGTGGCGCCGCGCAGCACCGTCACCTCGCCGGGGCGGCCCCGGTTGTAGGCCTTGGTCAGCCCGTCCAGAACCAGCATCTCACTCATAGCGCAGCGCCTCGACCGGGTTCATGCGGGCCGCACGGCGCGCGGGGATCAGCGTGACGAAGAAGGACAGGCCCAGCGACAGCGCCACCGCCGAAAAGACATCCGCCCATTGCAGCTTCGCGGGCAGCGCATAGATGCCGCGGATCGAGGGATCCCAGACGCCCCCGCCCGAGAGGTAGTTCACGAGCGAGAAGATCGGATCGATGTAGATCGTGAAGAGACAGCCCAGCGCCACCCCCGCCGCCGTGCCGATCAGCCCGGTCGAGGCGCCGCAGAGGAAGAAGACCCGCAGGATCGAGCCCTCGGTCAGCCCCATGGTGCGCAGGATGCCGATGTCGCGGCCCTTGTTCTTCACCAGCATGATGAGGCCCGAGACGATGTTCATCGAGGCGATCAGCACGAGGATCGACAGGATCACGAACATCACATTGTCCTCGATGGTCAGGGCGCGCAGGAACGAGCCGGCCGAATCGCGCCAGGTCCAGAGCATCGAGCCCTCGCCCGCCGCCTGCATCAGCGCGGGCGCCATCGCATCCACCGCCTCGGGATCCTCGACCATCACCTCGATCTCGTCGGCGCGGCCCTCGCGGTTGAAGTAGCTCTGCGCCTCGGCGAGCGGCATGTAGACCCGGGTGCGGTCGATGTCGTAGCGGCCCGCGGTGAAGACATAGACCACCTCGTAGGCCGAGACGCGGGGCGAGGTGCCGAAGGCCGTCTTCACCCCGTCGGGCGAGATCAGCCGCACGCGGTCGCCCACGCTCACCCCCAGCTCCTGCGCCACGCCCGAGCCCAGCGCGATGCCCTCGTCGAACCGCGCGAGATCGCCCACATGCTCGGCCCCGGTGCCGATGCGCGGGATGGTCGCAAGATCGGCCTGCCGCATCCCGAACACCTCGACCCCCGAGGAGGCGCCATTGGCCGTGGCCATCACCTGCCCCTTCACCACCGGGGCCGCGCGCAGCACGCCCGGCACGGCGCCCACGCGCGCGGCCACCGGATCGTACTCCTCGAAGCCGCGGATCAGCTGGCCCGTCTCGGTGACGCGGCCGGCGGAATAGACGGTGACATGGGCATTCGCGCCGAGGATCGTATCCACGAACTCGGCCCGGAAGCCCGCGCGGACCGAAAGCGTCGCGATCAGCGCGAAGACGGCCAGCGTGATCCCCACGAGGCTGATCCAGGTCATGACCGAAACGCCGCCCTCGGCGCGGCGCGCGCGCAGGTAGCGCCAGGCGATCATCCATTCGAAGGCCGCAAAGGGCCGCGTCCGGTCAGCCATCCGTCCATCCTTTCGCGTCCGCCGCAGGGCCCCGCCTGCTTTCAGTCTGGCTCAAATATCCTCGGGGGGTCCGGGGGGCAGACAGCCCCCCGGCGGCACCGAAGCGCCCTCAGATCCCGGCGTAGATCTGCGCCAGCCGGTCCACCGCGGCGCCCGAGGACATTTCCTCGCTCTCGCCCGTGCGGCGGTTGGTGAGCTCGACCTTGCCCGCGGAGATCCCGCGCGGCCCGACGGTGATCCGCCAGGGCAGGCCGATCAGATCCATCGTGGCGAATTTCGCCCCCGCCCGCTCGTCCCGGTCGTCGTAGAGCGGCTCGAGCCCCCTGGCCGACAGATCCCGGTAGAGCGCCTCGCAGGCGAGATCGGTCGAGCTGTCGCCCTGCTTGAGGTTCACGATGCCCGCATGGAAGGGGGTGACGCCCTCGGGCCAGATGATGCCCTTGTCGTCGTGGCTGGCCTCGATGATCGCGCCCAGAAGCCGCGAGACGCCGATCCCGTGCGAGCCCATGTGGACGGGCACCCGGCTGCCGTCGGCGGTCACCACGTTGGCGCCCATCGGCTCGGAATATTTGGTGCCGAAATAGAAGATCTGCCCGACCTCGATCCCGCGCGAGCTGCGGCGGCGCTCCTCGGGGATTTCGGCGAAGATCGCCTCGTCATGGGTTTCGTCGGTCCGCGCATAGGGCGCGGTCCATTCCTTCACGATGGCCTCGCATTCGGCGCGGTCGTCGTAATTCACCACCCGGTCGCCGAACTTCAGGTCGGTGATCGCCGCGTCGTAGAACACCTCCGACTCGCCGGTCGAGGCCAGCACGAGGAACTCGTGCGTATTGTCGCCGCCGATCGGGCCCGAGGCCGCGCGCATCGGAATCGCCTGCAGCCCCATCCGCTCGTAGGTGCGCAGGTAGCTCACCATGTGGCGGTTGTAGGCGTGGATCGCCGACTCATAGTCCAGATCGAAGTTGTAGCCGTCCTTCATCAGGAACTCGCGCCCCCGCATCACGCCGAAGCGCGGGCGGATCTCGTCGCGGAACTTCCACTGGATGTGGTAGAGCGTCAGCGGCAGGTCCTTGTAGCTCGACACATGGCTGCGGAAGATGTCGGTGATCATCTCCTCGTTCGTGGGCCCGTAGAGCATGTCGCGCTTGTGGCGGTCGGTGATGCGCAGCATCTCCTCGCCGTAATCGTCATAGCGCCCGCTCTCGCGCCAGAGGTCGGCCGGCTGCAGCGTGGGCATCAGGAGCGGGATGTGACCCGCGCGGATCTGCTCCTCGTGCACGATCTGCTCGATGCGCTTGAGCACCTTGAAGCCGAGCGGCAGCCAGGAATAGATTCCCGCCGCCTGCTGCTTGATCATGCCGGCACGCAGCATGTAGCGGTGGCTGACGATCTGCGCCTCGGAAGGATTCTCCTTCAGGACGGGAAGGAAGTAGCGGCTCAGGCGCATGGGGGCCCCGTGTCTGTTCGGTGGACGTTCGGCAAGGGGTTTAGGCGAGGCGGCGGGGGCAGGCAAGCGCCGCCCGCAAGCGCCCGCGCCCTTCCGCCCGCGCTTTCCGCCGCGCCCGCCCCGCCGGGACCGCGGATCGGCCCCGACCGGGAGAAGGCATGGTCCTGCATGTCGTAGGCA
>NZ_MABH01000252.1 GCF_001720585.1 Cereibacter johrii | reverse complement strand
GCCGGCGGGCCGGCGCTCGCCCTGACGGACCTGCCCGAGGCGCCCGCCGCCCCCGACCGTCCGGGCGCGCCGCAGGACTGGACGGCCATCTTTTTCACCTCGGGCAGCACGGGCGCGGCCAAGGGCGTGCCGATCACCCGGGGGATGATCTCCTCCTGTCAGGCGGCCTATGCCGTGGCCTGGCCCTTTCTGGCGGAAGAGCCGCCGGTCCTGATCGACTGGATGCCCTGGAACCATGTGTTCGGCGGCCTCGACAATCTGTTCAAGATCGTCTGGAACGGCGGCAGCCTCCATCTTGCGCCGCCGCCCTCGGCCGAGGGGATGGGCGCGATGCTGGATCTGATGGCCGAGGTGCGGCCCAGCCTGTCGATCGGCGTACCTCTGGGGCTGAAGCTCCTGATGGATGCCTGGGACGCCCAGCCCGACCGGGTGGCCCAAGGCTGTGCCGCGCTGCGCCATATCTTCTTTGCCGGCGCCGCGATGGATCCCGCGCTCTGGGACCGGCTCGCGGGCTTTCGCGATGCGCTGGCCGGCCGCTACGGCCACCGGATCGCGGTCCTGTCGGGCTATGGCGCCACCGAGGCGGGATCGACCATGTGCCTCGTGCCGGGCGACATCGCCGCGCCCGGCGTGCTGGGCTGGCCGCTGCCGGGGCACGAGGTGGCGCTGGTCGAGACGGATGGTCTGTCGGAGATCCGGTTCCGCGGCCCCAATCTCGCGCCCTGCTATCTGGGCGAGGACGGGCCCTTTCCGCTGCCTCTGGATGCCGACGGCTATTACCGCACCGGCGACGCGGGCCTTCTGGCCCCCGACCCCGCGGGCCAGCCGATGCTGCGCTTCGACGGACGGCTGGCCGAGGATTTCAAGCTCTCGAGCGGGATCAAGGTGCGGGCGGGCCTCCTGCGCGGCCGGATCCTCGGCCGACTCGGGCCGCTCGCCTCGGATCTGGTGCTGGGGGGCGCGGGGGGCGACGGGCTGGTGGCGCTGATCCTTGCGGCGCCGGGGGCCGAGGTCCGGGCCATCGCCGCGGCGCTGGACGGGTGGAACCGGGACAATCCCGGCAGCTCCACCGCCATCCGCCGCTTCGCGCTTGCCGATTTCACCCCATCGGCGGAAGAGGGCGAGGTCTCGGCCAAGGGCCAGCTGGTGGCCTCGCGCCTGCATCGCACGCGCTCCGGCCTCTTCGCCGACCTGATGGCGGACCGGATCGGCGAGGTGCCCCGCTGACGGGGACATGGCCCGAGGGCCGCAGGAGCAGCCCGGAGGGTCAGTCGAGATCGCGGAAGGGCGCCTCGCGCTCTTCCAGAAAGCCCTTGAGGCTCTTTTCCTTAAGCACCCGCATCCAGTAGGCGCCTTCCTCGGTCGCATGCAGGATTGCGGTCGTCTCGCGATTGTAGCTCCACGAGCTTTCGAGGCCCGCCGTCTGCTGCTGGTGGTTCAGCGCGGCCTTGGCATATTTGATCGCCGTGCCGGGCATCCGGGCGCATTTGCGCGCCAGCCGCTCGGCCTCGGGCATCAGCTGGTCGCGCGGGACGGCCTTGTTCACCAGATGGATGCGATGGGCCTCGCGCCCGTCGATCAGATCGCCCGTATACATCAGGTGGCGCGCATGGATCATCGGCACGGTCCAGGGCAGCATCAGCGTGGGCGGCGCCGAGACATGGCGCACCTCTGGCTCGCCCAGAAGCGCATCCTCGGCCGCGATGGTCATGTCGCAGCACATCATGAGCTCGAGCCCGCCCGCCAGCGCGTAGCCGTTCACCGCCGCGATGATCGGGATCGGCGCCTCGCGGATCAGGCGCAGGCGGCGCATGTTCTCGCCGATGTCGTTGCGCCACTGGTCGGCGGTCATCTCGAAATCCTCGCCCCCCAGATCGAAGCCCGAGGACCAGGCCCGCCCCGCGCCCGTCAGGATCACGGCGCGCACCTCGGGATCCTTCACCGCGCGCAGGATGGCGGCCTCCAGCGCATCGCCGAGCGCCTGATTCATGGCGTTCATCTTGTCGGGGCGGTTCATCGTCAGCGTGACGAAGGCATCCACCGGATCCTTCTGCCACAGGATGAGATCCTCGCTCATGGCGCGTCCTTTCTCAGGCGATTTCGATGACATGGCGGCCGCGCGTCTCGCCCTTGACGATGGAAGCGGCCAGCGCGGGCAGGTCCGCCATCGGCGAGACGGTGGTCAGGGCGGCAAGCTGGGCGCGGTCGAGATGGGCATTGAGGAACGCCCAGGCCCGGTCGCGCTTCGCCGCAGGCGCCATGACGGAATCGATGCCGATGAGCGCCACGCTGCGCAGGATATGCGGCATGACCGAGGCCGGCAGATCCGCGCCGCCCGCAAGGCCGCAGGCCGCGACGGCCCCGCCATAGACCGTCTGCGCCAGCACATTGGCGAGCGTGTGGCTGCCCACCGTATCCACCGCCCCGGCCCAGCGTTCGGCCTGCAGCATCTTGCCCGGCTCGGAGAGCGCGCTGCGGGCCACGAAGTCCGAGGCGCCGAGGCCCCGCAGGAAGTCGTGCTGGCTCTCGCGGCCCGTGGAGGCCACCACCCGGTAGCCGCGCGCGGCCAGAAGCGCCACCGCCACGCTGCCCACGCCGCCGGCCGCCCCCGTCACCAGCACCTCGCCCTGGCCGGGCGCGATGGTGCCCCAGTCTTCCAGCGCGAGCACGCAGAGCGCGGCCGTATAGCCCGCGGTGCCGATGGCCATGGCTTCGGCGGGCGAGAAGCCCTCGGGCAGGCGGGTCAGGTGGCCCGCCTTCACGCTCTGATAGCGGCTGTAGCCGCCCCATTCGGTCTCGGACAGGCCCCAGCCGTTCACGATCACCGCGTCGCCCGGCTGCCATTCCGGCACCTTCGAGCGCACGACCCGTCCGGCGAGGTCGATCCCCGCCACCATCGGCAGGCGGCGCGCGATGCGTCCCTTGCCGCTGACCGCCAGCCCGTCCTTGTAGTTCAGGCTGGAGTGGCTCACCTCGACCAGCACGTCATTGTCGGGCAGGTCGGCGAGCGTCAGCCGCTCGAACCCCGCGCGGGGCTTTCCGTCGGCGTCGCGGATCACGAGTGCGGAAAAGTCCGCGATGTCCTTGGTGGGATCGGCTGTCATCTCTTGCTCCACTCTCAGGGGATGCCCGTTTTGCAGGCATTCCCGATCTCCCTATTTCCATATTGAAATATCTCTTTGACTCTGATTGCAACCGAAATAACCTGCCGCGGGAGACAGGAGGCAGCGGCCGCCCGGCGGACCGCGATTGCCATATGCCTCCCCGCCAGCAGGAGACGACCCTTGTGCCAGCCTGAGCCCGCCCTGCCGCCCCTGCCCGCGGCGCTGCGCGCCCATCTCCTCATGATCCCGAGGAACGATTGGGAGCGGATGCGACGCTACGAGCGGGCGGCA
>NZ_MABH01000251.1 GCF_001720585.1 Cereibacter johrii | reverse complement strand
GTACCCCCCGAGGATATTTTTCCAGAGTGAGAGGAAGGCCGGTCGAGCCCTTGTTATCGGGCGGGGCGGCTTCGTGCTTTGCGGGTGAGGCTCGTCGCGCTAGGGTTGCCGGAACGACAAGAGCAGGCGGGGGCAGAGGATGCGGACGTTCCTTCTGGGACTGGGCCTGGCGCTGACGGCTGCGCCGGGGATGGCCGATCCGGTGGCGGTGTCGCAGCGGCCGGCGGCACGGGCGGAGGCGGCGGTGACGGAGGCGGAGCGGGCGGCGCAGGCGGGGCTTGAGGCCTGGGTGGTCCAGTTCCGGCCGCGGGCGCTTGCCGCGGGGATCCGGCCGGCGACCTTCTCTGCCGCCTTCCGGGATCTGCGTTACGATGCCGATGCGGTGGCGCGCGATCGCAATCAGGCCGAATTCAACCGCACCCTGTGGGACTATCTCGATTCGGCCGTGTCCGAGGCGCGGATCGCGGGCGGGCGGGCGGCCCTCGCGCAGCATGGGGTGCTGCTCGGGCGGATCGAAGCGCGCTATGGGGTGCCGAAGGAGATCGTGGTGGCGGTCTGGGGGATGGAGACCTCCTACGGGACGCGACGGGGCGACCATCCGCTGGTGGGGGCGCTCGCGACGCTGGCCCATGACGGGCGGCGCGCCCGCTTTTTCGAGGAGCAGCTGATCGCGGCGCTGAAGATCCTCGACAAGGGCGACGTGCGCCCCGAGGCCATGACCGGCAGCTGGGCGGGGGCGATGGGCCATACCCAGTTCATGCCGACCTCGTATCTTGACTTCGCGGTGGATTTCACCGGCGACGGGCGGCGCGACATCTGGTCGGACGATCCGTCGGACGCCCTGGCCTCGACGGCGGCCTATCTGGCCCAGTCGGGGTGGCGCAGCGGTGAGCCCTGGGGTGTCGAGGTGCGTCTGCCGGCGGGCTTCGACTTCTCCCGGAGCGGCAAGAGCCTGCGTCAGCCGCCCGCCCGCTGGGAGGCGCTGGGGGTGCGTCGCGTCGGCGGGTCGCCGCTGCCGGCAGGAGAGGCGGCCCTTCTGCTGCCAGCGGGGGCGCAGGGAGCGGCCTTCCTGATCTATCCGAACTTCCGTGCCATCGCGCGCTACAATCCTGCGGATGCCTATGTGATCGGCGTGGGCCATCTTGCAGACCGGCTGAAGGGCGCGCCGGCCATCGCGGGCGGCTGGCCGCGCGGCGACCGGGCGCTGGCCCTCGCCGAGCGGACCGAGCTGCAGCACCTCCTGACGGCGGCGGGCTTCGACACGGGCGGGGCCGACGGCATGATCGGCCCGAACACGCTTTCCGCGCTGCGGGCGTGGCAGGCGGCGCGCGGTCTGGTGGCCGATGGCTATGCCAATGAAGCGGTCCTGAACCGGTTGCGCGAAGGGGCCTGACCAGCGCCGCGCGAGGGGACTCCCCTTTCGCGACGCAGCCAAGTATGTTCCGGGTTCGTTCAAACGACTCGGGCACTGCCATGCCGTTCGTGGAACTGTCGGCCACGTCGAATTTCACCTTTCTCACGGGCGCCTCGCATCCCGAGGAGCTGATGCGGCGCGCCGCCTCTCTGGGCTTGCCGGCGCTGGCGATCGCCGACGAGAATTCCGTCGCCGGCATCGTGCGCGCCTATGGAGAGGCCAAGGAGATCGCGCGCGAGGCGGGCAGCGCCCCGCGCCTCCTTCCGGCTGCGCGGATCGTGGTGCGCGAGGGCATGAGCGTGACCGTCCTGCCGCGCGACCGCGCCGCCTGGGGCCGGCTCTGCCGCCTGCTGACCCTCGGACGGAGGGCCGCCCCCAAGGGCAGCTGCGACCTGGGCTTTGCCGATCTTCTTGCCCATGCCGAGGGACAGGAGATGCTGCTCCACCCGCCCGCGCGGTCCTCGGCAGGCTGGCAAACCCTGGCCGCGAGGTTGGCCGCGGCCTGTCCTAGGCGGGTCTCGCTGATCCTGGCCCCGCATTATACGGGTCAGGACCGTGTCCGGTTCGAGCGGCAGGCTCTGCTCGCCGCGCGGCTGGGGATCCCCACTGTCGCCTCGGGTCTGCCGATCCTGCATCATGGGGCGCGGCGGCGGCTGGCCGACGTGCTGACCGCGATCCGCCTGGGCTGCCGGGTGGACGAGCTGGGCCGCCGCGCGCTCGTCAACGGCGAGCAACGTCTGAGGTCGGAAGCCGAGATGCTGCGGCTCTATCCGGGGCACGAGGAGGCTGTTTTCCGCAGCGCCGAGATCGCCGGGCGGCTCGACTTCTGCCTGAGCGAGCTGCGCTACGAATATCCGTCCGAGATCTCCAAGGGAGAGAGCCCGGCGGATCGGCTGGCGCGGCTGACGCGCGAAGGCCTCGTCTGGCGCTTTCCCGCGGGCGTGCCCGAAAAGGTCGCGACCCAGGCGCGGCACGAGCTGGAGCTTATCGGCAAGCTCGGCTACGAGCCCTATTTTCTCACCGTGAATGATATCGTCCGGTTCGCGCGCGACCGTGGCATCCTCTGCCAAGGGCGGGGATCGGCGGCCAATTCCATCGTCTGCTATGCGCTGGGGGTGACATCGGTCGATCCCAAGGTGGGCACCATGGTCTTCGAGCGGTTCGTGTCGGAGGCGCGCAACGAACCGCCCGACATCGACGTGGATTTCGAGCATGAGCGGCGTGAGGAAGTGATCCAGCACATCTACAGCCGCTATGGGCGGGACCGTGCCGGGCTTTGCGCCACGGTGATCCACTATCGCGGAAAGCGGGCGGTGCGCGAGGTCGGACGGGCGATGGGCCTGAGCGAGGACACGCTGGCCGCCATGTCGAGCCAGATCTGGGGCTGGGGCGGCTCCGGCGCCCTGACCGAACGGCGCCTGCGCGAGATCGGCCTTGATCCGAACGACCGACGGCTCTGGCTGGCCCTGCAACTCATCGACGAGATCCAGGGCTTTCCCCGTCATCTTTCCCAGCATGTGGGAGGGTTCGTCATCACCGAAGGTCGGCTGGACGAGCTGGTGCCGATCGAGAATGCGGCCATGGAGGGTCGGACCGTCATCTGCTGGGACAAGGACGACATCGACATGCTGGGCATCCTCAAGGTGGACGTGCTGGCGTTGGGGATGCTGACCTGCATCCGCAAGGCGTTCGATCTGATCGAAAGCCACCACCACACCAGCTATACGCTCGCCACCCTGCCGCAGGACGATTCCCAGACCTACGACATGCTGTGCCGCGCCGACTCCCTCGGTGTCTTCCAGGTCGAATCGCGCGCGCAGATGAACTTCCTGCCCCGGATGCGGCCCCGCTGCTTCTACGATCTGGTGGTTCAGGTGGCGATCATCCGGCCGGGTCCGATCCAGGGCGACATGGTCCATCCCTACATCCGCCGCAGGAACGGGCGGGAGCGTCCGCATCTTCCCTCCGACGCGCTGGGCAAGGTGCTGGGCAAGACGCTGGGCGTGCCGCTCTTTCAGGAGCAGGCGATGCAGATCGCCATCATCGGGGCGAATTTCTCGCCGGAAGAGGCCGACCGGCTGCGTCGCGCGCTTGCCACCTTCAAGAAGCACGGCAACGTGACGGCGCTGAAGGAGCGCTTCATGAACGGGATGCTGGCCAACGGCTATGATGAGGACTTCGCCACCCGCTGCTTTTCCCAGATCGAGGGCTTCGGCTCCTACGGTTTTCCCGAGAGTCATGCGGCGAGCTTTGCCCTGCTGGTCTATGCCTCGGCCTGGATCAAGTGCCACCATCCCGGCATCTTCGCCTGCGCGCTGCTGAATGCGCAGCCGATGGGGTTCTATGCGCCCGCGCAGATCGTGCGGGATGCGCGCGCCCACGGGGTGATCGTGCTGCCGCCCTGCATCAATGCGAGCCTGTGGGACAATGTGATGGAGCGCGACAGACAGGGCCGTCTCGCCCTGCGGCTCGGGTTCCGCCAGATCAAGGGAGTGGCCGAGGAGGAGGCGCAGTGGATCGTGGCGGCGCGGGGCAATGGCTACCGCGCCGTGGAGGATGTCTGGCGGCGGGCCGGGGTTCCGCCCGCAACCGTGACCCGTCTGGCCGAGGCGGATTGCTTCGCCGCGCTGGGGCTGACGCGGCGCGAGGCGCAGTGGCAGGCCCGTGCCCTGTCGGGCGACAGGCCGCTGCCGCTTTTTGCAGGGGACATGGACGGCGAGGGGATCGTCGAGCCCGAGGTCGTCCTGCGGGAGATGACCTTGGGCGAGGAGGTGGTCGAGGATTACGTCTCCTTCCGTCTGAGCTTGCGCTCCCATCCGATGGCGCTTTTGCGCGAGCTGGTCTAGCGAGGCGGAGGTCACAGCGACATCACCGAGAGCGTGAGGGACAGGAGAGCCAGAGCGAGGGCGGCGAGCGACAGAAGGCGCAGCCCCCGGCCGGCAGGCGGGGCTGGATCCGGTTCCGGCCAGAGGGTCTCCATCCGGAGCTGGGCCCGCTCCACGCGCTCGGCAAGGGACTGCTGCGCCTCGAGCAGCGCACGGCAGGCGGCCACCTCCTCCAGCAGGCGCGCGAGAGCCCTCTGCTCGCCGGTCGGTTCGAGAACCCGGCTCAAGGGTTGAAGGATCACTTCCGTGCCGTCGGCCGCCACGGCCCGGACGGAGAGGGTGAACTCCATCCCCTCCATGAGCGGCGGATCTATCGGAGCACTGAACCCGTAGAGCCCGCTGCCGAACCGGTTCGCCTCGAGGTCCCGGCGCCGCCGATTTGCGGGAACGGTGGCGATGCGTTGTCCTTCGCGGCGGATTTCGACAGTGAGAGATGCCCCGGGATCGCGCCGGTCGATGGCCCAGCCGGCGATCCGGTCCCGCCGGAGGACGTCGACAACCCCATAGAGCGGAGAGACCGCCTCCTTCGCCTTGTCCGGAACGGGTTCCGCCAGCGTCATCGGTCAACTCGCCCGGGCGAGGGGACGCGGGAACCGGGCGGCGAGCCTCGCCGCCAGCCCCGGCGGTTCGGCCAGGTCGGCGGGCGTGACAAGGGGCGCCTCATAGGGTTTGACCGCTCCTTCGGCGATGCGGTCCTCGATCACGTCGAGCGCACGGGCAACGTCATCGAACGGGGCGGCGAACAGGTCGTAGATCGAATAGCGCCACCATTCGACGGCCAGAAGCCGCTCGATCAAGGGCTCGGGCACGCGGGTCCGCACCACGCGCCCGGGCGTGCCCAGCACGATCGAATAGGGTGGCACGTCCTTCGTCACCGTGGCGCGCGCGCCGATGACGGAGCCATGGCCGATCCGCACACCCGATTTGATGAAACAGCCCTGACCGATCCAGACATCATGGCCGATCTCGGTGATGGGGCAGCTTCTGGTGAAGGGCCGCTTGCCGGCGCGGATCTCGGCGGTGCGGTCGGGGGCGATCAGCTCGTCCCAGCCGTAGACCTGCGGCCAGTAGGAGGTGCGCGAGGTGGTGAGCCAGCTGGTCGGATGTTCGTGGACGCCGATGATCGTGCCGGCCGCGATGGAGCTGTAGCGGCCGATGTGGACATTGTTGAGCGTGCCGCCCGACAGGCTGCAGAAGGCGCCCACCTGCAACTCGGCGCCCGAGACCACCGTGCCGATGATGGTGGTGGGCGCCTCGATCCACGACGTCTGGGTGAGGGTCTTGACCTCGCGCAGGCCGGGCAGGCGCAGCCCGACCTCGGCCAGGCGAGCGAAATCCGCGTGCTTCAGGTCGAAGGGGATCTGGGCCATCGATTCTCCTTTCAGGCTCGGCGCCGCGGACTCAGCCTAACGGCCATCCATTGACGGGGGGTGAAGCGATCAGGGATCGTGCAGGGCGCCGCGCAGGTGGCGGAGGATCGGCTCGAGCAGATAATCCCCCGCCCGCCGTTCGCCGGTGCTGACCGAAACTTCGACCGGCATTCCCGCGCTGAGCCGCACCCAGTCGGGCTGCTCGGCAAGCGAACCCGGATCGAGCGTTACCCGAGCCTCGAAATAGGTCGTGCCGTCGCGCGGATCCTCGATGAGATCCGGCGAGACGAAGGAGACCTGCCCGCGGACGACCGGCGCCAGGGCGCGCCGATAGGCCGTCAGCCGCACCCGCGCCAGCCCTCCCTTGCGGACGTTGTCGATGGCCTCGGGCGGCACGCGCATCTGGATCACCAGATGATCGAGGTCGGGCACGATCTCCATCACGGCCGTCCCGGAGCCGATCACGGCGCCGGGCGTCACGGTGGGCACCTCGACCACCAGTCCCGCCTGCGGGGCCCGCAGCGTCCGACGCTCGAGCACGTCGCGCGTGGCGCGGATCTGGGCCTCGAGCCCCGGAAGCTGCCTCCCGGCGGCGGCCAGCTGCTCGGCCACCTCGGCCAGACGCAGCTGACCGGCGGTGGAGCGATCCATCCGGGCTCGCTCGACATCGGCCCGCGCCGCCCGGGCAAGCGCCAGATATTGCTCACGCGTCCCCGTCAGCGTCGTGATGTTGCGATCGAGTTCGACGAGCTTCTGGCGCGGACTTGCGCCCCGGTCGACCAGCGTCACGAGGTCGGCCCGCTCGGCCCGCCAGCTCTCGATCTGAAGATCCGCAGCCCGCGCCTGTGCATCGTTCGCCGCTCCCTGGGCGATCAGAAGCTCGATCTCGCGGTCGAGCGATCCGATCCGGTCGCGGTGCGCATTGAGGCGGCTCTGAAACAGGCGCACCTGGGCCGCCGTCCGCTCGGCATCGGGACCCGGCGCTGTGGCGGGATCGAGTTCCCCGGCGCCGGCGGCCTCGGCCCGCAGGCGCCAGATGTCGAAGAGCAGCCCCTCCCGCTCGGCCTCGAGCTGGATCAGCCGCTCGCGGTCCTGGACGGTGGCGAGCTGGGCTACGGGCTGGCCGGCGGCAACCCGGTCTCCCGGCGCCACCAGAAGCCGCTCCAGAAGGCCGCCCTCGAGGTTCTCGACGGTCTTGCGGCGGCTTTCGGCCAGGACCACGCCCTGGGTGATGACCGCGCCGTCGAGCCGGGCATAGACGGCCCAGCTGCCCAATGACACGGCGAGGGACAGGATGAGGATCAGCGCCGCCTGAAAGATGGGGCGGTAACTCGGGGGAGCCGGATCGTCCCAGGAGCCGGCCGCGCTCATGAGCGCCCCTCGCCCGCCTGTGCAACAGCGACCGGGGCGGGGCGCCGTTGCGGCCCGATAGCGGCCATCACCTCCGCCCGAGGTCCGTAATGGGCCACGGCCCCCTCGCGCAGCACGAGCAGCCGGTCGGCCTTGGCCAGCACCGACATTCGCTGAGCCACCACGAGCACCGCCGCGCCGCGCGCCCGCGCCTGCTCGACGGCCGAGACCAGCGCGGCCTCGCCTTCCGCATCGAGGCTTGCATTCGGTTCGTCGAGCACGAGAAGCTGCGGGTCGCCGAAGATGGCCCGGGCGAGCGCGATCCGCTGGCGCTGTCCGCCGCTCAGCCGCGCGCCGGCATCGGCGAGCCGCGTGCCGTAGCCCCGCGGCAGGCGGCCGATCAGATCGTGCACGCCAGCCTGCCGGGCGGCCGCGATCACCTCGTCCATCGACGCGTCCCGGAAGCGGGCGATGTTGTCGCGCACGCTGCCGTCGAGCAGGAGCGGCTCCTGCGGCAGATAGCCCACCGCGCGTCCGAAGCTCGTCCGTTCGTGGAGAAAGGTGCTTTGTCCGTCGAGGAAAAGACCGCCCGCGCTGGGCGGCCAGAGACCGACCGTCAGCCGCGCGAGCGTCGATTTTCCTGCGCCCGACGGGCCGATGACGCCGAGAAGCTCTCCGGGCCCGATGCGGAACGAGACGTTGCGCAGAAGGGGCAGGTCCTGGCCCGCGGGGATGTAGGTGACGCGGTCGGCCACCAGCAGCGCGCGCCCCACCGGCGCTGGCAGGGCGGAGCGGGGACTGCCGCCCTCTTGCAAAAGGCGCCGCAGCTGGCCGTGCGCCTCGGCCGCGTCCATCCATTGCCGCCAGCCGTCGATCAGATGCTCGAACGGCAGGAGCAGGCGGGACATGATCGCCATGGCGGCCACGATGGTGCCGATGGTGGCAGCCTGATCGACGACGAGGGTCGTGCCGATGCAGATCACGGCGATCTGGATGGCGGTGCGGAGGAAGCGCGCCAGCGAGGACAGGGCCCTGGCCCGTGCCTGCCCGCGATCGGCGGCCGCGAGCGACCGTGCCTGAGCCCTTCGCCAGCGCCGGGCGATGTCGGGCAGCATTCCCATCGCCGCGATGACCTCGGCGCTGCGCAGGGCGGTCGCGGTCTCGGCCTGCACGCTGCCGCCGGCCGCGAGGGCGCTGGCCACGGGGCGGCGGGCGAGGAGTTCGGTCACGATGCCCGTCCCGGCAAGAGCGGCGGCCCCGCCGAGACCGATCAGGCCGTAGGCCGGATCGAGGGCAAAGAGAACCACGAGGAGGACCGGGGTGAAGGTGAGGTCGATCGGCAGCGCGATGGCCCCGCCCGCGACGAAGCTGCGCAGGTCGGCCACGGCGCGCATCCCCTCGGCCGCAGCGGTGGGGCCGCCACGGAGCGCGGTCTCGACCGCTGCCACGAAGACGGGCTGGCCGAGCTGGCCTGCCAGCCGCGCCGCGAGGATCGCGAAGATCCGGGCCCGCAGCACGTCGAGCACGGCGCCGAAGACGAGCAGGATCGCGACCAGGCCGGTGAGGGCCGCCAGCGTGTCGAGATTGGCGCTGCCGATCACCCGGTCGTAAACCTGCGCATTGTAGAGCGGCAAGGCGAGGTGGAGGAGGTTTACGAAGAAGCCCACGAAGGCTGCGGCCCCCGTCCCGAGGGCGGCCTCGCGCAGGATGAGCCGGTAGAGGCCGGTCGGTTCGGCGGGGTCAGCCATGGCCCGCGCCCGCCGTCCCTCGCCGGGTGAGCAGCCGCTCGAACAGCCAGGCATGCTCGCGCGCGGCGCTTGCGGCATCGGTCGGCGGCTCGATGCCTGCGCGCAGCCTGTCCCAGAGAGCCGGGTCCCGGAGGGCGCGGATCATCGTCTCGGCCAGGCTTTCGGGGTTCGAGACGCGGAAATGCAGCCCGTCGATCCCGTCCCGCACCTTCTCGGCCATGCCGCCGATGTCGGAGGCGATGATCGGCCGCCCGTGATGGAACGCCTCCTGGATCACGACCGGCGCATTCTCCCACCAGGTCGAAGGCACGATGGTCCAGTCCACCTCGCGCATGAGGTGGGGCAGGTCCGCGCTCTTGTAGGAGCCCATGAAGCGCAGGCGGCGCCCCGCCATGCGGAAGAGATCGCGCACCTGGGCCTGGAACTCCTCGGGCTGGTGCTCGAGATTGCCGCCGAAGATGTAGAGGATCGCGTCGCCCCAGATCCGGTCGGGGATGCGGGTCACCGCCTCGACCAGCACCTTGATGCCCTTGAACGGATTGAGCTGGCCGAAATAGGCGAAGCGGTTGCGCGGCCCTCCCTCGGCCAGCGGCCGGGGCGGGGCGACGGGCCCGCCCTCGAGCCCGTTCTCGATCATCACCAGTTTCTGCCGCGGCAGCCCCCAGTCCTCGAACCGCGTCAGCAGGAAGCGGCTCGGGCTGACGAAGGCATCGACGCGGTCGAAGAAGCTCTTGATGAAGAGCTCGCGCCGCTTCATCGCCGCCGCCCCCATCTCGGGGAAGCAGAGGCCGCAGTCCGACGCCGAGGCGCGCAGGCAGAGCGCATGGCTGCGGGCCTTGATCATCTGGCCGTGGTGGGCGCAGATCGGCAGATATTCGTGCAAGGTCATCACGATGGGCACGGGGCCGAGCGCCCGGCGCACCGAGGCGATGGCCTGGATGCCGAAGCCCATGACATGGTGAAAATTCACGACGTCGGGCCGCAGGTCGGACAGGAACCGCTCGAAATGGCGCATGAGCCCATCGAGATCGGTCGTGCCCAGGTGAAACCAGTCGTAGTCGCCGGTCCAGAACAGCGTCTCGTCCGGGGCCTGTCCGAGCGACATGAGCGGCGTCGCCGCATGCCGCGCGACCGGAGGACCGACGCCCGCCATGTAATGCGCCTGCCATCCGGGCAGGCTCTTCAGCCCGGTGAAGAGATTGTGCGAGGCGACCTGCGCCCCGCCGATCGAGAAGGCGGGGTGGGCGTGACTCAGGACGAGCGCTTTCAAGGGCCGAGCCTTTCCTTGGCGCGCGCGGCGATCAGCGCGCCATCCACCTTTGCCATCAGGGTCGTGAAGGAATCGTTCTTGTCCGAAGGCTCCTGCAGCGCCCAGAAGGTGACCGAGCCCGAGCACCAGGTACCCGACCCCGTGGCATGGAGCCGATCGGCCAGATCCCGGTGCGCCATCCGGTCGCTGAAGAGCCGGCCGGTCAGTCCGCCCGCGGCCTCGAGCGCGGCGCGGCCGACGAGCGCGATCTCGGCGGCCCCGAAACCCGTGCGGCTGGGGCGGCCCTGCGCCAGCCAGGCTGCGGGATAGCCGAGCTGCGGGCAGATCGTCTGCGCCCCGGACCCGTGCTCCTCTCCGCCGTCGAAGCAGATCGAGCCGTCCTCATAGACGAGGCGCGGCGAGACGAGGCCCGGGGGCTGCGCCCATTGCGCCTCGCGGAGAAGCCGGGCCAGCCAGTTGCTTCGGGACGGCAGCGCGGAGGGCTCCCACAGCAGGAGGTGGGATCCGCGGCTGACGGCAATCCCGCTCTCCATCCGCGCCAGCAGGCTCTCGCTCTCGGGCACCAGAAGCAGCCGGCCGGAAAGGCCGTAGAAGCGGAAGGCCTCATCCAGCCGCTCAGCCAGCCCCTGCGCCGCCCGCGATGTGCTGACGAGCGTCAGGTCGAGAGCCTCGGCCTCGGGCGTGCCGGAAAGGAGGGCGAAGACGGGCTGAAGCTGCGCAAGGGTGCGGAAGGGCATGATGGCCGCGATGTCGCGCGGGGGCGCCTCGGCCCCGAGGGGGACGATCGCCGTGCGCCGGGCGATTGCGCGCGGCGGCGCGGCGGGCAGACCCGCGAGGAACGGCGCCAGCACCCGCTCGACCAGCGGACCCAGGGCCGGATCCTCGGGCGAGATCGGGGCCAGCAGCGTGGGCAACCGCTCGCGGCCCGCAAGCGGCGTGATGGCGATGGGCCGAAACAGGCAGGAATTGTCGTCGAGCACGAGCTCGAGATAGACTTCTGCTCCCTCGACCTTGGCGCGGGAGGCGGGCGCATAGGCCACGAAGCCGTGCATCGTGTCGCGTGGGTCGAGCAGTTTCGCGAAGCGCGGATCGCGGGCGAAGCCCTCGTGCAGGTCGGGCCGGGGCATCGCATGCCAGCGATCCTGCAACGGCGCGTAGAGATTGGCGTCGCTCTTGAGGATCACCCGCTCGACCCGGGACAGGGGGTCGAGCAGCCAGCCCATGGCAAGAAGCCCCCCGTCGGGCGCCTGATAGATCGCCTCGAAGGCGGCGGCGATGGGCAGGTCCGTCGCCGCGAGCGTGTCGCTTCCCGGATAGCGCGGCCGGCAGATCCGCCGCAGCGCGCGCCGCGAGGCCTCGGGCCCCGACAGGCGTGGCAGCATCCGGGCCACATGCGCGGATGCCACCGATCCGCTCAGATGCTGGACCGATCCGCGGACCAGTTCGAGCCGCCGGAACTCGCCGTCGGTGTCGAAGATCAGCGCCTGCACCGCCTCGTGATCCTGTCCGCGCCAGTCGCGGCAGTAGAGCGCGATCCCCTGGCCCGGCGGCAGGATGTCGTTGCGGTCGAAGGCCGCGATTTCGGCCTCGCAGAAGGAGAGGTCTCCGTCGAGCTTGGCGATCCGGCTGCGTCCGGTGCCGAGGCTCATCGCCCACCCCTGGGCGAAAAGGCCGTCGGTCTCGGGGGTCGCGAGGATCTCGATGAAGCCGTCGGGCAGCGCGGCGGCCTGCAGGAAGCCTGCCGCGAAGGCCCGATGTGCGCGGGCCTCGGCGGGCGGCAGGGTGGAATCGGCCGGCAGCGCCCGCAGGAGGAAGGCCAGCACCTCCCGCGGCAGGAGGCCCGCTTCCCGGACGAAATCCGCAAGCGCCTCGGGCGCGATCTCGATCCGGCGCGGCGTCTCGATCCGCGCGGCGTGCCCGTCGGCACCGCGCACGGTGGCCCGCTCGCAGAGCGCGGCCTCCACCAGGGCGAGGCCTGCAAAGCCCGCGTCCTGCGCCCAGGCCTCGGCCTGCCAGGCGGCCTGACCGCCCGACCAGTGCGCGTGGCCTGCGCGCGGCAGATCCTCGGTCGAGGTCAGCCCAAGGAGACTGCGCCCCCCGGGCAGGACGAGCGCAAGCCGGACGTCGGCCACTGCGACGGAGCCGGGAAGAAGGAAGGAGCCGTCTGCCGGGGTCATGCCGCGTGTCTCCCCTCCAGAAGGGATCGATAGAGATCGAGATGGGCGTCCACGAAGCGCTCGTGGCTGGTGCGGGGCTGCGCCGCGGCGAGCCGCGCCCAGAGATCGGCATCCCCCGCAGCCGTTCGCAGCGCCTCGGCAAGGGCCGCGGCATCTCCGGGAGGCACGAGGAGGCCCGTCTCGCCGTCCTTGACCATCTCGGCCATGCCGCCGATGCCCGAGGCGATCACGGGCCGTCCCGCGGCCTGCGCCTCGAGGATCACGAGCGGCGCATTCTCCCACCAGAGCGAGGGCACCACGACCCAATCCACATCGGCCATCCGGCTGGCCAGTGCGGCCCGGTCATAGGGGCCGGGGTGCTGGGCGAGGGGGCGTGCCTCCGCCAGCGCCGTCTCGAAGGCCGTGCGGAAGGCCGGCTCGGGATGGCGCAGGCCGCCGTGAAAGGCGATCCGCAGCACCGCGCCCTCCGCCTTGAGCTGCGTCGCCGCCTCGAGCAGGGTCAGCACGCCCTTGTGCGGGGCGAGCGTGCCGAAGAAGGCGAAACGGTCCCGGCGCGCCCGCGGCCTGTCCTGCATCAGCGCGAGCGGAGCCACCGCGTTCGGCATGAGCTGCAGCTTCGCCGCGGGCAGGCCCCAGTCGAGGAAGCGGTCCTTCAGGAAGCGGCTCGGCGCGAGGAAACAGTCCACGCCCTGCAGCAGGGTCGCGAGATAGGTCTTGCGCAGGGCGTGCCGGTCGGCGCCGAGCTCCGGGAAGCAGGCGCGGCAGCTGTCGGGCCGGGCGCCGCGGCAGCGGGATCCGTCGGGACGGGTAAGCAGCAGCCCCTCGTTCGGGCAGATGATCTGATAGTCGTGCAAAGTCATGACGATGCGGGCCGCCGGCGCGAAGCGGCGGAGAGCCGGCAGGATCTCCGCCCCGATCCGGTCGAGCCCGTGCAGATGGACCACATCGGGCTCGGCATCGGTCAGAAGGCGCCGGACCGATTCCAGCCAGCGCAGCCCGTCGTGTCGCTTCATCAGGAACCGGTCGTAGCCGCCGGTGCGCAGCACCATGTCATCGCCGAGATGGCCCAGGCTGCCTGCCATCGCCTCGGGCCGCTGAAGCGAGGTCGCGGCCGCGAGGAAGCGCGAAGCGAGGCCGCGGCGCGCCAGGGCGCGATGCAGGTCATGCGCCACGATCTCGGTACCGCCGCTCGTCCAGTCGGGATGATCGTGCGCGATCTGCAGGATGCGGAGCGCCATCAGAGTCCCTCCGCCGCGGCGGTCGCATGCGGCCGCAACTCCTCGACGAGCAGGGCTTCCGCGAAACCCGCGGGATGGGCGGCGCCTCCGAAGCGGCGGAAGGGGTGGCTCACGCGGAAGGGCGAGGGTGTGCCCGTGGCGCGATCCGCCGCGGCCAGCTCGGCGAGGGCCGGGGCGAGGTCAGGATGACCCGTGGCCGAGGCGAGAAGCCGCGCCACCCCCGCCCGGGACAGTCCCGCAAGCTCGGGAGACGGGAGCGAGGTGGTGGTCCCGGCAAGCCGTCGCGCAGGCAGCCCGTCGAGGGGCCGCAGGAGACCTTCCGCATCGAGATCTAGGGGGCCTTCCCAGACGGCGCCTTCATGACCGAGAACCGCCCCTGCCGTCACGAGGGCCGGCGTCTCCTCCAGATGCCGGAGCCAGTCTTCGAACCAACCCGGGGTCGCGGGCAGGACCGTGGCCCCAAGGAGAAGGACCGGCCCCTCGGTCAGGGCGGCGGTCGCCCGCAGCACCTCTGCCGGATGGGCCCGCGCATCGTGAAGGACGAGGCGGTGCGGCAGGTCGTGAAGCGCCGCCGCCGCCGCCGCCGCGTCGCGCAGCCGCGCAGCCGCGGGGCCTTCGGGAAGGGTGAGGAGGATCTCGGCCTGCCTGCTGCCGGCCCCGACCGCTGCGGCACGGGCAAAGATCAGATCGGGATGGGTGCCCGCCGGGGCGATCAGGGCGATCCGACCTGCCCGGATGGGACCGAATCGCTGGATCAGCACCGGGATCCGGCGCGGAGGGCAGGCGCTGCGGGCCGCGGCGAGCGCCCGCGCAGGGTTGGCCTCCGCCGGGCCCGAGATGCGGTGCCAGGCCTCCCAGACTTCGGCGAAGCCCTCCGGTGCGGTGCCGTCGAAGGTCGCGGGCTGCACGGTCGCCATGGTCGTGATCCGTCCCGAGCCGAGCACGATCTGGATGCGGCAGGGGGCCGCCTCCGCCTCATCGAGCGGCACGAAACCCGCGGACAGGCCCGTTCCTCCAGGGGCGCGGTGAAGATCGAGATCGAGATGCCGGCCCGCAAGTTCGAGGCGCAGGTTGCGGACCAGCCGCTCCGGATCCTCGAGCCGAAAGGCATGGAGCAGGCCGCCCGGCGCGACGCTGAGGCAACGGACAGCCAGCCGCACCGGCAGGTCGGGGCGCCTTATCTCGGCCAGAAGCGCCTGTGCCGCCGGGTCCTCTGCCGCAGCCGAGCTGACGCGGCCGAGTGCCCAGGCGCGGATGGCAGAGCTTCGACCTCTGAGCCAAACGGTCAGGGGCGCCGCAGCCTCCCCGGGGGGCGGCAGCCGCACCGGGTCGGGGGTGAAGATCACAAGATCCCCTTCGGCGCGGGCGGCGGGCGGCAGGTGGAGATGCAGCAGGCCACCCTCGATCCGCGCGTCGCATCCGGCCAGCCGCCGGATCTGCCGGCCGAGCGCCACCACCGGCGCACCCGGCGCGGGTGCCTCGGCCCAGGCGTGGCTTCGGATGGCATGGCCTGCCCCGAAGGCTGCGGCGCCGAGCGGCCGCGCCACAGGCACCGCGCAGAGGTCGAGCATCCGCTGCGCCAGCGCCGCCAGATCGGCGCCATGACCCGCAAACAGCGAGGCGGCGGTGGTGAGAAGCATCTTCAGGAGCCGGGTCCGGCCGCCTGCCGCCAGCCCCTCGATCAGCGCGGGCAAGGGTCTGAGCGGGGGCTGAAGCCATTCGGGCCGCGCCTCGGCCCTTGGCACGCCGTCGAGGGACAGGAGCAGGTGGCGCGCGAGAAGCTCCGGCATTTCCTGCGCAAGGAGAACGAGATGGCGCAGCCCGCCACGTTCGAGCGGCAGGGCCGCGGCCAGCGAGGGCGGCGGCACCGGACGGCCATCGAGCGTCACCGTGAGCCGCGGGCGTCGCCCGGCAACCGGGAGCGCATCCAGATAGATCGCGCACAGGCCCGTCGAGAGCGGCACGATCCGCAACTCGTCCAGCGCACGGGAAGGGCACGCAATGGCAGGCGCGATCGCCTCGCCAAAGGCGTCAGGTCTCATGTTCATGGCAGCCGTCCGGTTCGCGGGAAGCCGGCCGGGCGCTCGAACGCGCCCGACCGGCCGGTCTCAGACGATCGAGAAGTAGCGCGACGGGTCGGTCGCCACGTCATCGTAGGAGACGCCCTGCAGCAGCACGCTGTCGCCCTGACCGAAGTCGATCAGCGTGCCGGCGTCGCCCAGATCGAGCGCATAGCCGGCCACATCCTCGGCCGAGGCGAGCGTCACCCCCTCGAGGCTGCCCGAGATCTGCAGCATGTCGCCCTCGGAGAAGTCCATGATGACGTCGCCGCCGCCCGAGAAGGTCACGAGGTCGTTGCCCTCTCCGGTGTAGATCACGTCGTCTCCCGCACCGCCGTCGATCTGGTCGTCACCCGCCCCGCCCAGGATCAGGTCATCTCCCTCGCCGCCGGACAGCAGGTCATTGCCGTCCCCGCCGTCGAGCCGGTCGTCGCCGAGGCCACCCGACAGCAGATCGTCGCCCGCGTCGCCCGCGAGCGTGTCGTCTCCCTCGCCACCGTCCAGCGCGTCGTTGCCGGTCCCGCCCAGAAGGGCGTCGTTCCCGCTGCCCCCTTCCATCGTGTCGTCGCCCGCGCCGCCGGCGAACAGATCGTCTCCGGCGCCGCCCAGCAGGAGATCCTGCCCGGCCCCGCCCGAGAGCGTGTCGCTGCCGATCCCGCCGTCGAGCATGTCGTCCCCGGTGCCGCCGAGCAGCTGGTCGTCGCCCTCCTCGCCGAACAGTCGGTCGGCGCCGCTGCCGCCGTTCAGCAGGTCGTCGCCCAGTCCGCCGCGGATGAGATCGTCGCCGCTGGCGCCCGAGACGGTGTCGTTGCCGGCTCCTGACAGCACATAGTCGTTGCCCGAGGTGCCGAAGATGAAGTCGCTGAACGCGCCTCCCGGTATTGTGGCCATGGAAACCCCCTCTCCTTGAACCCGCACTTTCTGCGTGTGCAAACCTGTGCTCCGAGGGTGTTAACAGGGTCCTAATATCAGCCTTTGGTTGTTTAGGCTTTGTTGAAACTGCCACCACTTCAGATTGAGGCCTTAACTCCTGGGTAACAGGCTCGTCGCTTGATGATCGCCTGCGGGTTGCGGCAGGGGCCGCGCCGCCAAGGAAGCTTCGGGAGGCTCCATGGAACTGGCAGTGACGACAACCACCTTACCCTGGGCCGAACCGCCGGTCTGGCTCGGCTCCTTCTTCGCGCAGGGCCTGCGGTTCGACTCCGCCGCGATCGCGCCGCCCTGGGGCGCCTCGGCGATGGGAAGCTGCGGCCGCGACCTGCTGATCGCGTCTCCCTTCGGCTCCCCTCTGACCGGGGGGCCGGAGGGGGACGTGCTCGTCGGCCTCTGGGGCAAGGACCGGCTCTTCGGCAACGGCGGCGACGATCTCGTGCTGGGCGGCGGCGGCGCGGACATCCTGACGGGCGGCATGGGCAACGACCTGCTGGCGGGCGGCGCCGGGAACGACAGTCTGCACGGCGGGACCGGTGCCAACCTCTTGATCGGCGGGGCAGGAGACGACCTGCTGGACAGCCGCTGGTCGACCGATCCCGACCGCGGCGGCCTCTCCTTCGAGACCTGGCGCGCGACGAAGATCGGCACCGGCGACGTGATGCACGGCGGCGACGGGAACGACCGGATCGAGGCCTCGTTCGGGAACGACAGGCTGACGGGCGACGCGGGCGATGACATCGTCCGCGGTCAGGACGGCGACGACCGGTTGGAGGGCGGCGAGGGGCAGGACACGCTCTCGGGCGATGCGGGCGCCGATATCCTCTCCGGCGGGGCGGGGGACGACAGCCTCGACGGGGGCCTGGGCGACGACCGGCTCGACGGCGGAGAGGGGAGCGACCGGCTGATCGGCGGCAACGGCAATGACGTCACGGACGGGGGCGCGGCGCGCGACATCCTGTTCGGCGGCTACGGCGACGACCGGATGACGGCGGGCGAGGGCGACGACTGGGTGGACGGCGGCGGGGGCGACGACCTGATCGATCTGGGCGCGGGCGACGATTTCGTGGCCGCCATCGAGGATCTCGGGCGGGGCGACGACGTGATCTTCGGCGACGAGGGCAGCGACACGATGCTCGGCGGCCGCGGCTGTGACCAGATCGATGGCGGCGAGGGCGCCGACGTGCTGAACGGCGGCGCGGGCGACGATTTCCTGACCGGTGGAGCGGACGCGGACGCGTTCCAGATGCGCAGCGCGCACGGGATCGACACGATTGCGGACTTCTCCTCCGAGGACATGCTGATGATCACCCGCAACATCAACGGCATCGGGGGTGCGGACGGGCTGGTTTCGGTGGAAGAACTGACCGGGCGGATCGAGGATCTGGGCAGCGACTGCTTCCTCGATCTTGGCGGCGGCAACGGCGCGATGTTCCTCGGCGTCACTGCCGACGAGCTCGCGGGGCTCCTCCCCTCACATCTGGGCTATCTCTGAAGGCGGAAGGTCCCGGCAGAGGCTTCGCGCCGACCGGGATTTCACCTGCGCTCCGGTCCCGCCGCGCATTCTGCGGCGGGTGTCTCGGCAGCCGAGGCGTCTGGCACGTCCGGGAGCCGCATGTCGCCCATGCTGGGCCGGCAGCCGAAGCGTTCCGGCGCTTCCCCGTGCCTTCCCTTCTCCAAAGATGGAATCTGCGGGATCCGGGCCATGGAGGCAGCCGTGCGGGTCTCCTCAGGGCGCAGGTGGACCCCTGTGGCCGGAAACGGACCTCGTGTGTGGAGCGAGGACCGAGACTGACTTGACGCGGGTTCGTCTCTTTCGCCGCGTCAGTCGCAGCCGATCTTCCCTCGGTCGTGGCGGCAAGGGGAAGGTCCATCTCGCCGCGGTCTCGAGCAGGACAAGTCTTCCGGAGCGGGACTTCTCCCGTAGGGACCCGAAAATGCAGCACGCCTGCCGACATCCGTCGGCAGGCGTGCGCATCATCCCGGAAGGCGCCCGCAGAAGCGGGGGCGGCCCTCGTTCCGGAAAGGATCAGGCCTCGCCGGCCTCTTCCTTCTCTTTCTTCTCGGGCTGGATCTCCTGCCCGGTCTCCTGATCGACCATCTTCATGCCGAGGCGGACCTTGCCGCGCTCGTCGAAGCCGAGAAGCTTGACCTTCACTTCCTGACCTTCCTTCAGCACCTCGTTGGGATGCGTCAGGCGCTTGTTGGCGATCTGCGAGACGTGCACGAGGCCGTCGCGCTTGCCGAAGAAGTTCACGAAGGCGCCGAAATCGACGAGCTTCACCACCTTGCCGGTGTAGATCTGGCCCTCTTCCGGCTCCGCCACGATCGACCAGATCATGTCGTAGGCCTTCTTGATCGCCGCCTGATCGTTCGAGGCGATCTTGATCACGCCGTCGTCGTTGATGTCGACCTTGGCGCCAGAGGTTTCCACGATCTCGCGGATCACCTTGCCGCCCGAGCCGATCACTTCGCGGATCTTGTCGGTCGGGATCGTCAGCGTTTCGATCTTCGGCGCATAGGCCGAGAAGGAATTGGCCGACGAGAGCGCCTTCGACATCTCGCCGAGGATGTGCATCCGGCCGTCCTTCGCCTGGGCGAGGGCCTGCTCCATGATCTCGGGCGTGATGCCCGCGACCTTGATGTCCATCTGCAGCGAGGTGATGCCGTTCTCGGTGCCGGCAACCTTGAAGTCCATGTCGCCGAGGTGATCCTCGTCGCCCAGGATGTCGGTCAGCACGGCCCATTTGCCATCATCCTCGAGGATGAGGCCCATGGCCACGCCCGCAACCGGCGCCTTCAGCGGCACGCCCGCATCCATCATCGACAGCGACCCGCCGCAGACCGAAGCCATGGACGAGGAGCCGTTCGATTCGGTGATCTCGGAGACCACGCGGATCGTGTAGGGGAAGTCGGTCGCCGCCGGCAGCACCGCCTGCAGCGCGCGCCAGGCGAGCTTGCCGTGGCCGATCTCGCGCCGGCCCGGAGGCCCGAAGCGGCCCACTTCGCCGACCGAATAGGGCGGGAAGTTGTAGTGCAGCAGGAAGTTCGAGCGCGAGTTGCCGTGCAGCGCGTCGATGATCTGCTCATCCTCGCCGGTGCCGAGCGTGGTCACGACCAGCGCCTGCGTCTCGCCGCGGGTGAAGAGCGCCGAGCCATGGGTGCGCGGCAGCACGCTCGTCTCCGAGATGATCGGACGGACGGTCTTGGTGTCGCGGCCGTCGATGCGCGCGCCCCCGTTGATGATGTCGCCGCGCAGGATCGAGCTTTCCAGCTTCTTGAAGGCGGTGCCGAGGTTCTCGTCGGCCAGTTCCGCTTCCGAGAGCTGCGCCTTCACCGCGGCACGGGCCGCGTCGATGGCATTCACCCGGTCCTGCTTCTCGCGGATCGCGAAGGCGGCGCGCATCTGCGCCTCGCCCAGCGATTTCACCTTGGCATAGAGCGCGGCATAATCCGGCGGCGAGAAGTCGAAGGGCTCGTGGGCGGCTTCCTCGGCGAAGTCGATGATCATGTCGATCACCGGCTGCATCGCCTCGTGGCCGAACTTCACGGCGCCCAGCATCTCGGCCTCGGACAGCTCGTAGGCTTCCGATTCCACCATCATCACGGCGTCCTTGGTGCCGGCGATGACCAGATCCAGCCGCTGCTCGGGGTTCTCGCGCAGCTTCTGCATGTCGTCGACATCGGGGTTCAGCACATATTCGCCGCCCACGAAGCCCACGCGCGCCGCCCCGATCGGGCCCATGAAGGGCACGCCCGAGATGGTCAGCGCCGCCGAGGCCGCGATCATCGCCACGATGTCGGGCTCGTTCACGAGGTCATGGCTGAGAACGGTGACGATCAGCAGCACTTCGTTCTTGAAGCCGTCCACGAAGAGCGGGCGGATCGGACGGTCGATCAGGCGGGAGGTCAGCGTCTCCTTCTCGGAGGGGCGCGCCTCGCGCTTGAAGAAGCCGCCGGGCACCTTGCCCGCGGCATAGTAGCGTTCCTGATAGTGAACCGTCAGCGGGAAGAAGTCCTGGCCCGGCTTCGCGGCTTTCGCGAAGGTCACGTTGGCCATGACCGAGGTCTCGCCCAGCGTGGCGATGACCGAGCCATCCGCCTGACGGGCGACCTTGCCGGTCTCGAGGGTCAGCGTCTCGCCGCCCCATTCGATCGATTTCTTTGTAACGTTGAACATCTCTTATCCTGTCCTGACCGGGGGACCCTCCGCCCGGCCTGTTGCGTACGGGCCGCATGCCCGTGGCTCCTGTCTCATGCCGTGGCCTGTCCCGCGGAGCCCGTCGGGGAGGCCGTCATCCGCGGGGAACGTCCCCGCGTCCGGAATAGGAAAACGCGCCCCGCAGGGCGCGCTTCAAGGTCAGCGGCGGAGGCCCAGACGCGCGATGAGCGCGGTGTAGCGGCCTTCGTCCTTCTTCTTGAGGTAGTCGAGCAGCTTGCGGCGCTGCGCCACCATCATCAGCAGGCCCCGACGGGAGTGGTTGTCCTTCTTGTGGGCCTTGAAGTGCTCGGTCAGCGTCGCGATGCGCGAGCTGAGCACCGCCACTTGGACTTCCGGCGAGCCGGTGTCGCCTTCCTTGGTGGCATATTCCTTGATGAGGCGGGCTTTTTCTTCGACGGTGATCGACATCGGATACTCCGTGTTGTGGGTGACGGCACGAGCCGGGATGTCGTCCAGCAAGGCCCTTGTCTTCCGCCCGGTGAAGGGCGGATGCGCGCCTATACGGGAAAAACGCCTGAAAGGAAAGCGGCTTTTCCCGCAAGGCCCCGTCCGGGCGGCAATCGGCCGGGCCGGGGATGTTCGCGCTGCGGTTGATAGGGGGCTTTTCCGCAGCCGGAAAGGGCGATCGTTCGAGCCCGCCTCCGGGCCGCTTCAGACGTCCCAGAGGATCGGCTGCTGGTCGTAGCCGATGTAGAGGGGATGTTTCGGCTGGCCATCGCGGTTCAGCCCGAGATGGTGGAGCGGAAGCCCCGTCGCCCGAAGCAGCGCCTCCACCTGCCGGCCGCGGTCGAGGAAGGCGCCGTGCGCGCCCCAGGCGCAGACGATCCGGTCGGCCCAGGGCGCGGAATGGGCGATGGCCTCGTCATTCTCGGGATTGCCCACCGGATCGGGCGCGGCGCGCATCTTTTTCGGGTCGGTGTCGCGCCAGGCGAAGATGTTGCAGACCCGGAAGGCGCCGAAGCCCAGGGTGCGCGCCCGCCGCTCGCAGCGCTCGACGGTGGGATCGTTCTGGAATTCCGTGGCCGTCGACGGGTTCAGCATGACGAACAGCGCCTTCGTCCCCTCGGGATCCCAGACCCGGGTCAGGAGATAGCGGTAGCGTTCGCAGTCGGAATAGACCGCCGTCGAGGGCGCGTCGCCCTTCACGAAGCTGCGGGTAATCATCTGGCCTCCGGTTCGAGGCCCCCACCTAAGGCAGCGCCGGCGGCCGAGGCAAGGGCAGGGCCGCGCCTGTTTCGGCCGAAACGGATCCGGGCCGAGGCCGCCTGCACCTGCACGCAGGCTGATCGCCCCCGCGAGCGGCGACCGCGCTGCCTCTGAAGGGGTTCCCGCGTGCGGGAAGGGTCGGCACGAGGCGGGCGATGGTGTCAGCTCCCTGCAGGCGAAACAGCCGTTCTCCCGGTTCCGAGTGGGGGCCGCCCTGTCCATGTCCCCGGCAGGGCTGCGCGAGGGGGTTCGATGCCCCCTCGCGCAGCTCCTCCCTCCGGGACAGGATTTCGGCGCGGCCCCTTGGGTACCGCATCCTCGGACTGTTCAGCCGGAGGCCGGAGCGCGCCCCCGGCAAGGGTCCGGCCTCAGGGGCGGCTCAGAGCTGGAAGCTCGGCGTCGAGGCCGACAGCGCCTTCTCCTCCTCGTTCATGTCCTCGCCGATCGCCTGGAAGAGTGGGGTCGACATGTAGCGCTCGCCCGTATCGGGCAGCATGGCGAGGATCACCGAGCCCTTCGGCGCGCGTTCGGCCACCTGCCGCGCCACCGCGAAGGTCGAGCCGCCCGAGACGCCGGTGAGGATGCCCTCCCTGGCCGCCAGCTCGCGCGCCCATTTCATCCCGTCCTCGCCCGCGACCGGGATCAGCTCGTCATAGGCGCCGGCGTCGAGCCCTTCCTGCAGCACCTTCGGGATGAAGTCGGGCGTCCAGCCCTGGATCGGGTGCGCCTCGAAGGCCGGATGGCCCGAGGCCGCGGTGCCGTCGGCATGGCGTTCCTGCGGCACGCCCGAGGCCACGAGCTGCGCATTCGCAGGCTCGGAGAGCACGATCTTCACCTCCGGCCGTTCGCGGCGCAGCACCCGCGCGACGCCCGTGACCGTGCCGCCGGTGCCGTAGCCCGTCACGAACCAGTCGAGCCGCTCGCCCGCGAAGTCCGCCACGATCTCGCGCGCGGTGGTAGCCTCGTGAATGTCGGCATTGGCGTCGGTCTCGAACTGGCTCGCGAGGAACCAGCCATTCGCCTCGGCCAGCTCCTGCGCCTTGCGATACATGCCGAAGCCCTTGCCGCCGCGCGGGGTCAGGACGACTTTCGCGCCCAGAAGCCGCATCAGCCGCCGCCGCTCGACCGAGAAGGCCTCGGACATGGTGATGACCAGCGGATAGCCCTTCTGGGCGCAGACCATGGCGAGCCCGATCCCGGTATTGCCCGAGGTCGCCTCGACGACGGTCATGCCGGGCTTGAGCTTGCCCGACCGTTCCGCCGCCTCGATGATGTTCAGCGCGAGCCGGTCCTTGACCGAGGCCGCCGGGTTGAAGAACTCGGCCTTGACATAGATCGTCACGCCCTCGGGCGAGAGGTTGTTGATGCGGATGATGGGCGTGTTGCCCACCGTGTCGAGCACGCTGTCGTAGAGCCTGCCGCGGCCCTCGGTCGTCCGGATCTTCTGGGCATCCATGATGCGTCTCCTGTCATTCCCTTTGCCCCAGCTTAACCCGTTCCGGCGCGGTGTGTTTCCCCTTTTTCGCGAGAGGCCTGGAGCACTGTCCCCGGCAAGGGGCCGCATCCGGAACGGTGTCACCTGCCGCGGCGGAGGAAGGGTCGGACGGATGGTCGAGTCTGCGACCCGTTCCAGCAGCTTGCGCAGGGGCAGGGCGCAGGGTCTCGGGCGCCCTTCGCAGGCGCGAGGCCTGCGCCGCCGGATCAGAGGTTGAACACGCGGCTCGGATGCAGCTCGCCCGACTTGTAGATGCCCACCGCGACGGGCTGGCCCTGGAAGCTCGCCCAGGCTTCCTCGCCGAACTCGACATCCGAGGCGATGACCATGCCGGGATTGCCGCACCGGAGCCGCGCGGCCCCCTCGGGCGTGGCGGGCAGTTCGGGCAGGTCGGCGAGCCCCTTCGCCAGCGGCAGCACATGGGCCAGAAGCGCTTCGCTCCGGGCCAGTTCGTCGATGGTCGCGACCGAAATCCCGTCCTCGGCCTCGAACGGCCCCGACCAGGTGCGGCGCAGCCAGGCGACATGACCGTGACAGCCGAGCGCCTCTCCGAGATCGCGCGCGATGGAGCGGACATAGCCGCCCTTGCCGCAGACCATCTCCAGCTCGACATGGTCCGCGTCGGGCCGCGAGAGGATCTCGAGGCTCTCGACCCAGAGCGGACGGGCCGCCAGATCCAGCCGCTCGCCGTCCCGGGCCAGATCGTAGGCCCGTTCGCCCTCGACCTTCACCGCCGAGAATTGCGGCGGCACCTGCTGGATCTCGCCCCGGAAGGCCGCCAGCGCCGCCTCGATCTCCGCATCCGTCGGGCGCGCCTCGGAGGTGGCGATCACCTCGCCGCTCGCGTCGTCGGTGCGGGTGGACAGGCCCAGCCGCACCATGAAGCGGTAGCATTTCAGCGCATCGGTGATGTAGGGCACGGTTTTCGTGGCCTCGCCCAGGGCTACGGCCAGAACGCCCGTCGCATCGGGGTCGAGCGTGCCCGCATGGCCCGCCTTCTGCGCCTCGAGCGCCCAGCGCACCTTGTTCACGACCGCGGTCGAGGTCATGCCCGCAGGCTTGTCCACCACCAGCCAGCCCGAGATCGCCCGGCCCTTGCGCGTCCGTCCCATGCTCGTCCCTCCAGAAAGAAGGCCGCCTGCTAGCCGCTCGGGCCCGGCGCGTCAACGGCGCCCGGTGTCAGGGCTTCGGAACCACGAGACCCACGATCGGCCCCATCGGCGTGCCCCAGTCCGACCGGCGCGCGCCGCGGTCGTAGAGCCGCGAGATCGAGCCGTCGAAATAGAGCGCCTCGGGCAGCCCGAGCTCGTCGCGGAAGAGACGGCCGAATTCGTGGAACGTGACCGGGCGGTTCGAGATGGCGAAGACCGCGCGGCGGCCGTCGGCGCTCACGCCCACCCCGTTGCGGATATAGCGCGAATCGCTGTCCACGAGGAACCGCGGATGGAGTTCGCCCCCGATCACCAGCATCGGCCCCGACTGGCTCGCATGGCGGCAGGCGGGACGTTCGGCGGCGAAGCTGCGCGATTCGATGACGCGGAAGCCGTCGCCCACGCAGAAGACCCCGTTCGGCAGCAGTCCGAAATTGCCGGGCCCGGCCGAGGTCACGAGGGGCGCGCGCTCGACCTCCTCCTCGATCAGCAGCCCCACCGGGCGGCGGTCGGCATGATACATCCCCGCGTTCATCGCGAAGGCCAGCTGGCGTCCCTCGCTCTCCAGCGCGCTGTTGATGCGCTCGAAACTGCCGTAGGGCCTGCCGTCCGGCGCGGTCTGGAAGATGCGGATGTCGTCGCCCGCCTGCGCCTCGCACAGGCTGTAGCGCGTGCCCTCGAAGGTCAGATCGCGGCAGGCGGGTTCGGCCGTCGCGCAGGCCGCGGGCCAGAGCGCGAACAGGATGGCTGCGAGCCTAGTCCTCATCCGCCTCTCCGCCGCCGCGGATGTCGCGCTGCACCGTCTCGTCCGAGAAGAGCCGCCGCGTCTCGTCCAGCCGGTCGAAGGTCTCGTCCGGGCGGAAGCGCAGGTCGGGCGCATATTTCAGCGTCATCTGCCGGGTGATGTGGTGGCGCAGCTCGCCCCGGTGCTTGGACAGGAGCGCGATCGCCTCCTCCACATCCTTGCCGCCCAGCGGCATGACATGGACGGTCGCGACCTTCAGATCCGGCGAGCAGCGCACCTCGCCCACCGTGATCGACAGGCGGTTGAGCTCGGGGTCGTGGATCTCGCCCCGGTTCAGCACGTCCGCCAGGGTGCGGCGGATGAGTTCGCCGACGCGAAGCTGGCGTTGCGAGGGGCCGGTGCCGGTGTGGGATCTGTGTGCCATGGGGCCCATGTAGGGCCTTTCTTGCGGCCCCGCAACGCCCGCCAGCGCCC
>NZ_MABH01000250.1 GCF_001720585.1 Cereibacter johrii | reverse complement strand
CAGGACGGCAGCCGCCTCACCGGCCGCCGCGAGGCCGCCCCGGGCAGCGCCGCGGCACCGCTGACCGACACCCAGCTCGCGGAGAAGTTCGCGGCCTGCCTCGCGCCCGTGGCCCGGCCCTCCGAGGCCCGCGCGCTCTGGCAGCGGCTCCTCTCGCCCACCGATTTCCCCTCCGCCGGGGCATTGCTCGACGCCCTGCCCCTGGCCCTCACCGACCGGAAAGATCCCAGATGAAGAACTCCGTGAGCTCCCGCCTGACGGAACGCACCGCGGCCGAGGTGGCCCGCACCATCTACGAGCCGCCGATGCAGGGCTTCGACGCCCCGGCGCTGGAGCGGATGTGCGCGCTGAACGAGGCCCATGCCGCGATGCTGGCCGCCCGCGGGCTGATCCCGGCCGATTGCGCGCGCGACATCCTGCGCGGGATCGCGCAGATCCGCGCCGAGGGCCCCGCCGCCATCGACCTCGATCCGCAGTTCGAGGACAGCTATTTCGCCTTCGAGAACCGGCTCGGGCAGGTCGCGGGCAAGGCGGTGGCGGGCTGGCTCCATGTCGGGCGCAGCCGCAACGACATCGGCTCGACCCTCGACCGGATGGCCGCGCGCGAGACCTGCCTCGCGCTTCTGGCCGCGATGGAAGAGGCCCGCCGCGCCTGTCTCGCGGCGGCCGGGCGCCATGTGCTGACCGTGATGCCGGGCTATACCCACCTCCAGCCCGCCCAGCCCATCACCTTCGGCTATTATCTCGCCAACGTCGCCCGCGGGATGGAACGCGAGCACGAGCGGCTCGCGGCGGTGCTCGACCGGCTCGACGCCTGCCCGCTCGGCTCGGCGGCGCTGGCCGGCACCTCCTTCGCCATCGACCGCGACGAGACGGCCGACCTTCTGGGCTTCGCCGCGCCGGCCGCGCCGGGGCTCGATGCCGTGGCCTCGCGCGATTTCGTGACCGAGCTTCTCTGGGCCGTCACCAGCGCGCAGGTGCTCTTCTCGCGCGTGGCGCAGGATCTTTACGTCTTCACCACCTGGGAATTCGGGGCGCTCACCTTCCCCGACCGGGTGGCGGGCACCTCCTCGATCATGCCGCAGAAGAAGAACATGCTGCCGCTCGAATATTTCCGGGCCGAGGCCGGGCGCAGCATCGGGGCGCTGGCGGGCGCGCTCGCGGCGGTGAAGGGGTCGAACTATTCGATCGGTCTCGACAGCGTGCGCGAGGGGGTGGCCGACGCCTGGCCCGCCTTCGCCCGGTTCGAGGCGTCGCTCTCGCTGCTGCGGCTGATCTTCGAGACGGCGACGCCGGATGCCGAGAAGCTGCTGGCGCGCTGCAAGGCCAATTTCTCGACCGCGACCGATCTGGCCGACGGGCTCGTGCGCGACTTCGGCATCTCGTTCCGCGATGCCCATCATGTGGTGGGGCGCGCGGTGCAGATGGTGCTGGCCGCGGGCGGCGGTGCCGAAGAGCTGACGGTCGCGGTGCTGAACGAGGCGGCCGAGGCCGAGATCGGCCGCAGCTTCGATCTGCCCGAAGAGCGCCTGCGGCGCTGGATGGACCCGGTCGAGGCGGTGCGGGCGCGCACCGTTCCGGGCGGCACCGCGCCCGAGGTCGTCTCCGCGCTCCTCGCCGGCATGGAGGCCCGCCTTGCCGCGGATGCGGAGCTGAGGGCCCGGCGGTCGGCAGCCCTCGAGGCGGCCTCGGAGCGGCTGGCTTCCCGCGTGGCACAGCTCACCGCCTGACCGGGCGGCCCTTTCCCTGCCTTTCCTTCCCCCGGCCGCCCGACGCGGCCGGGCCCTGAACACCTGCCCCCCGGGGCGAAACCAAGAGGATCAGACATGCTGAATTTCAACGAGGACCGCTTCCTCCGCATCCAGTCGGGCGCCGTGGCGCTCGCGCCCCGGATCGACGCCGAGATCGGCGCGGCCATCGCGGCGGGCGCGACCAACCTCTATTTCCTCGGCACCGGCGGCGTGGCCTATCTGATGGAGCCCGCCGTCCAGCTGCTCCACCGCCGCTCGGGCTTCCCGACCTTCAAGGACTATCCGGCGGAGCTGATCCTGACCGGCTCGGCCAATCTCACCGACAAGTCCATCGTGGTGATGCCCTCGCTGTCGGGCACCACGAAGGAGAGCGTGGCCATGCTCGAGAAGCTGAAGGAAGTGGGCGCCAAGATCATCACGCTGGTGGGCCATGCCGACACGCCGCTCGGCCTCGGCGGCAACCCGGCCCTCGTGAACTTCGCCGAGGATGACACCTCGTCCGAGAGCTTCTACCTCCAGTCGCTGCTCATCGCCCTGTCGGTCATGAAGGCCCGCGGCGAGATCGACAATTACGATGCGCTGGTGGCCGAGCTTCAGACGGTGCCGGCGGCGCTGGTCGCGGCCAAGAAGGCCTTCGAGCCCAAGGCCGAGGATCATGCGCGCATCATCGCGGGCGCCGACTATCACATGTTCACCGGTGCGGGGAACATGTGGCCCGAGGCGCTCTATTACGCGACCTGCATCCTCGAGGAGATGCAGTGGATCCGCACGCGGCCCGTCCATGCGTCGGACTTCTTCCACGGCCCGCTCGAGCTGATCGAGCCGGGGGTGAGCCTCGTGCTGTTCCGCGGCGAGGATGCCTACGATCCGCTGGCCGAGCGTGTGGCGCAGTTCGCGCGTCAATATACCGACCGGCTGACGGTGATCTCGACCGCCGATTACTGCCCGCAGACCCTCTCGCCCGAGCTGCGCGCGCTGATCTCGCCCGCGGTGATGGCCACGCTGATGGAGCGTCTGAGCGCCCATCTCGAAGTGATGCGCGACCACCCGCTGGTCACGCGGCGCTACTACAAGCGCGTGGCCTACTGAGCCTCGCGCCTCCGGCGGCCCGAGGGGCCGCCGGATCCTTAAGACCGGGGCCGGATCTCCGCGGACCCTTGGCGAGGTGGCAGGACCGGCAGACGACAGAGGCCGCGAAGGCCCGCGTGGGGCTTCGCGGCGCTCCGGCCCTCGCCGGGACGGTCAGGGATCAGGAGGCCGCTTCGCTGCGCTGCGCCTCGGGGCTTTCCAGCCGGCGATACTGGCGCAGGTAGTGGATCATCGGCTGCACCTCGCCGGGGGGCGACAGGCGGACCGCCTCGACCCGGCCGAAGAGCACGCTGTGGGTGCCGGCCTCGACCGCGCGGTCGAGCTGGCAGTCGAGCGCGGCCAGACTGTCGGCGAGCACCGGCACGCCGGTCGCAAGCTCCGTCCAGGGGCCGGTCTGAAACCGCTGCGCGCGGCCCTCGGCCGAGAAGAACCGCCCCGCGAGATCCTGATGATGCGCGCCGAGGAAGTTCACGCAGAAGGCCCCGCGCTCGAGCAGGTCGGCCAGCAGAGTGGCCGAGCGGTTGATGCAGACGAGGAGCATGGGCGGGGCGGCCGAGACCGAGGTCACGGCCGTGGCCAGCATCCCGTGCGGCACGCCTGCGAGGCTGCGGGTGGTGACGAGGCTCACGCCGCTGGCGAGCCGGCTCATCGCCTCGCGGAACTCCTGGGCCTGATCGGGCGCGGACATGCGTCTCTCCTAGAATGAGGCGGTCAGGCCGCCATCGACATAGATGATCTGCCCGGTGACATAGTCCGACGCCGCCGAGGCGAGATAGACCGCCGTTCCGCCGAGCTCGGCCGGGCGGCCCCAGCGCCGGGCGGGCACGCGGGCCACGCGCTCGGCATGGAGCGCCTCGTTCTGGACGATGGCCGCGTTCATCTCGGTCTCGAAATAGCCCGGCCCGATGCCGTTGACCTGGATGTTGGCGCCCGCCACCTCGGTGGCAAGCGCCCGCGTCAGCATCCGCAGCCCGCCCTTGGCCGCCGCATAGGGCACCACCCAGGGCCGGCCGAGCTCGCCCAGCACCGAGACGGTGTTGACGATCTTGCCCGCGCCGCGCCGCATCATGCCGGGCAGCGCCGCGCGGCAGGCCATGAAGGGGCCGGTCATGTGGGTGCGGAGCATCAGATCCCAGTCGGCATCCTCGACCTCGGTCAGCGCCGAGCGCCCGGTGATGCCCGCATTGTTCACGAGCACATCGAGGCGCCCGTGACGCGCCTCGGTCTCCGCCACCAGCGCCTCGACCTCGGCGCGCCGGGTGATGTCGCAGAGCGTGACCGAGGCCGTGCCGCCCGCCGCGCGGATGGCCGCGGCGGTGCGTTCGAGCGGGCCCG
>NZ_MABH01000249.1 GCF_001720585.1 Cereibacter johrii | reverse complement strand
CGGCGCCGAGGCCGCGAGGTTCGCCCGCAGGATCGGCGCGAGCAGCGCCCCGCAGATCGCCCCGTGCGGCGCGCCCGAGAGCCCCCCGATCACGCCGGCAAGCCCATGCACTGCGCCGAGCCCACCATTCGCGAGCGCCAGCCCGCCCGAGAGGCTCACCCAGGCGATCTCGTCGCGGGCCGCACTGTCCTCGCCCCGCATGAGCCGCCTCAGCGCCGCAAGCCCCTCCGCGATGGCGGGCCGCGCAATCGCATCGGTGAAGGGCGTGGCGCGGGCCGAGACATAGGGCTCGATCACCTGCGTCACCGCATCGAGTCCCGAGGCCAGGGTCACGCCCCGCGGACAGCCGTCGGTTAGCGCCGGATCGACGAGGGCGATCCGCGCCAGCATCCGCGCGTCGCGCAGGCTCACCTTGCGCCCATGCTCGGGCACGCCGATCACCGCATTGCGTGTGGCCTCGCTGCCGGTGCCCGCCGTGGTGGGCAGGGCCACGAAGGGCAGGGGCGGTGCGGTCAGCGGCAGGCCGCGGCCGACCACCTCCAGATGCGCCATCGGCCCTTCGGGTGCGGGCACCAGCGCCGCCAGCGCCTTCGCCAGATCGAGCGCCGCACCGCCGCCCAGGCCTGCGACCACCTGCGGCGCGAAGGGCCGCGCGGCATCGAGCCCCGCCTCGAGCGTCGCGAGATCGGGCTCTGAGGGGCAGCCCACCGTCAGCACCTCGGCCCCCTCCGCCTCGAGCGCCCGGCAGAGCCATGCGGCCCGGCCCGGATCGCGCCCATGCACCAGAAGCACGCGCCTCCCGAGCCCCGCGACGAGCCCCGCGGCCTGCCGCGCCTCGCCCCGGCCGAAGAGGATGCGCCCCGGCGCCGCGATGCCGAAGGGGGTCATACCGCCATCACCGCGCGCACGGCGCGACCCCAGCGGTCGTATTTCGCCTCCCGCACCGCGGCCTCCATCTGCGGTTCGAACCGTCGCTCCAGCGCCCAGTCGGCGGCGAATTCCTCCGGCCCCGGGCGGAGCCCCGCCTGCATCCCCGCGAGCCAGGCCACGCCGAGCGCCGTCGTCTCGCGCACCACCGGCCGGTCGACGGGCGCGCCGATGATGTCGGCCAGGAACTGCATCGACCAGTCCGACGCCGCCATGCCGCCATCGACCCGCAGCACGCCCTCGGCGCCCGCCGCCCAGTCCGCCCGCATCGCCTCGAGCAGATCGCGCGTCTGGTAGCCCACGCTCTCGAGGGCCGCGCGGGCGAATTCCGCCGGTCCCGAGTTGCGGGTGAGCCCGAAGACCGCGCCGCGGCTCTCGGGCTTCCACCAGGGCGCGCCGAGGCCGGTGAAGGCAGGCACGATCACCAGATCCTGCGCCGCGTCCGAGGAGAGGGCGAGGCCCTGCGTCTCGCCCGCCTCGCGGATGATCTTCAGCCCGTCGCGCAGCCATTGCACCACGGCGCCCGCGATGAAGATCGAGCCCTCCAGCGCATAGGTGCGCTTGCCGCCGAGCTGATAGGCGATCGTGGTCAGAAGCCGCGCGCGGCTCGTCACCCGCTCCTCGCCGGTGTTCAGCAGCGCGAAGCAGCCGGTGCCGTAGGTCGATTTCATCATGCCGGGCCGGAAGCAGGCCTGCCCGCAGGTGGCGGCCTGCTGGTCGCCCGCCACGCCGAGGATCGGGATCTCGCGCCCGAAGAGATCGGCGCGCGTCATGCCGAAGGGGGCCGCGCAATCCTTGACCTCGGGCAGCATCTCCATCGGGATGTCGAGGAGGCCGCAGATCTCGGCGTCCCAGGTGCCGCGGCCGATGTCGAAGAGCATGGTGCGCGCGGCATTGGTGGCGTCGGTCACATGCGCGCGCCCGCCGGTGAGCTTCCAGATCAGGTAGCTGTCCACCGTGCCGAACAGAAGCTCGCCCCGCCGCGCGCGGGCACGGGCGCCCTCCACATGGTCGAGCAGCCACTTGAGCTTGGTGGCCGAGAAATAGGGATCGAGCAGCAGGCCCGTGCGCCCGGTGATGAGGGGCTCCTGCCCCGCCTCGGCCAGCGCATGGCAGAGATCGGCCGTGCGCCGGTCCTGCCAGACGATGGCATTGTGGATCGGATGCCCCGAGGCGCGCTCCCAGACGACGACGGTCTCGCGCTGGTTGGTGATCCCGATCGCCGCGAGGCTGCCGTCGATCTCGGCGCGCTCGACCGCCGCCCGCGCAGTGGCGGCGACGCTCGACCAGAGGTCCGAGGGGTCGTGCTCGACCCAGCCCGGGCGCGGGTAGATCTGCGGGAATTCCTCCTGCGCGACCGACTTCAGCGTGAGGGCCTCGTCGAAGACCATCGCGCGCGACGAGGTGGTGCCCTGATCGATGGCGAGGATGTGGTGCATGTCTCTCTTCCCGATGCGTCTTGCGCGAATCCTCCCGCCCGCGCCGCGCATCATGCACGGCCGGAAGGGCTCCCGGAAGACGGCGGCTGATCCCGTTCCGATGCGGCGGGCTTCCTGTGCTAAGGCCCACCCGTTGCAGCCGTGACCCCTGTAAGGCGGACCGCGGAGGCGCGAGGACCGGGCTCCCGGAAGACGGGCCGCCGATCCTGTTCCGATGCGGCGGGCCTCCGGCGCGGAGGCCTGTCCCCTGTCTGTCGTGATCCCGGCTGCGGGTGCGCACGGCTCTTCCACCGTCGCCGGGGGTGGGTGGGGGCGGCGGCTGCCGCCCCCTGTCGTGTCAGCCCTGCTGCCAGGACTTGATGAGCTCGTCATAGGAGATGGTCTCGCCCTGGGGCTTCTCGTTCTCGAGCCGGGCCACCGGGGCGCCGGGGGCGTCGAGCCATTCCTGCGGGTCCTTCTCCTCGTTCAGCTTCGGGCCGAGATCGCCCTGCACGCCCGCGCGCTCGAGCCGGGCCAGCACCTTCTCCTGCTCGGCGCAGAGCGCGTCGAGCGCCTCCTGCGGCGACTTGGCGCCCGACATGGCGTCGCCGATGTTCTGCCACCAGAGCTGGGCGAGCTTGGGATAGTCCGGCACGTTCGTGCCCGTGGGCGACCACTGCACCCGGGCGGGCGAGCGGTAGAATTCCACCAGCCCGCCGAGCTTCGGCGCGCGGTCGGTGAAGCTCTGGTGCTGGATGGTGGATTCGCGCACGAAGGTCAGGCCCACATGGCTCTTCTTCACGTCGACCGTCTTCGAGGAGACGAACTGCGCATAGAGCCAGGCGGCCTTGGCCCGGTCGTCGGGGGTGGATTTCAGCAGCGTCCAGGAGCCCACGTCCTGGTAGCCCACCTTGGTGCCCTCCGACCAGTAGGCGCCGTGCGGCGAGGGGGCCATGCGCCATTTGGGCGTGCCGTCCTCGTTCATCACCGGCAGGCCCTCCTTGACCATGTCGGCGGTGAAGGCGGTGTACCAGAACATCTGCTGGGCCACCTCGCCCTGCGCCGGCACCGGGCCCGATTCCGAGAAGGTCATGCCGGCCGCCTGCGGCGGGGCGTATTTCTGCAGCCATTCGATCGATTTGGTGATCGCATAGACCGCGGCCGCATCGTTGGTGGCCCCGCCGCGCGCCACGCAGGAGCCCACGGGGCGCGAATTCTCGTCCACCCGGATGCCCCATTCGTCGACGGGCAGCCCGTTCGGATCGCCCTTGTCGCCCATGCCCGCCATCGACATCCAGGCATCGGTGTAGCGCCAGCCGAGGCTCGGGTCCTTCTTGCCGTAATCCATGCTGCCATAGGCGCTCTTCGGCCCGCCGAGCGCGCTCATGTCGCGCCCGGTGAAGAATTCGGCGATGTCCTCGTAGGCCGACCAGTTCAGCGGCACGCCCAGCTCGTAGCCGTATTTGGCCTTGAAATCGGCCTTGGTCTGGGCGTCGTCGAACCAGTCGGCGCGGAACCAGTAGAGGTTGGCGAACTGCTGGTCGGGCAGCTGGTAGAGCTCGCCGTCGGGCGCCGTGGTGAATTTCAGGCCGATGTAATCCTGCAGGTCGAGGCCGGGGTTGGTGACCTCCTTGCCCGCATTGGCCATCCAGTCGGTCAGGCTGCGCGCCTGCTGGTAGCGCCAGTGGGTGCCGATCAGGTCGCTGTCGTTGATATAGGCGTCGTAGATGTTCTCGCCCGACTGCATCTGGGTCTGCAGCTTCTCGACCACGTCGCCCTCGCCGATCAGGTCGTGGCTGATCCTGATGCCGGTGATGGCGGAGAAGGCGGGGGCGAGGACCTTGCTTTCATATTCGTGGGTGGTGATGGTCTCGGAGACGACCTTGATCTCCATCCCGGCGAAGGGCTGGGCCGCATCGATGAACCATTGCATCTCGGCTTCCTGCTCGGCGCGCGAGAGCGCGGAGAGATCCCCGATCTCGGCGTCGAGAAACTTTTTCGCGGCCTCCATGTCGGCCCAAGCGGGCGCGGCCACGGCCATCAGGCACAGGGCCATCGCGGTGGCGGTCGTTCGGTATCTCATGCAGGTCTCCTCCCAAAGACGTTGGACATTGGCCGGGCTCCCCCCCGGCACGGGTCGGTCACACCCAGCGGAAGACCGCCGCGGCGTAGATCAGGCAGAGCGCGAGCGCGCCCCAGAGCGGCGGCCCCATCAGCGCGAGCCAGCCCAGGCACAGGAAGGCCGAGCCCAGGAGCGAGATGAACAGCCGGTCCCCCCGCGTCGTCTCGATCCTGAGGATCCCCACACGCGGAACCTCCGGCCGCGCCACCGCAAGAACCGTCATCAGCACGAGAAGGCTGCCGATGGTGACGAAGAAGGCCGCCGTGGGCCATGTCCAGGCCATCCAGGCCATGTGATCCTCTCCTACGGATAAAATTCGCACCAGCCGGTGTGGAACCAGCCACGGATGTCGGCTTGCCGGCCGCCCACCACTCCGCCCTCGGCAAGGCACCATTTGCCCTGACACTTCCGATGGTCGAGAAACAGGGCGTCGCCGTTGCGGACGCGCGCGATCTCGGCATTCTCCGACCCCGGTCCCCGGCGGACCGACAGGAAGCCGTCGCCACCGGGATCGAGGCCCCGTACGAGGCAGCCGCCCTCCCACGGCTCGGCCGCCCCCTGAGCCGAGGCAAGAGCCGGCATCAGGGCCGCACAGGCCACGATCATGCAGGAGGCTATCCGACCCATCACACCCTCCCCAGGGCGAAGCCCTTGGCGATGTAGTTGCGCACGAACCAGATCACGAGCCCGCCCGGGATCAGCGTCAGCACCCCGGCCGCCGCCAGCACACCCCAGTCGAGCCCCGAGGCCGAGACGGTCCGCGTCATGGTGGCCGCAATGGGCTTGGCATTGACCGAGGTCAGCGTGCGCGAGAGCAGGAGCTCGACCCAGGAGAACATGAAGCAGAAGAAGGCGGCGACCCCGATGCCGCTCGCGATCAGCGGCATGAAGATCTTCACGAAGAAGCGCGGGAAGGAATAGCCGTCGATATAGGCGGTCTCATCGATCTCCTTCGGCACGCCCGACATGAAGCCCTCGAGGATCCAGACCGCGAGCGGCACGTTGAAGAGACAATGGGCCAGCGCCACCGCGATATGGGTGTCGAAGAGCCCGACCGAGGAATAGAGCTGGAAGAAGGGCAGCGCGAAGACGGCCGGAGGCGCCATCCGGTTCGTGAGCAGCCAGAAGAACAGGTGCTTGTCGCCGAGGAACCGGTAGCGCGAGAAGGCGTAGGCCGCCGGCAGCGCCACGGTGATCGAGATCGCCGTGTTCAGCACCACATAGGTCAGCGAATTCACATAGCCCATGTACCAGGACGGGTCGGTGAGGATCGTCCGGTAGTTCTGGAAGGTCAGGTCATGCGGAAAGAGCGTGAAGCTGCGCGTGATCTCGGCGTTGGTCTTGAAGCTCATGTTCACGAGCCAGTAGATCGGGATCAGCAGGAACAGCAGATACAGCACCATCACGAGCGCAGAGCCGGGGCGTTTCATGCGCGGTCCTCCTCGGGCGGGCAGACGGGCAGGGCGGTCATGGGCGGTCCTCCCGGTCGAGGTTGGTCATCACGGTGTAGAACACCCACGAGATCAGCAGGATGACGAGGAAGTAGATGATCGAGAAGGCGGCGGCGGGGCCGAGGTCGAACTGGCCGATCGCCATCTTCACGAGATCGATCGAAAGGAACGTGGTCGAGTTGCCGGGCCCGCCGCCCGTCACCACGAAGGGCTCGGTATAGATCATGAAACTGTCCATGAAGCGCAGGAGCACCGCGATCAGCAGCACGCCCCGCATCTTCGGCAGCTCGATGTAGCGGAACACGGCCCAGCGGCTGGCCTGGTCGATCTTGGCCGCCTGGTAATAGGCCTCGGGGATGGATTGCAGCCCGGCGTAGCAGAGGAGCGCCACGAGCGAGGTCCAGTGCCACACATCCATCACGATCACCGTGACCCAGGCATCGAGCCAGTCGTTCGTGTAATTGTAGTCGATCCCGAGCGCGGTCAGCGTGCGGCCCAGAAGGCCGATGTCCACCCGGCCGAAGATCTGCCAGATCGTGCCCACCACGTTGAAGGGGATCAGCAGCGGCATCGCCATCAGGATCAGGCAGAGGCTGGCCCAGAAGCCCTTCTTCGGCATGTGGAGCGCCACGAAGATCCCCAGCGGCACCTCGATGGCGAGGATGATCGCGGTGAAGAGCACCTGCCGGCCGAGCGCTGCATGGATGCGCTCGGAGGTGACGGTCTCCTCGAACCATTCGAGGCCGGCCCAGAAGAACTCGTTGTTGCCGAACGTGTCCTGCACCGAATAGTTGACAACTGTCATCAGCGGCACGACGGCCGAGAAGGCCACGAGCGCCAGCACCGGCAGCACGAGGAACCAGGCGCGGTTGTTCCAGCTCTTCTCCATCAGGCGGCCCTCCGGGCGCCGACCGGCAGCACGCGCCAATCGTCGGCATAGACATTGATCTTCTCGGGAGCGAGCCGCAGGAAGGCGGGCCCGGGGGCGGCCGGGATCTCCTCGGGCAGAAGCAGGTTCACGGGCTGCCCGAAGGCCTCGCCGCGCAGGATGCGGTGGCGGCCCACATCCTCGACCCGCGTGATGATCGCGGGCAGGCCCTCGTCGGCGAGCTGCACGAACTCGGGGCGGATCCCGATCTGCACCCGCCCGCGCGCGGCCGGGTAGCTGGCCGAGAGCGGCACCGGATGGCCCATCACGCGCGCCATATTGCCCTCGACCTCGGCCTCGAACAGGTTCATGCCCGGCGAGCCGATGAAATAGCCCACGAACGTGTGCTCGGGCGTCTCGAACAGCTCCTCCGGGGTGCCGGTCTGGACGACGCGGCCCTCGTGCATGACGACCACCTTGTCGGCGAAGGTCAGCGCCTCGGTCTGGTCGTGGGTCACATAGATCATCGTGTGGCCGAACTCGCGGTGCAGCTGCTTCAGCTGGGTCCGCAGCTCCCATTTCATGTGCGGATCGATCACCGTCAGCGGCTCGTCGAAGAGGATGGCGTTCACATCCTCGCGCACCATGCCGCGCCCGAGGCTGATCTTCTGCTTGGCGTCGGCGGTGAGGCCCCGCGCCTTGCGGTCGAGCATCGCCTCCATGCCGATCATCGCCGCGATCTGATCCACGCGCGCCGCGATATAGGCGGCATCGCGGCCGCGGTTGCGCAGCGGGAAGGCCAGGTTCTCGCGCACGGTCATCGTGTCGTAAACCACGGGGAACTGGAACACCTGCGCGATGTTGCGGGCGGCGGTGGGGGCATCGGTCACGTCGGTCTCGCCGAAGAGCACGCGCCCCTGGCTCGGGCGCAGGAGCCCCGAGATGATGTTCAGAAGCGTGGTCTTGCCGCAGCCCGAGGCGCCGAGAAGCGCATAGGCGCCGCCGTCCTGCCAGACATGATCCATCTCCTTCAGCGCATAGTCGGCCGGCGTCTTCGGCTTCGGCAGGTAGCTGTGGGCGAGGTTCGAGAGGGTGATCCGGGACATCGGTGCCTCCTCAGGCCGCGAGCGCATAGGCCGCGGGGGCGGCCAGCGCGCCCTCGGCATCGAAGAGATAGACATGGGCCGGATCGAGCCAGACCGACACCTCGCTGCCGGGTGGCAGATCATGGACCCCGGGAACGAGGCCCACCCAGAGGTCGGAGCCATGCGCCAGATGCAGGAAGGTCTCGGAGCCGGTGATCTCGGTGGCGGTCAGCCGGCAGGAGAATTCCACCGCCCGCCCGGAATGGCGGTTCAGCGCCAGATGGTTCGCCCGGAACCCCGCCAGATAGCGCCCGTCGGCGAGGCCCGCGAGGGCGCCCTCGGCCGGGGCATTGGCCAGATGGCCGAAGGTCAGCCGGGCGCCGGACTTGGTGACGGGCAGGAAGTTCATCGGCGGATCGCTGAAGACCCGCGCGGTCGTTGCATCGACCGGCTGGCGGTAAACCTGCGGCGTCGGGCCGAACTGGGTCACGCGGCCCTCCCAGAGGGTGGCCGTATGGCCGCCGAGGAGGAGCGCCTCCTCGGGCTCGGTGGTGGCATAGACGAAGATCGCGCCCGAAGCCTCGAAGATCTTCGGGATTTCCAGACGCAACTCCTCGCGGAGCTTGTAGTCGAGGTTCGCCAGCGGCTCGTCGAGAAGCACGAGGCCTGCGCCCTTCACCAGCGCCCGGGCCAGCGCGCAGCGCTGCTGCTGGCCGCCCGACAGCTCCAGAGGCTTGCGCCGCAGCATCGGCGTGAGCTTCAGCATCTCGGCCACTTCGCCCACCGCCCGCTCGATCTCGGGGCGGCTCCGGCCCTGCAGCCGCAGCGGCGAGGCGATGTTCTCGTAGACGCTCATCGAGGGATAGTTGATGAACTGCTGGTAGACCATCGCCACCCGGCGGTCCTGCACCCGCTGGCCCGTCACATCCTGCCCGTTCCACAGGAGACGGCCCGAGGAGGGCGCATCCAGCCCCGCCATCAGCCGCATGAGGCTCGTCTTGCCCGCAAGCGTGGGGCCAAGGAGCACGTTCATCGTGCCGCCCTGAAGCGCGAGGTCGGTGGGGTGGATATGCACCCGGCCGCCGACCATGCGCGAAACCCCCTGGAGTTCCAGCGTCATTCTCCCCCCTGACTTCGCGTCCGGCTGTGGCCGGATCTTCTTCACCCGTCCGGGCCGCCCCTCCTCGGGCCGCCCGTCTGGTCCCCGTGCCGGGCCTTGCGCCCGGCTCCGGTCTCTCGCCGGGGATCGTTTCCCGGCCTCCGGTCCCCCGCCGGGCTCGTTGCCCGGCTGCTTCCTTCCCGCGCGCGTCGCCCGGTCGCTTCGTCCCGGGCCCGCCGCCCCGTCTTCGCTCGGTCCCGGGCCCGTCGCCGGGCCCTCGCATCGTTCCCGGGACTTCCGCCCGGCCTCCGTCCGGGTGGACCCCGGCGGCCTTCGCGTCCTGTCCCTCCGGGCGTCAGCCCGTGTCGGCGCGGGCGGCCGATGGCCCGCCTTCCTGCCTCATCCAGCCGTCGAGCGCCGCGATCTCTTCGGGCGAGAGCCGCAGGCCCAGCTTGCTGCGCCGCCAGACCACATCCTCGGCCCGCTCGGCATATTCGTGATCCATCAGCCAGCGCACTTCGGCTTCGGTGAGGGTAGCACCGAAGTCCCGTCCCAGATCAAGCGCGCTCAGCGCCGGGCCGAGCAGATTTCGCGCATCCGTTCCGTAGGCCCGCACAAGCCGCATCGCCCAGCGCTCGGTGAGGAACGGATAATCCCGCCGCAGGCCCTCGGCCAGCGCAGGAGCCCCGTCCCAGGGGAAGTCCCCGCCGGGCAGCGGCACCCGGGCCGTCCAGGCGCCCCGCGCCTGCGGGAAATGATCCCCGAGCCTGGCCATCGCGCTTTCGGCCAGCCGCCGATAGGTGGTGATCTTGCCCCCGAACACGTTCAGCAGCGGCGCGCCCCGGCTGTCGAGCGAGAGCACATAGTCCCGCGTCGCCGCCGTGGCCGAGCGGGCCCCGTCGTCATGGAGCGGCCGGACCCCGGAATAGGTCCAGACGATATCCTCGCGCGTGACGGGCTTGCGGAAATAGTCCGAGGCGAAGGCGCAGAGATATTCCTGCTCTTCCGGCGTGCAGCGCGCCTCGTCGGGGGCGCCGCGATGGTCCTGATCGGTGGTGCCGATCAGGGTGAAGTCGGTCTCGTAGGGAATGGCGAAGATGATCCGCCCGTCCGTTCCCTGGAAGAAATAGCAGCGGTCGTGGTCGAAGAGCCGCTTCGTCACGATATGGCTGCCGCGCACGAGGCGCACGCCCTCGGTCGAGGGCAGGGCCAGCGTCTCGCGGATGATCCGCGCGACCCACGGCCCGCCCGCATTGACGAGGGCGCGGGCGCGATGCACCTGCCGCCCGCGCGCACCCTCGGTCGTCACATGCCACAGATCGCCCCGCCGCTCGGCCCCGACCACCTTCGTGCGGGTCAGGATCGTGGCGCCGCGGATCTCGGCGTCGCGGGCGTTCAGCACCACGAGGCGCGAATCCTCGACCCAGCAATCGGAATATTCCCAGCCCTTGGTGAAGCGCGGCTGCAGCGCACGGCCCGCGGGGTCGCGGGTCAGATCGACGGCCCGGGCCGGCGGCAGGATCTTGCGCCCGCCCAGCCGGTCGTAGGTCTCGAGCGCGAGCCGGATGAGCCAGGCCGGGCGGCGGCCGCGCGCCCAGGGCATCAGCCGGCCGAGGAGGCGCGCCGTGGGCGTGTCGCCCGCAAAGCGCATCTCCGGCTGCCAGGGCAGGACGAAGCGCATGGGCCAGGAGATGTGTGGCATGGCGACGAGCAGCGTCTCGCGCTCTTCCAGCGCCTCGCGCACGAGGCGGAACTCGAAATATTCGAGATAGCGTAGCCCGCCGTGAAAGAGCTTGGTCGAGGCCGAGGAGGTGGCCTGCGCGAGATCGCCCATCTCGGCGAGCGTCACGCTCAGCCCGCGGCCGGCGGCATCGCGGGCGATCCCGCAGCCGTTGATCCCGCCGCCGATGATGAAGAGATCGACCGGATCGCTTCCGGTCCCCCGCTCACTCACGCGCCCGCCTCCTGTCCTCATGACGGAAGGAAGCCCTCCGTGCGGCGTTTTGTCAATCTGGTTTTTCGAAAATGCGCGAAATGGCGGAAAACGAACATGGGCCGCAGCGCGTGGCGGCTCGGGCGCCGCAGCGGGCCTCGGCAGGCGCGGGGAGGGGCTGCCCCTGCGCTGGGGCAGGAACGGAAACGGCCGCCCCAGGGGGCGGCCGTCGGCGGAGCGGGAAGACCCGTCCTGTCAGTTGGCGGGGGCGGTCGCGGGCGGCGCCGGAGCATTGTCGGCCGAGGCGGGATCGCCGCCGCCGGCGCTGCCGCGTTGCGGATCGCCATCGACCTCGCCGGTGCGTCCGTCGATCTGAACGTCGCTTCCTTGCGGCGCGGTGCCCTCGGACACTTCATGGCCGAACCACCAGACCATGTATCCCAGCGCGAAGATGACCACGACGGCAATGCCGATCAACGGACCCCGGTGGCGACGCTTCTGCTTCTCGATGTCATTGTCGGATGCCGACATTCGCTCCTCCTCGGGGCTGAGCCGGCGCAGGCCGGCGTTCCGATCTCAACCGGCGCGGCGATCAATGGTTCCGGGCCGCACGTCATCGTCACCGGGGCATGGCGGGCGGGCAGGGAACAAGGAGCCTCGCGGCCGGTTGCCACTGCCAACTATCAGCAGGAGCATCCCATGGCCCAGACCCCGCCCGAGCGTCCGACCGAGGAGCGCGTGCCCCCGGCCGACAGCACCGGCAACACGACCGACCGGCTCCGCCACGACATCGACCGGGGCGGAGCGGCCGACAAGGTGTCGTTCATGGACCCGGCAGCCGCGCCTCTGGGCACCGACGACGAGGCGGCCGGCACGCCTCCGAGCCCCGAGCAGATTGCCCGTGCCCGCGAGATGGAGGCCCGGCCCGCAGACCGGTCGGCCAATGCCTCGTCCCAGTCGCGCACGGTGGGCGAGCTTGCCGGCAATCAGGAGCGCCGCGGCATGCGCCCGATCCTGATCTTCGGCGCGATCATGATCGTGGTGGTGATCCTCGTCGTGGCCCTCTGACCGCAGGCCATGCCGCAGGACGACAAGGGAAAGGCCGGCAGATCCTCTGCCGGCCTTCGACATGTGGAAGACAGGGGCCGCCGGGCCCGGGATCAGCCCTCCGCGCCGCCCGGCAGGGCGTAGGCGATCACATAATCGCCGGGCTTGGTGCCCACCGAGCCGTGCCCGCCCGCCACGATCACGACGAACTGCCGTCCGTCCTGCTCGTAGGTCATCGGCGTCGACTGGCCGCCCGCGGGCAGCCGCGCCTGCCAGAGCTGCTCGCCCGTGGTCACGTCGTAGGCGCGCAGATAATCATCGACCGCCGCTCCGAGGAAGGCCACCCCGCCGCGCGTGACGATCGGCCCGCCGATCCCCGGCACGCCCACCTTGAGGGGCAGCGGCAGGGGCGTCATGTCGCGCACGGTGCCGTTGCGGTGCATGTAGGCGATGTCGCCCGTGCGGAGGTCGGCGCCCGCAACATAGCCCCACGGCGGCGCCGAGCAGGGCACGCCGAGCGGCCCGAGGAAGGGGCCCATGATGACGCCATAGGGAGCGCCCTCGTTGCGGTTCAGGCCCTGTTCGCTGGCCGTCTCGTTCGCGCCGGGCGGCGGGATGTCCTCGGCCGGAACGAGCTCGACCGTGAAGGGCAGGTAGGTGGGCATCCCGAACATCACCTGCCGCTCGGGATCGACGGCGACGGAGCCCCAGTTGAAGGTGCCGAAATTGCCCGGATAGACGATGGTGCCGTTCAGCGACGGGGGCGTGTAGCGGCCCTCGTAGTTCAGCCGGTGATACTGGATCCGGCAGGCGAGCTGGTCGTAGATCGTGACCCCCCACATGTCCTTCTCGCGCAGCGCCGCGGGCTTGAAGCTCAGCGCCGAGGTGGGCTGGGTGGGCGCAGGGCTCTCCTCGGGCAGGCCACCCTCCTGCGGGGCGGGCTCTTCGGTGACGGGCAGGATCGGCTCGCCCGTCTCGCGGTTGAGCACATAGATGTCGCCCTGTTTCGTCGGCTGCACGAGCGCGGGCACCGTCTGGCCGTCGATGTCGAGATCGATCAGCACGGGCTGGGCGGGCACGTCCATGTCCCACAGGTCATGATGCACCGTCTGGAATACCCATGCCTTCTGCCCCGTCGTCACGTCGAGCGCCACGACCGAGGACGAATGCTCTTCGACGGCGGGCGAGCGGTCGAAGCCCAGCTGGTCGGGAACCTGATTGCCGAGCGGGATATAGACGAGGCCGCGTTCCTCATCGACCGAGAAGACCGACCAGGAATTTGGCGAATTGGCCGTGTAGGTCTCGCCGTTCATCCAGTCGATGGGGGCGGTCTCGTCGGGGTTGCCGCTGTCCCAGTTCCACAGGAGCGCGCCGGTGTTGGCGTCGAAGGCCCGGATCACGCCCGACTGCGAAAAGACCGAGAAATTGTCGTTGACCGCACCGCCGATGATGATCCGGCCTCCGACGGCCACGGGCGGGGAGGTGGAATAGTAGAAGCCTTCCGGCGTGTAGGGCATCCCGCTTTCGAGATGGAGCGTGCCCTCGTCGGCGAAGAAGGTGCAGACCGCGCCGGACCTTGCGTCGAGCGCGATCAGCCGCGCGTCGGCGGTGGGCAGATAGACCCGCTCGGCGCAGAGCTCTCCCTCGGCCCGTGCCGGATCGCGCCAGTAGGTCACGCCACGGCAGGTCTGGTGCTGCCGGTCGGGCTCGAGCCCGGAGTTCGCGTCGAAGCGCCAGGCTTCCTTGCCCGTCGCCGCATCGAGCGCGATGGCGAGATTGTGCGGAGTGCAGATGTAGAGACGGTCGTCGACCTTCAGCGGCGTGACCTGATAGGTGGTCTCGGTCACGTCCTGCGGCAGCTTCACATCGCCGGTCTGATACTGCCAGACCTGCTCGAGCTCGGCGACATTCTGGATGTTGATCTGTTCGAGCGGGCTGTAGCGCTGCCCGTATTGCGTGCGGCCGTACTGGTGCCACTCTCCGGGAGGGGCGGTGGGGCCGAGATCCGGCTCGGCGCTCACCACCTCTGTCGGGAGCGACCCGGCATGTCCCGCTTCGTCTCCGGTCCAGGACCAGATGGCGACCCCGATGGCCGCCAGAAGGGGCAGGGCCAGGGGCAGGCCGGGCGCGGGGTGTCCGTCCTCGGTCAGCAACTGCCGCCGCATGAAGGGCAGGTAGAGCCAGATGCCCAGAACCGCGATGATGCCGCCGCGGGGAATGAGTTCCCACCAGTCGAAGCCCACTTCCCAGACGGACCAGACGAGCGCGCCGAGGATAAGCCCGCCATAGATCCATTCGGCGGAGGAGGAGCGGCGGAACACCTGCCATCCCGTCAGCAGCATGAGGGCGCCGGCCACGAGGTAGAACCAGCTCCCGCCCAGAACCGCCAGCCAGGCGCCCGGGATGAGGAGGCCCAGCCCGGCGAGGGCAAGGACGATGGCGGTCAGGGTAGCGGTCAAGGTCGGCTCCTCATCTGTCGGCGTCGCCTCTGCAACGGGCCGCGGGAAGGATAGGTTCCGCTACGGAGCTTCTTCCGTCAAATCCGGCAGGAGAGGAGGGCGCGTCTCGGGCGAGAGCGCCGCGCCCGTTACCGCTTAGTGTCGCGCTTCATGACCGAGCCAGGGAGAGGGCGGATCGGGCTGCGGGAAGCACGGGCTGGAAGCAGGGTCCTTCGCGTTCGTCCCTTTTCGCCATCGGCGGCCTGTCCCAAGCCGCACCTTGGGCGGCGGGTTCCGTGTGGTCCGGCGAAACCTCCGGTGCGATGGCGTGAAGGGAAGATCGGGCTCGCTCGCACGGGGCAAACGGCTGCCGCCGGTGACGCGAGGAGGATCCTCACAGGCTGGGGCATGACGGCCGACCTGACGACCCTTGCCCCTCCACCCGGTCTCTGCCGTCGGGGAAGCGCCCACAAAAGGAAATGGCGCGCGGTTTCCCGCGCGCCATCCGTCACCCTTGGAAAGGGATCACTCGACCGCCGTATATTCCGGCAGGGCCTCGAGTTCCTCGCGCGACATGGGTACATAGACCCGGACGTCGCTCTGGTCCTCGTTGGTGTAGATCTTCAGATCCTCGAAGGGCACCGCGACGTTGCGCGCGCCGATGCCGAGGAAGCCGCCGACATCGAAGACCACCTGTTCGATCTTGCCGTCCTCGGCCAGCACGAAGTCCGAGATGTCGCTCACGGATTCGTCGTTCATCGAGTAGACATCGGCATCCTGCAGGTCTTCGGCCGTCATCGGCTCGCCGGAATAGGCCGTGTAGCCTTCCGGGATCTGCATGCCGTCAGCCGCCATGCCGGTGTCGGTGCCCGTCATGCCCGTGGTCGCGGCCGGGTCGGAGCCGGCCATGCCCGTGCCGGTGGCGCCATCGGTCGTGGCCGGCGCGGTGCCGCCCGCGGGCGGAGTCATCGTGTCGCTGCCGGTCGCATCCATGTCGGTGGCCGGCGGGGTGGTTTCGGTGGTCGCCGCGGGCGGAGTGGTCGCGTCAGGGGTGGTCGTCGCATCCTGAGCCAGAGCGGCGTAAGCGGTGGTGGAAGCCAGAAGTGCCGAGAGGGCAATGACTTTTTTCATCGTAGCGATCCTTTCGCCTTGGGAGACTAATTGGACAGAGCCGTTCAGGCCTGCTGCATGTCCAACGGGTCGCGGCAGGGTTGGTTTCCCCTCAGAAAGCGAAAATCCTGCCCGATGGGGGTGAGGCGGAAATCCGCCGAAATTTGCCCAAGGGATCGGCGAAAAATGGCCGATAAGCCGCCTCCGGGAGAAGGGGGGCGGCCTGCGTCGGGATCGCGTGGGAACCACCGGGCCTTGCCCGTTGCGGAGCGACAGGCAGCGGCGCCCCCACGTTCCTTTTCCTACCGGCCTGCCGCCGGCGCTCAATGGCCGCCGCCCTCTCGGCGGGGATTTTCCGGGGGACAGAGGGAGGCGGATGAAAAAAGCGGCGCGCCCGGAGGCGCGCCGCTCAAGTCCTGCGCAATGCGCGAGGATCAGAAGGATTCGACCATCTGGCAGATCTGCGTCCAGGACGTGAGCGATACCGACGCCTGATCGAACTCGCGCGTGCCCGGCGTCGCATCGGTGCCGGCTTCGCTGCCCGTCGCCGTGCCCGTGTCATTGGAAGCGGTCAGGCTGCCTTCGCCGGTGCCGGTGGTGGCGGTGTCGGCGGCCGGATTGGTGGTCGCTCCGGTGCCCTGCTCGGCGGGCGTTCCGCTGGCGGTCTGGTCCGCCACCGTCACCCGCTCGTCCGAGGTGCCGGGGCCCGCGGTGGTGCCGGTTTCGCTCTCCACCACATTGCCGCCCGCGTCAGAATCGGTGACGGTGCTGCTGCCGGACTGGGCCGCGCGGTCGCCCGTGGGCTGGCCTACCGGGCTCGCCGCGCCGCCGGTCGGGGCTGCGCCCGCATCCGCTTCCTGATCCGAGAGGCCGCCCTCGGCCCCCGGCGCGGCCGTGTCGGAGGTGCCGCCCTCACCGCTCGACGCCGCGGCGTCCGAGCCGCCGGCAGCATCCGAGGTTCCGCCCTCGGTCGAACCGGCGGCCGTGCCCTCGGTGCCGAAGGCCGCGCAATCGTCGCGCACCTGCTGCTTCTGCTCTTCCGAGAGCGACTCCCAGCTCGACCGCACCTCGCCGTCGGTGCGCAGGGTCATGGTCCCGCCCGGGTTGAAGAACGTGTCGACGATCGGCGCGTCCCAGTCGCGCCCCATCGTCGTTCCTTGCGCCGTTGTGGTCTGGGCCGTGGCGGCGCTGGCAAGAAGCGCCGCCGCTCCGGCGAGGGTCAGGGGTCGAAGCAGGATCATGTCTCATCCTTTCTGTCTGGGGTGAGCCCGGCGGGGTGCCTTCCGGGCGGTGCGGCCCTCGGGGCCGTCATCATGGTCGCCTCGTGGGGATCCGGCGCGGGCTGAGCCGCCCCGGACCCATATCGGGCGCGTCAGGCCTGCGTTCCGCGCTTGCCGCTCTGGTCGCCGAGGCCGCTGTCAGTGCCTCCGGGACCCGAGAGCCCGCTGCCCGACTGGCCGGTCGTGGCTCCGCCGAGCGTGCCCGCCCCGGAGCCGGCCGCACCGCTCTCGCGGACGCGCAGGTTGTTCTGCACATGCCGGACGCCCGAGACCGCATCCGCGCAATCTTCCGCGCGGCGCTTGTCCATCTTCGTCGAGACGTGACCGCTGAGCGTGACTTCACCGTCCGCCACGGAGACGTCGATGTCGGAGGCGTCGAGGCGAGGATCGTCGCTGAGCCGGTCGTTCACGTCATCGAGGATGCGCGTGTCGGACCGCTGGTAGCCGCGCGGGCCCTTGCCGCGGTGATCCTCCTCGCGGCGGCGGCCCGCCTCGTCGTCGCCCATCCAGGACATGACCTCGTCCGCCGCCCGGTCCATGAAGCCGCGTTCGCCGGCCGAGTCGTGGAAGCGGGGGCCGCCGCGTCCCTGGCGCTCGTCGTAGCTCTGGCCGCGACGCTCCCATTCCCGGCCGATCTGCGGGCCGTAGCCCCAGGAGCGCTCGTCCTGCGAGCGCCGCTCCGATCCGTAATCGCGATCCGAGGCGCCGTAGCCGCCGCGCCGGTCGTCGCGGTCGCGCGGATCGAAGCCTGCGGCACCGAAGCCGTAGCCGCTGGCCGCATCCATTCCGCCGCCGAAGGAGCGGTCGCGCTCGCCGCCGCGCGCCTCGTCCTGGCCCCGGTCCTGATAGCGGGCATCGAAGCGATCGCGGTTCCGGTCCTCGGAGCCGCCGCGCATGCGCGGGGTTCCTTCGTCCCGGTTGCCCCGGGTCCGGTCGCCGCCGTAGCGCTGCATGTCTGCATCCTCGTCCCAGTCGCGATGCCGGGCGTCAAATCTCGATTGTGCCACGTCTGATCCTCCTCCGAATTGGCGGGAGAGACAGCACGGTCTCCGCCTGTGGAATTGGTTCGGGAAACGGACGGTCGGAGCGAATGTTCCCTCGCGGCCAGCGCGACGGGGGCGGCTTGAGGCCCGGCGGGAGAGCCTGCCTGCGGCGGCAGGGGCGGTCCGGCGGCGCGCCGTTGCGAGAGGGTGAAGCAGGCGCCGCGCCCTGCGCTGCAAGGAGGAACCTTCGGATCGCGGGGCTGAGCGGCAAGGTGCGGCGCCCGTCTCCCGCGCAAGCGGCGGCTCGCGCCCGGTCACTCTTCGGTGAAGGCTGCAGGGAACCATCCGCGGAGGCTCTGCATTGACCGCCAGAGAGCAGGAGCCGGCATCGGCTCTTTCCGAAAAAGTCGCAGAGGACCTCCCATGACGTCGTCAGTCTCCCGGCCGCCACCGGGCCAGATGCCCGAGCCTTCCCCGGGCCCGGATCCGGATGTAACGCCCGGCCCGCTGCCCGTTCCGGGCGAGAGCCCCGACGTGCCGCCGACCGAGCCGGATCTTCCGGGCGGCCCCGGCGTCCCGCCGACCCTTCCCGTCTGATCGTTCCTCTCGTCAACCTATCAAGGAGCTACCCGTGAACAGCATCATCTATATCGTGGGCCTCGTGGTCATCGTCATCGCGATCCTTTCCTTCCTCGGCCTGCGCTGAGGCAGGGGAAGCGCCCCCTCCGTACGAGTGACCGGCGCGAAACGGCCGGAGACGAGTGTTCTGTTGTCAGTCTTCCAGTAGCGAGTGACCGGGCCCTGCGACCATCGCGGGGCCTTCGGCGTTGAGGCCCAAGCCGGCCCGGGAGGCGCGTTGCGCGACCTCCGGCGTTGGCGCCGCCGACGGTCCGGGACGGCCCGCTGCGAGATTCCGAAAAGGATTTCGCACGCTCGGGATCCAAGCCGGAGCAAGGCCTGACATCCTCCATTTGAAAAGATCCACCGGAGCCGTGCGTGCCTGATCCGGTCGCGCCGACGAGGGCGCGAGACGTCAGCCCTGCAGCAGCTTGTCGAGCAGCGTCGCGAGCAGAACCGCCGTGACGGGCTTCTGGAGCACGTCGATCCGGTGGAATTCCTCCGGGATGGCATCCGCACTTTCGCCGGTGACGAAGGCGAAGGGAATGCCGCGCGTTCCGAGCGTGCGGGCGAGCGCAAAGCAGAGCCCATCGTCGAGCCGCAGATCGAGGAGGGCCGCGTCGACGGTCTGATGGGCGATCAGGCGCAGCGCCTCGGCCTCGGTCCGCGCCGGGCCGACCGTTTCGAACCCCGAGGCCGTCAGTTCGTCCACCATCGTCATGGCGAGGATCAGATCGGTCTCGGCCACGAGGATGCGGGGCAGTCCGGTCTTCACGCCAGAGGCGGGTTGGGTCATGGCGAGAATCTCCGTCGCTTTGCCCACAAGGGTCCGTGAGGCAACATGGTTCCCTTTTCGTCCGCCCTTTCGTCGGCAATCGAAGATTTGCCTGTCGGCCCGAGGCAAAGCCAGAGGCGGGACCCGGCATGAGGCGCGGACGGCCCTGATCCATCCGTTGGCGGACCCCCCCTCGCGGGCGCGGTCCAGGTCCCCAGGTGCGGGATGGCAGGCTCTCCGCACGTCTGCGAGGGCAAGGGTTGGCGCTCTTGCGCGGCTGGCTTCGCCGCATCTGGAGCCCGATGCGCGTGCAAGGGGCTGCGTCTGTCACGCGGGGGTGCTGTCGCCTGCCGAAGACGGATCTGCCACCTTCGCCAGGGAGCGCGCCCGGATGGAACGGTTCCGTTCCGCAGCGCGTTGTCCCGGGCGGTAGAGGCGGATGGTCCGGTCGGCCGCGCCCCTCACTTCACCGACGGAATGACATGGCGGAATTGCTTCAGGATTTTCTCAGGCAAGACATCGCCCTGCCCATGGTCAGCAGCCTCGTGACGGGGTTTCTGATCGGGCTCGACCGCGAGATCCGCGGCAAGCCCGCGGGCTTGCGGACCCATGCGCTCGTCTGTTTCGCCGCGACGATCCTGACCCTCGCGGCGGCCCGGCAGGGCGAATGGACCGTCCTCCTGCTCCCCGAGACGCAGATCGTCGCCGACCCCGCACGGATGGCGCACGGGATCCTGACGGGCATCGGCTTTCTCGGTGCAGGCGTGATCTTCCGGGAGGGGGCTTCGGTCCATGGGCTGACCACGGCGGCCTCGCTCTGGATCACCTCGGCTCTGGGGATCGTCTACGGGATCGGCATGTATTGGCTGGCCCTCGCCGGAACGGTGGTCACGCTCATCCTCCTCGTGGCGGTGCGGCTGATCCATGCGCGGCTGCCGGTGCGCACCGAGATCCGGCTCCGCGTCACGCTGCGGCTGGGGTCGAGCTTCGACGCCGAGCGGCTGGCCGCGCTCCTGCGCAGCAACGGGGTAGAGATCGGCGCCACCAGCCGTAGCCTGAGCCGGACCTCCGAGCGGATGCGGCTCAGCACCGCCGTCCATGTCCGGCAGGAGGCCACGCTCGACCGGCTCGCCCGCGCGCTCTCGGAAGAGCCGGACGTGCTGGCCTTCGACCTGATGCCCGTCGGCGATCCGGCCGGGCGCACCCTGCTGGACCGGACCGGCGACGCGTCGTGAACCGGTGAGGCGGCCCGAGGGTCCGGCAGGATGCGCCGCCCGATCGGCTCGCCCGGGCGCTCTCTGAAGAGCCGGACGCGCCGGCCCTCGACCGGATCGCCCCTGATCGGCACGCCCGGGCGGATCGTGCCTGAAGTCGGCCACACCATGGGGAAACCGCCGAAGCGGATCCTCAGGGCGTGGGCGGAGAGGGCCCGGATCAGCCGGGCGCTATCCCGTCGCGCAGGCGGTCGGCCTCTTCGCGGATGCAGCGGATCTCCTCGGCGAGGGCCACCTCGATGGCTATGCCCGGCGCGGGCACGGCGCCCGGGTCCTCCTGATGGTCCTGCATGCTGCTGCGTTCGTCGAGCCAGTCGCGCAGCGCGTCGCTTCCTGCGAGGGCCACCAGCCGCGCCAGCACCTTGCGCTGCGCGATCAGCCGCCCCTCGATCGTGTCCGAAGTCAGATCCGTCATGGTTTCTCTCCTGCCACAAGCCGCTCCAGTCGCCCGATCACGGTCCGGCCCAGCGTCGCGGGCCGGGCGGATGCCTCGGCGAGCGGGCAGGGCCGGTCGAGCCGGTCACGGATGGAGCGGATGGTCCAGTCGCCGCCCGAACGGGCCGAGGCGAGTTCGTCCCATTCGACCGGCGTCGCCACCGGCGCGCCCGGGCGGGCGCGCAGGCTGTAGGGAGCGATCGCCGTCGAGCCGCGGTCGTTCCGCAGCCAGTCGATGAAGATGCGCCCCTTGCGGCCGGCCTTGGCCATCGTGGCCGTGTAGCGGTCGGGCGCCTCCTGAGCCAGATGGGTGGCGAGCGCCCGCGAGAAGAGCTTCACGCTCTCCCACTCGGCCTTGGGCTTCAGCGGCACGATCACATGCACGCCCTTGCCGCCGGACAGCATCGGCACCGAGGGCAGGCCCAGATCCGCGAGCAGACCGCGCAGCTCGGCCGCCGCGTTCCGCACATGGGCGAAGTCGAGACCCTCGTCGGGGTCGAGGTCGAACACCAGCCGGTCCGGTCGCGCGAGGCTGCGGTTGCGCGAGCCCCAGATGTGGAATTCGAGCGTCCCCATCTGCGTGGCGCCGACCAGAGCCGAGACATCGGGCAGGGTGATGAAATCCTCGGGCCCCGATTTCGTCTCGACCGCCACCGTCTTCATGGCGGCGGGCATGCCGCGGGTGCGGTGCTTCTGGAAGAAGCACTCCCCCGCCGCCCCGTCCGGGCAGCGCAGGAGCGAGACGGGGCGATCCTTCAGAAAGCGCAGCATCCGCGGCGCCAGCGCCTCGGCATGCTCCGCCACGTCGCGCTTCGTGACCGCGGGCCGGTCGTAGATCCGGCGGTCGGGGTGGCTGATGCGGATGCCTGCGACGCGCAGCTCGTCGGATCGGACCATCTTCGTCTCCTTCTTTCCCCCGTCCGCCTTCCGGGCCTTCCGGGCAGGCCTGCTGGCGGGCTCGTCGGGTGGGGGGTCGTCGGACCGGGTCTCCTTCTTCCCCACTGCCCCCTTCCGAGGCTTCCGGGTAGGCTTGGGGGCAGGCTTGGGCGCGGGCTCCTCGAGCCGCACCTCTTGCGCGTCCTTGTCGCTCCGCAGACCGGCGAAGACCCCGTGCCGGATGTGCCCGTCCGCCGTCAGTTCGGTGAAGCTCACCTCGGCCACCAGTTCGGGCTTCAGCCAATGCGCCCCCTTGGCCTCGGCCGGCGTGCGGCCGAAGGGGCAGGCGCCTTGTGCCCGCTCGGCGAGGAGCGGCTTCAACTCTCGGAAAAGGGGAGCGCCGAAGCCGCTGCCGACACTGCCGCGGTAGACAAGACGGCTCTTTTCGTAGCTGCCCATCACCAGCGAGGCGAAGGGACGGCCCGGCTTGTCCGAGGCGTTCCAGCCGCAGATCACGAATTCCTGCCGGTGCGCGCATTTCACCTTCAGCCAGTCCCCGTTCCGGCTGCCCGCATAGGGCGCGGAGGCCCGCTTCGAGACGATCCCCTCGAGGCCTGCCGCGCAGATGCGCTCATGCACCTCGGGGCCGTGGCCGCGGATGTGGCCCGAGAAGCGGACCGCGCCGCGCCCCTTGCCGATCAACGTCTCGAGCCGCTCCTTCCGCGCGAGAAGCGGCTGCTCCGTCAGATCCTCGCCGTCGAGGGCCAGAAGGTCGAAGGCCATGAAGAGGAGCGCGCCGCCAGACTTGAGGCTCGCCTGCAGATCGGAGAAGGAGCCGCCCTCCCGGCCCGGCGCAATCACCTCGCCGTCGATCAGCGCCTCGTGGGCGCCGAGCGCCTCGATATCCTCGACGAGCGCGCCGAACTTGGCTGTCCAGTCGAGGCCCGTGCGGGTGTAGAGACGGGCCCTTCCTCCGGCGAGGGCCGCAAGGCAGCGGTAGCCGTCGAACTTGGTCTCGTGGATCCAGTCCTCTCCCTCGGGGGCCGCCGGAACGAGGCGCGCGAGCTGGAGCGGCCGGAATTCGGGCAGGGCAGCCTTGCGTGCGCGCTGCGGTGGCGCCTTGCCGGCCGCGATCTCCTCCATGGTCCGCCCGGTTGCGACAGAGGTCATGTGCCGCTCGACCAGCTCCTCGGTCTTCGCGCTCTCGTGCGCATCGTGCTCCTTGATGAGGAGCCAGTTCTCGGCCTTCTCCCGCGGCCTCGGCTTCATGCGCACCAGCGTCCAGCGGCCGCGCATCCGCTCGCCCGCGAGGCGGATCTTGAGCTGGCCCGTGCGCAGCCCCTCCGCAAAGTCGCCCTGCGGCTCCCAGGTGCCCCGGTCCCACAGCATGACCGTGCCGCCGCCATATTCGCCCTTGGGGATCGTGCCCTCGAACGCGGCATAATCCAGCGGATGATCCTCGGTCCGCACCGCGAGCCGGCGGGCGGACGGATCGGGCGAGGGGCCGCGCGTCACGGCCCAGCTCAGGAGGACATCGTTCCATTCCAGTCGGAAATCCCAGTGCAGCCGGGAGGCCGCATGTTTCTGCACGACGAAGGACAGGCTCTCCGCCTTGGGGCGCGGCGCCTCGGAGTGGCCCTGCGGCTCGGGCGTGCGCGCGAAGTCGCGTTTGGCGCGGTAGCGGTCGAGATCCTGTCGCGGGTTGGCGGGCATCGGCGGCTCCTGGCAGGTCACGGGGAACGTGAGGGAGCGGGGGAGAGTTCCTGAGACCGCGTGCGCGGAGCGAGAGACAGCCTGGCAGGGCAAAGGGGGGAGGAGGCCGTGGGCAGACCCGCAAGGCATGCCGGGCGGCCTCCGCAAGCCTGTCGAACGGAGGCTCGCCTAACCGGCTCGGGTCAGGAACCACCGGCGTTCTGGCGCGTCCCTGTGGCTCCGCGATCATTTGTGAAGAAAATAATCGCGCACCGGAGGAACCGCGGGAACCGAAAGCGTGTTCCCCCCCGCAATGAGGGGCAGCTCGGGCGGAAGCAATGGACAGTCGCGGCAGCGGATTAGAGGGTGTGGCACGGGGGCCGGGGGGCTCCCGGCGCATGTCCCTGTCATCCGCAGCAGAGACTGCCCGACATCAGCCCGAAGACCGTGGCGCGGCGGGGCGTGATCCCTCGTCGGCCGACCCTGGCAGAAATGCCACAGCTGCAGCGGGAGCGGGAACCAAAGCGGGCCAGGATGCTTGTGATGCGACAGTCACAAAACAAGAACCTGAGGCCATGTTTCATTTCATGCAAGATGGCCAGGGCAACGACCTGGTCAACCGACATGTCGAAGACAATCTTCGGCGAACCTATGACATTTCGGCCGCCGACGAACCGATCGACGACCGCTTCGCTGCGCTTCTGAAGCGCATCGCCGCCAAGCAGGCTCAGTCAGGCCGCCCCTGACGGGCACGGCCCCCCTGCCGGCTGCGCCATAGGCGTCGCCCGCAGTCAGATGTCCTGCTGCTCGCGGACATCCGAACCGGGAAGCAGGACAGGCTCTGCGCCTGCCTGCATCCTCAAGGCCAGCGCAAGGCGCCGTGCGAGGATCTGGATCGGCTCGGGCACCGGCTCGGCCTCCAGAGCCCGCAGCAGCTCCTCGCTCAGATCGCAGAGTTCATCCCGTGCGACGGGCGTACCTTCGTGATCCTGGTCGTTTATCATCATCTCACCTGCCCCTTGTCGTCCTTTTTGCGACGAGCGGGCCGGAAGTGCAATCTCCTAGCGGAACCGGCCCGTATACGCGGCGTTGATTTCGGAAAACGAAGTCGTGAAGAGCCAGGGAGAGCCGCCCGTGACGGATCAGACCCCACCGCGATCGATCATACCGGACGTGGTCGATCTCATTCCTGCCCTGCGGGCCTATGCGCGGTCGCTCAGCCGCAACCAGTCCGACGCAGACGATCTCGTGCAGGAGACGCTTCTCAAGGCCATCGCCAATGTCGACAAGTTCCAGCCAGGCACGCGGCTCCGCGCCTGGCTTTTCACCATCCTGCGCAACACCTTCTACACCCGCATCCGGGTCTCGGCCCGCGAGCGGACGGGGGCGGCCGACTGCGTCTCGGGCGAGATGTCGGTGCAGCCGTCGCAGGAATGGACGGTGCGCGGCCGCGAGCTGATGGCCGCCATCGACCGGCTGCCGCCGCATTATCGCGAGATCCTCATCCTCGTGGTCATGCTGGGCGAGAGCTACGAAGAGGCGGCACGTATCTGCGACTGCGCCATCGGCACGGTAAAGAGCCGGGTCAGCCGCGCGCGACAGCTGGTGATGAACGATCTCGAGGGCACGGGAGAGGCCTGACGGGAGCGTCCGACCCGCCTGGTGGGGTGGCCGTTGCCTGCCCCTCCTTGACGTACCCTCCCGATGCCTGCGCGCGCCGCGGGGCCTGAGGGAATTGTTCCCAAGCGGAAGCTCGGCTGCCCACGCATCGCGAATGGCGGGGCGGAAGCGCGCAGGCCGGACCCTGCGATTGCACGCTTCCCGGCGCCGGGGTATGTGCCATGGCCAAGGAAGAGAAGGAGATCCGACCATGAGCCGCGCATTCGTGTTCCCCGGGCAGGGCGCTCAGACCATCGGCATGGGCCGCGCGCTCGCCGAAGCCTATCCTGCGGCGCGGGCGGTCTTCGAGGAAGTGGACGAGGCGCTCGGCGAGAAACTCTCGGCGCTGATCTGGGACGGATCCATCGAGGAACTCACGCTGACGCAGAATGCGCAGCCCGCGCTGATGGCCACCTCGATGGCGGCGCTCGCGGCGCTCGAGGTCGAAGGCTTGGGCATCGCCACCGCCTCCTTCGTCGCGGGTCACTCGCTCGGCGAATATTCGGCCCTCTGCGCGGCGAAGTCGCTGAAGCTCTCGGACACGGCGCGGCTTCTGCGCATCCGCGGGCAGGCCATGCAGGAGGCGGTGCCCGTGGGCGTGGGCGCGATGGCCGCGCTTCTCGGGCTCGATTACGACACGGCGGTCGAGGTCGCGCACGAGGCGGCGCAGGGCGAAGTGTGCCAGGCCGCCAACGACAACGACCCGGCGCAGGTGGTGGTCTCGGGCCACAAGGCGGCCGTCGAGCGGGCGGTGGAGATCGCCAAGGGCCGCGGCGCCAAGCGGGCCATCCTCCTGCCGGTGAGCGCCCCCTTCCATTGCGCGCTGATGCAGCATGCCGCGAGCGTCATGTCCGAGGCTCTGGCCGCGGTGGTGATCGAGGCGCCGGTCTGCCCGGTGGTGGTGAACGTGCGCGCCGAGGCAGTGTCGGAACCGGACCGGATCCGCGCGCTCCTCGTGGCGCAGGTGACGGGCGCCGTCCGCTGGCGCGAGAGCGTGATGTGGATGGAGAATGCGGGCGTGGACGAATTCTGGGAGATCGGCGCCGGCAAGGCCCTGTCGGGCATGATCAAGCGGATCGCCAAGGGCGCTACGACCCGCGCCATCGGCACGCCCGAGGATGTGGCCGCCGCCGCCACGATCTGACCGGAGATCCCGGGATCGGACCGGAGGTGCCGCCCGCGGGGGCGCCGCCACGATCTGAACCGAGGCCCCGGGATCGGACCGGAGGAGCCGCCCGCGGGGGCATCGAACCCCCGCGTGCGGCGCTGCCGCGGACCAGCCCTCCGGGCGCCGGTGCGCGCTGGCCGATCTTCGGAGGCGCTCTGGCGTCCCACGGACGGGTTTCCCGGGCGGCGCGGCTTCTTCAGGAAAGGTCGATCTGCGCGGGCCTCAGCCGGACGTGCGGCC
>NZ_MABH01000248.1 GCF_001720585.1 Cereibacter johrii | reverse complement strand
CGGCACCCAGCCGCCGGCCGCGGCGGTCGCGCGGCGCTTCTCCTCGGCGCGGGCCGCATCGGCCTTCTCGCGCGCGCTGAGCCCGGTCATCGTGACCTTCAGCGCGGCAAGGGCCTCGGCCGCCCCCTGCCCTTCGGCCGAGACGGTGATCGCATCGCCCGACTTCAGCCCGAGGCCCAGAAGCGAGATCATGTTGCGCGCATCCGCCGCCTCGGCGCCGTGCCGGATGCGGATGCGGCAGGGGAAGCGGCGCGCCGCCTCGGCCCATTCGGTGGCGGGCCGGGCATGGAGCCCGGTCGGGTAATCCAGCACCCAGTCGAAGGACTGCGCGAAATCGCCTGCGGGCTCGGCGGCGACCGCGTCGCCCGCGGCCACTCCGTTCAGCGCATCGGACAGCGCCTGCCGGTCGTCCGTCGCGGCGAGGGTCGCCAGCCGGTCCTCGTCCTGCAGAAGCCGGGTCAGCCGGCGGAGGATCTCGATATGGCCGTCCGACCGGGCGGCGATGGCCACCACGAGCCGCGCCCGCTCGCCCGCGTTCCATTCCACGCCGTCGCGCACCTGAAGCACCGCGATGGCATCCTTCTGGATCAGATCGCGGTCCTCGACCGTGCCGTGCGGGATCGCGATCCCCTTGCCGAGATAGGTGTTCGACACCGCCTCGCGCCGCAGCATGCTGGCCTCGAACCCGGGCCGCACGCAGCCCGCCGCGACGAGCGCGGCCGCCGCCTGAGCGATGGCCTCTTCCTTGGACGACGCGCGCGCGTCCAGTTGGATCAGTTCGCGCGGGATGTCTCCCTGCCTGGTCAATGACGTCACCGACTCCTCCCCAGATCGCCTATCCGTTCATCATAACGGATTGTGGAAACGTTTCCACCACGATTTTCTCGCTCCCGCAACTCCCTAGGGGCTGCACAGGGCTGAAGCCTTGTCAAATGGGTCGATCCGGCGCATTGTCGAGCGGGATTGGCAGTGGAAACGATTGCGGATGACCGTCAGCATCAAGGATGTGGCCCGGGCGGCGGGTGTCGCGCCCTCCACGGTCTCGCGGGCTCTGGGCAAGGGCCCCGTCAGCGCCGAGGTCCGCGCGCAGGTCGAGGCGGCGGTGCGCGCCACCGGCTACCAGCCCAATCTCTCGGCGCGCAGGCTGCGCTCGCAGGTGCCGGCCACCGTGGGTCTGGTGCTGGCCGACATCCGCAATCCCTTCTTCACGCGCCTGAGCTTCGGCGTCGAGGATGCGGCCTACCGGGCGGGGCTGCGGGTGTTCCTGTGCAACACGGACGAGGATCCCGCCCGCGAGGCGATGCATCTGGAGATGATGGCCGGCGAGCGGGTCAGCGGGCTGATCCTCGCCCCCACGCGCGAGCTTCGGCCCGAAACGCTGCGCAGGCTGCGGATGCCCGTGGTGCTGGTCGACCGCGACCCCGAGGGGGCGGGCTGCGATGCGGTCACGCTCGACAACGAGGGCGCGATGCGCACGCTCGTCGATCATGTGGTGGCGAGCGGGCGGCAGCGGATCGCGGGCCTCTTCGGGGCGAATTCCTTCACGGGTGAGGCGCGGGCGCGGGGCTTCGTGGCGGCTCTGGCGCGGCACGGGCTGCCTGCCCTCGTCCATCGCGCCCCGCCCAATGCGGTGGCGGGCTATGCGGCGCTGGCCGATTGGCTCGAAGCCGACCGGCCCGAGGCGCTGATCGTCAGCAACGGGCTCTTCCTCGAGGCGGCCGTGCGCTTCTGTCATGACCGCGGCCTCGTCATCCCGCGCGATCTGGCGGTGGCCGGGGTCGACGATGATCCCTGGACCGGCATCGTCAATCCGGGGCTGACGGTGCTGCGCCAGCCCGCCGAGACCATGGGCCGCGAGGCGCTGACGCTGCTCCTTGCGCGGCTCGAGATGCCGGACAGGCCGCGGCGCAAGGTGGTGCTCGAGAGCGAGCTCGTCCCGCGCGATTCGACGGCTCCGCGGCTCCTCTCACGCGGCGAACCGGCCGCCTGAGCCGGACCGGCCGCCTCGCCTCTCCCGCCTATGGCATGGCACCTGCGCCGCTTCCTCCGGCCGGCCCCCGCAGGGCGCGCGGAAGATCGACCCCTTCCGCCACGGCAGGGCGGAACAGGAGTTCGGGGCCGATGTTTCGAGAGCGACCGCCACCGCCCGGAGGCCGCCATGGAACCCAAGGACGCCCGCCTCTTCGTGCTCCTGCTCGTCGCGCTGAGCGCGACCTCGGCCGGCATCATCGTCAACGTCTGGCCCTACTGACCCGCCCCCGCACCCCGAGCGGAGAGGTCAGGACCGCGCTGGCGGCCGCGCCTGGCCCTCCATCCGACAAGCGCCCGGACGTCGGACAGACCCCGGGACACCCGACGCGTGCCATCGGATTTCACCCGCCAGCCCTCCTTCCTGAAAATCGTTTTCACGGAAGTGTCGTTGCCTCACACGCACCCAGTTCGGGAAGCACTTCCGCTTCTCGGGATCGTGACGCCTTGTGACAGACCACCACCGTCTCGCCCAGACGACCCTTCCACCTCTGCGGGGCGTGGCGCCTTTCGACAAGCAGCAACGTCCTCATGCGGAAACGCATCCGCTGCCCGCGCGCGTGGCGCCTTGGATAGGCAACGTCCTCATGGGGAAGCGCCTCCGCTGCCGGCGCGCGTGGCGCCTTGCGCACACCGCCATCGTCGCTTGCGGAAAATCCTTCCGCCCCTGTGAAGCGTGGGGGCCCGCTGAGACAGACGGTCACGGTCTTGCGCTGGAACAGCGCGCGCGGTGCCGGGTTCTCCCTGAAAAGGGAGGCAGGAATGACTATCGGCATGAATGGCAGAGCCCTCTCTGGCCGCTCGGTGCTGGTCGTGGAGGACGACTTCTTTCTGGCCCATGAGCTTGCGGCCATTCTGGAGGCGGAGGGTGCTCAGGTGCTGGGTCCGGCCGGAACCATGACCGAGGCGCTGGATCTCGCCAGCCGCAGCGCCTGCGATGCGGCCGTTCTGGACGTGAACCTCCGCCACCTGACCGTGCAGCCGGTGATCGAGGTGCTGGAGCGGCGGGGCGTGCCGCTCGTGCTTCTGACCGGCGCGAGCCCCGAGACGCTGCCGCCCGACATGCGCGGGCTCCCGCTGATGATGAAACCGGTGGAGGCGGCGGATCTGGTGGCCCATCTGGCCGCCTGCGGCTGAGCGGGCCGGCATCGGCGCAGCCCCCCGGGCCGCGCCCTCCTTCAGGCCGTGCGCAGCTTGTCGGGTGCCTCGCACTCCGGCTCGATCACCCGCATGAGGGCCATCAAGGACCGCTCCATCTCGTCGAGGGCGAAGCTCAGGGCCTGCAGCGCCTGCTCCTGCGAGGGCGCGATGTCGCGCCCCTCGGCTGCGGCGGCGAGGGTCAGATCGCGCGCCTCGACCAGCACGCGCTTCAACTCCGTGGGGTCGGTCGGCGTTGCGCGGCCGGGTCCCGCGGCGACCGAGGCGCTCTCGAGCACCCGGCACGCTTCCGCCTGGACGGCGGCCAGCACCGGCCGCACCCGCTCGACCGTGCTGTCGGGCAACCGCGCACGGCCCGAGATCACGCCGCGGTCGAGGATCACCAGCGCATACCAAAGGGCTTCCACCGCATCCGCCGCTTCCCGCAACCCCGCGCCGCTGCGCACCTGCGGCGTGAAATGCGTCTCCGCGATCCGGTCGTAGAGCGCGAACAGATGGCCCCGGAACCTCTGGTGGAGGAAATAGCGGTTGCGCCTGTCATCGGTCGTGACACCCTTCTGGATCAACCCGAGAAAGTCCCGGCAGTCGTCGATGGCCTCGCGCAGCGACAGGACGGCGCGGTTGCGCCCGAACTCGGGCCAGACGAGGAAGCTCGCCGCGGTGCCGACGATCGTGCCGAGCACGACCGCCCCGGACAAGGCGAGCGCGCTGCGGCCGTCGGGGCTCGGATCGAGCGCCACGATGGCGGCCAGCACCGCGGCATAGGTCAGCCCCGGCCAGATGGCGGCGAGGCTGTTCGACAGGACCGCCGCCAGCAGCAGGGCCGCGAGGCTGGAGCCGCCGAGCAGGCCCGTCACCGCAAGCCCGAGCCCCGCCCCGAGCACGGTGCCCGCGATGCGGGAGATCCCGGCTCCGAGCGTGGCATCGACGCTGGTCCCGATGGTGAAGAGCGCCGCGATCACCGCCCAGGATTCGAGATCCGGCGCGAAAGGACGCATCAGGAGGTGCACGGCGAGCGTCGCCACCGCCGTCTGCAGCGCCACGCGCAGCGCATGACGACGGCTGGACCGGATCCGGTAGGCGGCAAGCTGGTACAAGATCCTCTCCTTCGGCACGACCGGCGGCGGTAACCCGGATGAGCGCCCCGGGTTCGCGCACAATCGCGCGACGAGCGCGGCCCGCGGGCCACGGGCCGCCATGCCGCCGGGAACCCTCGGCCTGCTGGGCAGTATCTGCTTCGGCTCAACCAGAGGAGAGTGAGATGCCGCACGCCCCTGCCCCTTCGGTCGCTGCCATCGGCGGGCGGCCCCTCCATGCGATGCTCGTGCCCTTCCCCATTGCCTGCCTGACGCTCACGCTGGGCGCCGACATTGCCTACTGGGCCACGGGAAACCTGATGTGGCAGCATTTCGCGGAATGGCTCCTCCTGATCGCGCTGGTCACCGGCGCCTTCGCGGCGCTGGTCGGAGCGATCGATCTGCTGGTGCGCCGCCCGCTGCGGCGGCTGCGCATCGGCTGGATCCACGGGATCGGCAACCTCGTGGCGCTGGGGCTCGCCGTGGTGAACAGCTTCGTTCACGCGCGCGACGGCTGGACCGGCGTCGTGCCCTGGGGGATCGTGCTTTCGGCGCTGACGGTGGCCGTCATGGCGGTGACCTTCTGGCTCGGCCTCTCGATGGTCTTCCGCCACGGTGCGGGGGTTGCGCGTCATGGCTAGGATCCGTCTCCTCCCGCTCGCGCTCCTTGTGGCTGCTCCCGCCTTCGCGGCCGACGGGTTCGACGTCAGCACCCAGATCGGGCCGGATCCGGTTCTGCCCGAGCCCGAGATGTCGTTGTTGCCCGACCTGACGGTGGCCGAGGTCGTGGGCTGGCAGGAGGGCGAGGCGCCGACCGTGCCCGAGGGCCTGAGCATCACCGCCTATGCGACAGGCCTCGCCAATCCCCGCACCGTCCACACCCTGCCCAACGGCGACGTGCTGGTGGTGCAATCGCGCGGCCCCGCGGGAGAGTCCGTGTCGCGGCCGAAGGATCTCATCCGCGGCTGGATCATGGCGATGGCGCACGGCGGCGGCGGCGAACAGGCTCCGAGCAACCGCATCACGCTCCTGCGCGACGCCGACCGCGACGGCACGGTCGACGAGCGCCTCGACCTGCTCACCGACCTGAACTCGCCCTTCGGCGTGGCCTGGATCGACGACCGGCTCTATGTGGCGGCGACCGATGCGATCCTCGTCTATCCCTACTCGCTCGGACAGACCGAGATCGTGGCCGAGCCCGAGGTGCTGACGCCGCTGCCGGGCGGTCCGATCAACCACCACTGGACCAAGGATCTGGCCCTCAGCCCGGACGGAGCGAGCCTCTTCGTCTCGGTCGGCTCGAACTCGAACATCGTCGAGAACGGGATCGAGGCCGAGAAGGGCCGCGCGGCGATCTGGCAGGTGGATCGCGCGACCGGCGCGGCCCGTGTCTATGCCTCGGGCCTGCGCAATCCCAACGGGCTCACCTTCCACCCCGAGACGGGGACGCTGTGGACCGTGGTCAACGAACGCGACGAGCTCGGGCCGAACCTCGTGCCCGACTACATGACCTCGGTGCAGGACGGCGCCTTCTACGGCTGGCCCTGGAGCTACTACGGCCAGCATGTCGATCCGCGCGTCTACCCCGAGCGGCCGGACATGGTTCAGGCGGCCATTCCGCCCGACTATGCGCTGTCGAGCCATGTGGCGGCGCTGGGACTGGCCTTCTCCTACGGCTCGGCGCTGCCCGAGGCCTGGCGGAGCGGCGCCTTCGTGGGCGAGCACGGCAGCTGGAACCGCGACGCCTTCAACGGCTACAAGGTGGTCTATGTGCCCTTCGTCGACGGCCGGCCCGCCGAAACGGCGCAGGACGTGGTGACGGGTTTCCTCGACGGCGACCGGGCCCATGGGCGGCCGGTGGGCGTGGGGATCGACGGGACGGGGGCGCTCCTCGTGGCCGATGATGCGGGCAACACGGTCTGGCGGGTGGCGGCGGCCGACGGCACGATCAGCGACGCGCCCGTCGGAACCGATCAGGTCGAGCCGGAGCGGTCTGGGGCGGCCGCCGCTCCGCAGGAAGAGGCTCCGCGGCCCACGGGCACCCCTGCCCAGACCCAGATCGCGCCCGCGACGGAGCCTGCACGCCCCTGAGGCGCGATCAGCCGGGAGGCCAGACCTTGTCGAAGGTCTGGCCCGTCCAGCGCCAGCGGATGTAGGGCGGGTGGCTCGGCCGCGTCCCGCCGAGGATCAGGTCCGGCCAGCCGCCCACGCCTTCGCGGCTGTCGAACCAGATCGGCCCGCTGCCGATCAGGTCGAGCACGCGGACGAAGGCCGCGCCGCCCGCCGGCATCGTGAAGAGGCTGGAATGGCAGCCGAGGTTGCCGAACCAGGCGCCGCCGCAGAGAGCGACATGCAGCAGGCGCCGACCGTCGGCGAAGTCCACGAGCATCCCCTCGACCGCGACGGGCTGGCCCGAGCCCGCCTCGGCCTCGGCGATGGCCCGGGCCTCGATCCGGCGGGCGAGGTCTTCGGCGGCGGCATCGGTGCGCGCGACGCTGTCCAGCGCGATGAAGCGGGCGGGATCGGTGGCGGGGGTCGCATCGACCTGCGCCAGCACCAGCGCCGGGGAGAGGAAGAGCGGCAAGAGAAGCAGGCGGATCCGGATCACGAACATCTCCCGGCGGCGGCACACCAGCCTGAGGCAGAATCGGGCGCGCGCCAAGCTCCCGCTGCCTGTTCGGTTCCCTTGTCCGCACCGTCGGACAAGGGCCACCCTTCCCGCAGAGGCCGTCCGCCCCCGGATCAGCCCACCATACGGGCAGGCGCCACCCACCAGCCGGGTTGCTCGGCCCCGATGGCCCCAGCCGCAGCCCGCGCGGCCTCTTCGGCGGCAAAGAGGCCGAAGCAGGTGGCGCCCGATCCCGACATGCGGGCCAGCAGGCAGCCCGGTTGCGCGGCAAGGGCGGCGCGGGTCCGGGCGATCTCGGGCGCGAGCGCGATGGCCGGCGGCTCCAGATCGTTGCGCTGTGCGGCAAGGAACGCGGCCATTGCCTCGACGCTGGGCCAGCCGGGCAGATCGTCGGGCATCGGGGGATTGTCCCTCCGGGCGAGCGCCTTGAAGACCGGGGGCGTCGGCACCGACACGCCGGGGTTCGCCAGCACCAGCCAGCCGTCGGGCAGGGGCGCGGCGAGCGGCGTCAGGATCTCGCCCACGCCGGCCATCCGCACCGCGCGGCCCTCGAGGCAGACCGGCACGTCGGCCCCGAGCTTCAGGACAGCGGCGGGATCGGGCAACGGCACCTGCCAGAGCCGGGCCAGCACCACGAGGGCCGCCGCCGCATCGGCGGAGCCGCCGCCGATGCCCGATGCCACGGGCAGGTGCTTCTCGAGCGTGAGCCGCGCCCCCTGCCCGCCCAGCGTCCGGGCGGCGCGCAGCACCAGATTGTCGTCCGCCACCGGCAGGTTCGCGGCCTGCGGCCCGGTGATGGCAAGGCTCAGCGCCTCGGCCGGTTCGGCCCGCACCCGGTCGCCCACATCGGCGAAGACCACGAGCGAGTCGAGGAGGTGATAGCCGTCGGGCCGCTGGCCGGTGACATGCAGGGTCAGGTTGATCTTCGCGCGGGCAAAGGCTTCAGTCATTCGCTCTTACGGCTACCGACAGGGGTTTCGCACCTTCCTCCGCCAGCAGCGCATCGAGGCCGACCTCGAGCTTGCGGCGGATACGCTGCGCCTCCTTCTCCTCGGGATCGAAGGACAGGGCGCGGTGCCACTGGAAACGGGCTTCGAGCTTGCGGCCCACGGCCCAATAGACATCGCCCAGATGGTCGGTGACGATCGGATCGACCGGCTCGAGGAGCGAGGCCTTTTCCATCGGTTCCACCGCATCCTGATAGCGGCCGAGCCGGAAATAGGCCCAGGCGAGGCTGTCGATGATGTAGCCGCTCTCGGGCCGCGCGGCGACGGCGCGCTCGATCATCGAGAGCGCCTCCTCGAGATTCTGGCCGCGGTCCACGAAGGAATAGCCGAGGTAGTTCAGCACCTGCGGCTCGTCGGGGTTGAGTTCGAGCGCGCGGCGGAAATCGGCCTCGGCCTCCTCCCAGTGCGAGAGCCGCTCGTGGCAGATGCCGCGGCTGTAGAACAAGGGCCAGTGCTGGCGCTCGGGCGCGGGCACGCGCGCAATCGCCGCGTCATAGGCGGTGACCGCATCCGCATAGCGTTCCTCGCGCCGCAGCGCGTCGCCCAGCGCCAGATGCACCTGCATCAGCTCGGGCTTCGAACGCGCGAGCCCCTGCAGCACCTCGAGCGAGGCCTCGATCCTGTCGTCGGCCCGCAGGGCGTCGGCGCGGCCGATCTCGGCCACGAAGAACATCGGGTCCGCGGGCGGGATGCGGGCATAGGTCTCGGAGGCGAGCTGATGCTGGCCCTGATTGTCGAGGATCTGCGCCGAGAGCAGCAGAGCCTCGGTATGATCGGGGCGAAGGTGGGTGGCCGTGCGGGCATAGAGCAGGGTCGAGCCGTCGTCGACCTCGCCGCTCAGCGCGCCCGCGAGCGTGAAGAAGATCTCGGCCATCCCGTCGGTCGCGTTGCGCGCCACGTCATAGGGCAGCGTTTCGCCCGCCGCGAGCCGTTCCTTCAGCGCGTCGATCCCCGCATCGGCATCGGTGCCGAAGCTCTCCTCCAGCATCGCCACCGCATCTGCGTTCCGGTCGAGCTGGCTCAGGATCTGGGCGTGCGCGATCGAGCCGCGGCGCATGACGCGCAGCGCATTGCCGTCTCGCCCCGACAGGATCTCGTCCGCACCCTCGAAATCGCCCGCGGCGGCCAGCGCCAGCGCCTTGTGATAGAGACCAAAGGGCTCGAGCCCCTGCGTGGTGGCAAGCTGATCGAAGGCTTCGAGCGCCTCGGACATCCGGCCCGCGCCGAAGGCCGCCCAGGCGAAGGACAGCCGGTCGACCAGCGGGCCGAGGCCCGTGGGCTCGGCCGTCAGGATGGCCCGATACTCCTCGCGCTTGGCCCGGTCGGCGAGCAGGACGAGCGCCGCGGCCTGCGCGCCGTTGCCGCTCTCGGCGAGGCGCGTGGCGAGCGGCACCGCCTTCTCGATCTCGCCCAGCGAGAAGTCCGAGATCAGCGCGCCCTCGATCAGGCTGGTGTTGGAGGGATCCGCGGCGAGAGCCCGGGCGAACCAGTCGGCCGCGGCGCGGTAGTCGCTGCCTGCCGCCGCCACGCGTGCGGCCAGATAGGCGCCCGCATCCTCCTGCTGCGCCCCGGCCGCCGCCGGCAGGAGCGCCGCGAGCGCCAGAGCCAGAACCGGCCGCATCAGGATGTTCGCCATGGAAATATGCCTCCGCTTTGCGGCCACGCTAGACTTGCCGGCAAGGCAAGGCAATGGACGCGGGAACGGCCGGGGGCCGCTCGCGCAATTGTCAGAGGCTCACATGTTGGGATAGTTCGGCCCGTCCCCACCCTGCGGCGTGGTCCAGTCGATGTTCTGGCTCGGATCCTTGATGTCGCAGGTCTTGCAGTGGACGCAGTTCTGGAAGTTGATGACGAAGCGCGGATCGCGTCCCGCCTCGCTCACCACCTCATAGACCCCGGCCGGGCAGTAGCGCTGCGCAGGCTCGGCATATTTAGGCAGGTTGACCGCGATCGGGATCGTCGGATCCTTGAGCCTGAGATGCGCGGGCTGGCTCTCCTCGTGGTTCGTGAAGGAGAAGGCCACGTTCGTCAGCCGGTCGAAGGACAGGACGCCATCGGGCTTGGGATAGTCAATGGGCGCGAAGTCCCGGGCGGGCTTGGTGTCGGCCGCATCGGTCTGATGGTGCTTCATCGTGCCGAAGAACGAGAAGTTGAACAGGCTGTTCGTCCACATGTCGAGCCCGCCCAGCGCCATCGAGGCATAGAGCCCGAGATGCGACCAGATCGGCTTGACGTTGCGAACCTTCCAGAGATCCTGCCCGATGGGCCCCTTGCGCACCGACTGCTCGTAATCGGACAGCTCGTCCGACTGCCGGCCGGCCTTGATCGCGGCATGGGCGGCCTCGGCCGCGGCCTTGCCCGAGAGCATGGCATTGTGGTTGCCCTTGATGCGCGGCACGTTGACCATGCCCGCCGAGCAGCCGAGCAGGGCGCCGCCCGGGAAGACCATCTTCGGCAGCGACTGGTAGCCCCCTTCCGAGATCGCCCGCGCACCGTAGGCCACGCGCTTGCCGCCCTTCAGCAGCTCGGCCACCATCGGGTGATGCTTGAAGCGCTGGAACTCCTGATAGGGATAGAGATGCGGGTTCTCGTAGTTCAGGTGGACGACGAGGCCGATGAAGACCTGATTGTTCTCGGCGTGATAGATGAACGATCCGCCGCCCGCATTCTTGCCCAGAGGCCAGCCCATTGTGTGCCAGATCCGGCCCGGCTTGTGCTTGGCCGGGTCGATCTCCCAGATCTCCTTCATGCCGAGGCCGTATTTCTGCGGCCCGTAGCCCTTGCGGAGGTCGAACTTCTCCATCACCTGCTTGGAAAGCGAGCCGCGCACGCCTTCGGCGAGCAGCACATACTTGCCCAGAAGCTCCATCCCCGGCTCGTAGTTCGGGCCCGGCGTGCCGTCGGCATTCTTGCCGAACTCGCCCGCCACCACGCCGCGCACCTCGCCCTTCTCGCCATAGACGAGCTCGGAACAGGCCATGCCCGGGAAGATCTCGACGCCCAGCTCCTCGGCCTGCGTGGCCAGCCAGCGGCAGACATTGCCCATCGACACGACATAGTTGCCGTGATTGTCCATGAGCTTCGGCACCGGCCACGAGGGCAGCATGGTCTGGCCGGCGGGCGTGAGGAGGAAGAAGTGATCCTCGGTCACCGGCGTGTTGAGCGGCGCGCCCTTCTCCTTCCAGTCGGGGATCAGCGCGTTCAGCCCCACCGGATCGAGCACCGCCCCCGACAGGATATGCGCGCCCACCTCGGAGCCCTTCTCGAGCAGCACGACCGACAGATCCGGGTCGAGCTGTTTCAGCCGGATAGCCGCCGACAGGCCCGACGGCCCCGCCCCCACGATGACGACATCATATTCCATCTGCTCGCGGGGAGTCTGCTCGGTCATCAGGCGGTCCTCTGGCGGGCCTGGTCGGCCCGGCTGGAAAGGGCTGTTAAGACATCCCGTCGTTCCTGCAACATGCATGGCGCAAGGTCAATCGTGACGCGGCGCTCCGCGCGCTCGCGTGCCGCGACAAATGCTGCGCCCTTGCGGCCCCCCGCCGTAGGGCACGGACCCCCTTGCATTCGCCGGTCCCATCGGATCAGGTGAGGGGAACACAAGCTCAAGGTCATGGCCCTGCCCGGGCCGTGGCTTTCTGTTTTTTTGGGTGAAGGCAGATGGACAAGATTCCGATGACCCGCGCGGGCTTCACCGCGCTCGACGACGAACTCAAGACGCTCAAGACCGTGGAGCGTCCCGCCGTCATCCGCTCCATCGCTGAGGCGCGCGAGCATGGCGACCTGTCGGAGAATGCCGAATATCATGCCGCGCGCGAGAAGCAGAGCTTCATCGAGGGCCGCATCAAGGAACTCGAGGCGATCCTGTCGCTGGCCGAGGTGATCGACCCGGCGAAGCTCTCGGGCTCGATCAAGTTCGGCGCCACGGTCACGATCCTCGACGAGGAGACCGAGGAGGAGCGCACCTATCAGATCGTGGGCGAAGCCGAGGCCGACATCGAGGCGGGGCTTCTGAACATCAAGTCGCCGCTCGCGCGCGCGCTGATCGGCAAGGATGAAGGCGACTCGATCGAGGTCAAGACGCCGGGCGGCGAGCGCGGATACGAGGTGGTCTCGGTCCGGTTCGTCTGACGGGCAAGCCATGACCGAGCCGCAGGACAAGTCCGTCGATCTGGGGTTCTACGCCCGCGAGCGTCTGGCCGCACTGTCGCCGCTCGAAGCCGGGGTGGCCGGGGCCGGCCTGCTCTGGACGCTGTCGGTCGCGCTCCATCTGATCTTCCGCGGCGACGGCGGGATCTTCGCGCATGTCATGGCGATCCTCGCCGTGGTGCTGCCGCTGACGCTGACGGTCTCGATGGTGCTTTTCCTGCGCACCATCCGGCATCTGAAGGCCGAGAACGAGCGCATGGCCTCGGCCGTCGATGCGATGCGCAAGGCTCATCTCGTGAGCCAGCAGGGCGGCGCCGCGCGCGTGGCGCTGGAAAAGCGGGTGGAGGAACTGGCCGCGGCCCAGCACCAGACGGAGGCCCGGCTGGCCGAGCTCTTCGCGGTGCCTGCCGAGCCCGCCCCTGCCGGTCGCGCCCCCGAGGATCAGCCGGCGCTCGCGCTCGGCGGGCCGCGCCAGCGCGCGCCGCTGACGGTGGGCGATCTGGTCAGGGCGATGAACTTCCCCGAAAGCGCCGAGGATCGCGCGGGCTTTCGCGCCCTGCGCCGGGCGCTCGAGGATCCGTCCTCGGCCAAGCTGATCCGCGCCGCGCAGGATGTGCTGACGCTCCTGAGCCAGCTCGGCCTCTTCATGGAGGACCTTCCCCCGGATCGCGCGCGCCCCGACATCTGGCGCCGCTTCGCCGAGGGCGAGCGCGGGCGGCCGATCTCGGATCTGGGCGGCATCCATGACAAGGAGGCGCTCGCCTCGGTCGCGGCCAAGATGCGCGAGGATGCGGTCTTCCGCGATGCTTCGCACCATTTCCTGCGGGCCTTCGACCGGACGGTCTCGCACTTCGCCGGTCAGGCGAGCGATGCCGAGATCGTCGAGATGTCCGAGACCCGCACCGCGCGGGCCTTCATGCTGATCGGACGCGCCTCGGGCACCTTCGACTGAGGCCCGAGGCTGCCGGCCGGGCTGTCAGCCGGCCTCGGGCGTGACGCGCAGGATGCCGCCATCGGGCGCGTCGATCAGCAGGAGAAGGTGGCCCTCCGCGGTCTCCTCGACATCGCGGACCCGGCCCACGTCGCCCAGCAGACGCTCCTCTCCGGCCACGCGGCCCTCCTCGAGCGTCAGCCGGACGAGACCGCCGGGCTTCATCGAGCCCACGAGCAGGTCGCCCTGCCAGCCCTCGAAGGCCGTGCCCTCGTAAAAGGTCATGTCGCCCGGCGCGATGACCGGATCCCAGTAATAGGTGGGCTCGGTGAAGCCCTCGCCGCGGGGCTCTCCGGTGCCCACGGGCGAGCCGTCGTAATTCACCCCGTAGCTCACCTCGGGCCAGCCGTAGTTCGCGCCCGGCTGGATCAGGTTGAGCTCGTCGCCGCCCTTGGGCCCGTGCTCGACGATCCAGAGCTGGCCCTCCGCGTCGAAGGCCGCGCTCTGGATGTTGCGGTGGCCGTAGCTCCAGACGGTGCCGAGGCCCTTGCCGTCGGCGAAGGGATTGTCCTCGGGCGTCCCGCCGTCCAGCGCCACCCGGATCACCTTGCCGTAGCTGGTGCCGAGATCCTGCGCCCGCTCGCGTTCGGCCTCGATCGAATGTTCCCCGGTGGTGATGATTGCATGGCCCTCGCCGTCGAACAGGATGCGCGAGCCGTAGTGCATCGGCGCCTGAGAGGGCGGCTCCTGCCGGAAGATGTCCTGGACCGCGCTCACCTCCTCCCCGTCCTCCGACAGCACGCCGCGTGCCGCGGCGGTGATGGTGCCGCCCTCGACCGCCTTGGCATAGGTCCAGTAGATCATCCGGTCTTCGGCGAAGGTGGGGCCCACCGCCACGTCAAGAAGGCCGCCCTGCTTGCGGGCATCCACCTCGGGCAGCCCCTCGATCGGATCGGACAGCGTTCCGTCCTCCGAGACCATCCGCAGCCGGCCGGGCCGCTCGGTCACGAGCCAGCCGCCGTCCGGCAGGGCCGCGATGCCCCAGGGATGCTCGAGCCCCTCCACGAAGGGCTCCACCGTGGCCCCGGTTGCCTCCAGCGCCGGCGCACGGGTCTGGTTCTCGAAGGCCGGTTCGAAATCGGTGGCGGCGGGCCCCTGCTCGACCGGCTGGGCCAGGGCGCCGGCGGGCAGAAGCAGAAGGACGAGCGGGCTGCGGCGGATCATCTGTATCTCCCTTGACTGTGCCGCGCCAACGGGACGAGGGCGGAGCCGTTCCTCGGCCTCACCCGGTCGTGACGGTGGCGTGAGCGGCCGATCCTCCCTCAGCCGGAGGCGGAGGTGCGCCTCGTGCCCCGCGGGCGCCCCTCGGAGAGCGGGTCGGAGGCCAGAAGCGCGGGCCGCGGGGCCGCCATGACAAGGAGGCTCTCCACCTGCACAAGCGCGGCTTCGGCCAGCAGGAGGCGTGTCACCGGGACAGCACGCTCCGGGGGCCGCTGAAGAATGCGGCATCCGTCCACCAGCGCAACCGCCGCGACCGGGGTCGAGGCCCCTCCTGTCGGCGCGACCCGCTGGCCCGGCGAAAGCAGAAGCGCCCGCAAAGGCAGGGCCCTGCCGAGCGCCTCCTGCGCAAGGCGCACGGGCCAGCCGCGGGGATCGCCCAGAGGTTCCGGCCGCAGCATCCGCCGCTCGATCCCCAGCACCGGCAGCGGGCGGCCTTCACGGCGCCAGATCCGGTCGCCCGGCGCGATCCGGCCCACGGGGGCGGGACCTGCCGCGGTCAGGATGCGGGCCTCATCGGGAAAGAGGCCCTCGGTGGCGGGCTCCTCCTCCGGCACCCACCGAACGGTGAGCCTGCCCTCGTGCCATGCCTTCAGGAACATGCCGGCCTCCGCTGCTCGGGCGGAGGCTGGCAGGGGAAGATTGAGGGAACCTTGCCGCCGCGCGACCGACTGCCTCGAATGGTCGAGGCCGGCAGCGGACCTCAGGCGAGCTTCAGCGCGATGATGCCCGCGAGGATCAGGCCGATGCCCGCGATCCGCAGGGGCGAGGCAGGCTCGCCGAAAAGCGCCATGGCGAGAAGCGCCGTCCCCACCGCGCCGATGCCCACCCACACCGCATAGGCGGTGCCGACGGGCAGGCTCTTCATGGCGAGGCTCAGCAGCCAGAAACTTGCCACAGCGCCCACGAGCGTGAGAACGCTCGGCACCGGGCGGGTGAATCCGTCGGAATATTTCAGGCCCAGCGCCCAGCCGGTCTCCATGAGACCGGCCACCAGCACGAGGAGCCAGGGCGTCACGCCGCGAGACCCTTCGAGCCCATGTCGAGGAACTTGTTGCGCCGATCCTTCACGAGCCACTCGGGCTTGCGGCCCACCAGCTCCTTCAGCATCATCTCGATGGCCTTGCCCACGGCGTCGACCGTCTCGCGGCGTCCGCGCTGCGCCCCGCCGAGCGGCTCCTTGATGATCCGGTCGATCACGCCGAGCTTGTGGAGATCCTGCGCCGTCAGCCGCAGGGCCTCGGCGGCTTCGCGCATCTTCTCGGCATCCTTCCACAGGATCGAGGCGCAGCCCTCGGGCGAGATCACCGAATAGACGGAATGTTCGAGCATGGCGATCCGGTTCGCCGTGGCCAGCGCCACCGCCCCGCCCGAGCCGCCCTCGCCGATCACCACCGCCACCAGCGGCACGCCGATCTCGAGACATTTCTGCGTGGCGCGCGCGATGGCCTCGGCCTGGCCGCGCTCTTCCGCACCCTTGCCGGGATAGGCGCCGGGCGTGTCCACGAGCGTGATGACCGGAAGGCGGAAGCGGTGCGCCATCTCCATCAGCCGGATGGCCTTGCGATAGCCCTCGGGCCGGGCCATGCCGAAGTTGCGCTCGATCCGGGTCTTGGTGTCGTGGCCCTTCTCCTGCCCGATCACCACCACCGGATTGTCGTTGAACCGCGCGAGCCCGCCCATGATCGCATGGTCGTCGGCGAAGTTCCGGTCGCCCGCGAGCGGCGTATATTCGGTGAAGAGGCCCTCGATATAGTCCTTGCAGTGCGGGCGGTCTGGATGGCGCGCCACCTGGCATTTCCGCCAGGGGGTCAGGTCCTTGTAGAGATCCTTCAGCAGCGTCTCGGCCTTCTTGTCGAGCGCCGACGCTTCCTTCTCGACGTCCATCTCCCTGTTGCCCCGCGCGAGCGCGCGCAACTCCTCGGCCTTGCCCTCGATCTCGGACAGCGGCTTTTCGAATTCGAGATAGTTCATCGCGGACACTCCGTGCGGACCGGCCCGGTATATGCAACCGGGCGCGCGCAAATGCAACATGACGACCGGGCCGCACCGTCGCACCGGACGGTCGCCCCCCCGCGGAAGAGTGCCGCAGCGGCCAGTGCGGCGGCGGGGTCCGGTCAAGATGCCACACGAGCGCCGGAGGAAGAATGGCGCACTATCGGATCATTGTCCGATGAGTTGAGGAGCCATGGCCATGTTCCCCGTGCATATTCGCGAGACATCCCCGCGCCGCCTCGCTGCCCTGCGCCATACGGGCTCTTTCGAGGAGATCGGCGCCACCTTCGGCCAGATCTGCCAGATCCTCGAGGAGCGCAGCCTGCTGTCGCAGGCGGGCTGCATGATCGGCGTCTACTGGGATAACCCCCTGCTCGCGCCTCCGGGCGCGCTGCACAGCCACGCGGGCATCGACGCACCGGAGGGGATGGAGATCGCGCCCCCCCTCGAGGAGCTGCGACTGGCCGGCGGCCGGCACGCCGTCCTGCACTACACCGGCCCCTACAGCGGGCTGGCCCGCGCCTACCGCTACTTCTTTTCCCACTGGCTGCCGGAGGCGCGCGAGATCCAGGCCGAAGGTCCGCTGATCGAGATCTACCGCAACGCGGCCATGGAGACGCCGTCCGACCAGCTGGTGACCGAGATCTGCGTGCCGCTGCTTTGAACACAGCAACGCCCCGGACCTGGGTCCGGGGCGCGCGTCCTCCCGATTTGCTGCGGCTTGCCTCCCAACTTACCGCAGCTCCGGTATGACTCAGGCAGAGATCATTTCTGCCTGCCTTACGATCACTTCTGCCTGTTTGATGGACGCGATGTCAACAAGTCTTCCCTTGTAGACCGTGGCGCCCTCGCCCCGCGCCTTGGCCGCATCCATCGCCGCGAGGATCTCGCGGGCTTCGGTCACGGCCGTCTCGGAGGGGGTGAAGACTTCGTTCGCGAGGGCCACCTGTTTGGGATGTATGGCCCATTTACCCACCATCCCCAGAGTGGCCGAGCGACGGGCCTGCGCGCGGAAACCCTCATCGTCGGAAAAATCGCCGAACGGGCCGTCCACGGGCAGGATCCCGTGGGTCCGGCAGGCCGCCACGATGGCCGCCTGCGCCCAGTGCCACGGGTCAGACCAGTGCTTCTGCCCGTCATGCAACATGTAGTAGTTTTCCTGCGTGCCACCGATACCTGTCGTCTGCATCCCCATCGAGGCCGCGAAATCGGCGGCCCCGAGGCTCATGGCCTGCAGGCGCGGCGAGGAGGCCGCGATTTCCTCGACATGGGCAATACCCGCAGCCGATTCGATGATGACCTCGAAGCTCAGGGGCTTGGTGCGGCCCTTGGCGCGCTCGATGGCCGTGACCAGCGCATCGACCGCATAGACATCCGCCGCGCAGCCGACCTTGGGGATCATGATCTGGTCGAGCCGGTCCCCCGCCTGTTCCAGCAGGTCCACGACATCGCGATACCAGAAGGGCGTATCCAGACCGTTGATGCGGACCGAGAGATACTTGCGGCCCCAGTCGAGCCCGTTGATCGCCTCGATGATGTTCGCGCGGGCCTGCGCCTTGTCGCCGGGCGCGACCGAATCCTCGAGATCGAGGTTGATCACATCCGCCGCCGAGGCTGCCATCTTCTCGAACAGCGCGGGCCGGGAGCCGGGGCCGAACAGCTGGCAGCGGTTCGGACGGGCGGGCGGCGCGGGCTGAAGACGGAAGCTCATGCGGTCTCTCGGCAAGGATGTTTCATCTCTATGGCCGAATTCGGTATAATATTGCGAAGCGGAGCGCAAGCGTCTTTCGCAGGTGCAGAATGACTTGCTACGGCTTGTCATTGGTTGCGCAAGAGGTGGGCGGCGCGAAAAATTCTTCGGCGTTCGGGCCGGGACTGCGAAGATAATTGCGGAAGGCACCCGGAAGCGCGCAGGGATTGCGATGCAATTCCCTAGATTGCCGCGCATGATGCAGGGATCACTTGAAGGAACTTCCCCATGATCGAGACTCCCTACCTGCTCTTCCTCGGCGATGCGCCGGACGCTCTGGCTGCCAAGGTGGCGCAGGGCATCAAGGACTGGCGCCCCGAATTTGCGGTGGGCCAGTTCCGGATGGAAGGGTGCAAGGCCGACATGGGCCTGCCCGACATGACGCTGGCCGAAGCGAAGGCCGCCGGCTGCAAGACGCTGGTGATCGGCGTGGCCAACCGCGGCGGCGTGATCTCGCAGGCCTGGAAGAAGGTGCTGATCTCGGCGCTCGAGGAAGGGTTCGATCTCGCCTCGGGCCTGCACAACCTTCTGCGCGACGAGGAGGATCTCGCCGCCGTCGCCCGCGCCACCGGGCGGACGCTGCATGACGTGCGGGTGCCGACGGTCGACTATCCGATCGCCAACGGCCGCAAGCGTACCGGCAAGCGGATGCTGGCCGTGGGCACCGACTGCTCCATCGGCAAGATGTATACCGCGCTCTGCGTCGACCGCGAGATGCGGGAGCGCGGGCTGAAGAGCAGCTTCCGCGCCACGGGCCAGACCGGCATCCTCATCACCGGCGACGGCGTGCCGCTCGATGCGGTGATCGCGGATTTCATGGCGGGCTCGATCGAACATCTCACGCCCGACAACGATGCCGACCACTGGGACCTGATCGAGGGCCAGGGCTCGCTGTTCCATGTCAGCTATTCGGGCGTCACGCTCGCGCTGATCCATGGCGGGCAGCCCGATGCGCTGGTGATCTGCCACGAGCCCACCCGCAGCCACATGCGCGGCCTGCCCGACTACAAGCTGCCGTCCATCGAGCAGGTGCGCGATGCGGCGCTGGCCATGGCGCGGGTGGCCAATCCCGCCTGCGTGGCCGTGGGCTGCTCGATCAACACCCAGGCGCTGTCGGACGAGGAGGCGCTGGCCTATTGCGCCGAGGTCGAGGCCCGCACCGGCCTGCCGACGGTCGATCCCTTCCGCCATGGCGCCGGCCGTCTGGTCGATGCGCTGATGGCCGTGTAACCTCCGCCCTCCCGGCGCTGCGACCCGGCCGGGCCCGCCCGGCCCGGTTGCAGCGCCCCCTCCTGCGGGCGCGCCCGCAGCCCCGACACCCAAGGCCGGAGGAGCCGCCATGATCACCGTCACCCCCGAGAGCTTCCGGCTCGCCGAAGTCTTCACCATCTCGCGCGGCTCGCGCACCGAATCGCGGGTGCTCACCGTGACGGTGACGCGCGAGGGCCTCAGCGGGCGGGGCGAATGCGTCCCCTATGCGCGCTACGGCGAGACGCTGGAGAGCGTGGCCGACCAGATCGCCACCCTGCCCGAGAACCTGACCCGCGCCGATCTCCAGACCCTGCTGCCCGCGGGCGCCGCGCGGAACGCGGTCGATTGCGCGCTCTGGGATCTCGAGGCCAAGGACAGCGGCAAGCGCGTCTGGCAGCTTCTGGGCCTGCCCGCGCCGCAGCCGCAGGTCACGGCCTTCACCCTCTCTCTCGACGCGCCCGAGAAGATGCGCGCGGCCGCAGCCCGCAACGCGCACCGGCCGCTGCTCAAGATCAAGCTCGGCACGCCCGACGACATGGCCCGGCTCGAGGCCGTCCGCGCGGGCGCGCCCGACACGCGCATCATCGTCGATGCGAACGAGGGCTGGACGGCCGACATCTACACCGAGCTTGCGCCGCATCTGCTGCGCCTCGGCGTGGCGCTGGTCGAGCAGCCGCTGCCTGCGGGGCAGGACGAGCTTCTGGCCGAGATCGCCCGCCCGCTGCCGGTCTGCGCCGACGAGGCCTGCCACGACCGGCACTCGCTGCCCGCGCTGAAGGGCAAGTACGACGTCGTCAACATCAAGCTCGACAAGACCGGCGGGCTGACCGAGGCGCTGGCGCTGCGCGAGGCCGCGCTGGCGGAGGGCTATGGGTTGATGGTGGGCTGCATGGTGGGCAGCTCGCTCGCTATGGCGCCCGCGACGCTCGTCGCGCAGGGTGCGGCTTATGTCGACCTTGACGGACCCCTGCTTCTGGCCGAAGACCGCGAGCAGCCGCTCGTCTTCGACGAGGCCGGCATCCATCCTCCATCCGCCGAACTCTGGGGTTGAACATGAGCCGCACCGTCTATGTGAACGGGGAATATCTCCCCGAGGAAGAAGCCACCGTCTCGATCTTCGACCGGGGCTTTCTCATGGCCGACGGGGTCTATGAGGTGACATCCGTCCTCGGCGGCAAGCTGATCGACTTCCCGGGCCATGCGGCGCGGCTCGAGCGGTCGCTCGCCGAACTCGAGATGACCGCGCCGATGACCGCCGACGACCTCCTCGAGGTGCACCGCGAACTGGTCCGGCGGAACGGGATCGACGAGGGGCTGATCTATCTCCAGATCACCCGCGGCAATCCGGGCGACCGCGACTTCGCCTTCCCGCCCGCGGATACGAAGCCCACGGTCGTCCTCTTCACGCAGGCCAAGCCGGGCCTTGCCGCCAATCCCACGGCCAAGGTCGGCATCAAGGTCATCTCGATCCCGGACATCCGCTGGGGCCGGCGCGACATCAAGACGGTGCAGCTCCTCTATCCGTCCATGGCCAAGATGGCGGCCAAGAAGGCGCATGTGGACGATGCCTGGTTCGTCGAGGACGGGCTCGTGACCGAGGGCACCTCGAACAACGCCTATATCGTGAAGGGCGGCAAGATCATCACCCGCGACCTCTCGAACGACATCCTGCACGGCATCACCCGCGCGGCCGTCGTCCGCTTTGCCCGCGAAGCGCAGATGGAGGTCGAAGAGCGCCCCTTCACCATCGAGGAAGCGCAGGGCGCCGACGAGGCCTTCTTCACCTCGGCCTCGGCCTTCGTGATGCCGGTGATCGAGATCGACGGCAAGGCGGTGGGCACCGGCGCCCCCGGCCCCGTCGCCGCCCGCCTGCGCGAGATCTACCTCGACGAAAGCCTGAAGGCCGCCGTCTGAGGCATCCCTTCCCGGAGGAAACGGGCGGCCGCAGGGCCGCCCTTTTTTCTTTCCTGAGTGCCGTCCCGCAGGAACCTCAGGCCCTCGCACCAACCGCGCCCGCACCGGAGCGTCCGAGCCGGGTGCCACCGGGGCCCGGCCGGCAACCTGCCCTTCGCCCCAGAAGCCCTCGCGACACGACCTTTCGCTCAGTCGCGCGGGGCTCCGCTGCCGTGCCATGCGCCCTGACGGGCAGCGCCGGGCAGGCCCGGGGCTCAGTCCGGCAGCACCGCCAGCACCTCCTCAAGGATCGGCGCGAGACGCTCGGCCCAGGCCCTCTGCTGCCCCTCCTCGCGGATCAGATCGTGGCGCAGCTCGATCAGCGTGTTCAGCCGGTCGCGCTGCAGCGCATGTCGGTCGATGGAATCCCCCGGCAGATGACCGAGGTAGGGCTGGTTGTCGCCCACGCAGAGATCGGGCTCGGCCTGAAGCCGCGCGATCAGCGCCCGGCTGAAGCGGTCGTTCAGCGGCGAATGGAGGATGCCCACATGCCAGGGTCGCGGGGCGCGTCCCTGCAGCTGCGGCGTGAAGGAATGGATCGCCACGATCACCGTATCGGCCCGCCGCGCCGCCAGCCGCGCCAGCGCCGCGTGATAGGGCCGGTAGAGCGTCCCGAGCCGCCGCTCCACCTCGGCCGCATCGACATGCCGGTTCGCCGGAATGATCGTGCCGTCATAGAGCCGCATCACCAGCGTAGGGTCTTTCTCGCCCCGGTTCGGATCGATCACCAGCCGCGAGAAGGTCGAGAGCACGCAGGGCCCGTCGAGCCGCTCCGCCAGCACCCGCGCCAGCCCCGCAGCCCCCACGTCATAGGCGATGTGGCGGCCCATCTCGGCCGCAGGCAGGCCCAGATCGCCGTCCGCCACCTCGGGCGGCACCCGGTTGGAGGCATGGTCGCAGGTCACGAGCCAGCGCGAGGGGCGGTCCGCTCCCTCGATCTCGAAGGCGGTCATCCGGGTCTCCGTCACATCCCTGTCAGGGGTCCGGTTTAGGACGCATCGAAGAAAAGCGCCAGTTGCCGTGCCGCGGGCTTTGGGCCATAGAGGGACCGGCCCACCACGACATCGATGGAACGACAAGGAAACGAGGCAGGATGAGACGCCTTCGCAATGTAAAGATCGTGGCCACCCTGGGGCCGGCCTCCAACGACTACGCCACCATCCGCGCGCTGTTCGAAGCGGGTGCGGACGTGTTCCGGCTCAACATGAGCCACGGATCGCATGACGACATCCGGGTGCGCCACCAGATGCTGCGCCAGATCGAGGCCGACACCGGGACTCCGGTCTGCATCCTCGCCGACCTGCAGGGGCCGAAGCTCCGCGTCGGCACCTTCGCCAACGGCTCCGAGGAGCTGATCGAGCGCGGCCGCTTCCGGCTCGACCTCGACCCCGCGCCGGGCACCGCCGAGCGCGTGAACCTGCCCCATCCCGAGATCTTCGCGGCGCTCGAGCCGGGATCGTCGCTCCTCGTCAACGACGGCAAGATCCGCCTCGAGGTGGCCGCCTGCGGCCCGGACTTCGCCGACTGCATCGTGACGGTGGGCGGCACGATCTCGAACCGCAAGGGCGTGAACGTGCCCGACGTGGTGCTGCCCCTCGCCGCCCTGTCCGAGAAGGACCGCCGCGACCTCGAATTCGTCTGCGAGCTGGGCGTGGACTGGCTCGCCCTCTCCTTCGTGCAGCGCCCCGAGGATGTGGAAGAGGCGCGCAGCCTCGCCCGCGGCCGGGCGGCGATCCTGTCGAAGATCGAGAAGCCCGCGGCCGTGAAGGCCTATGACGCGATCCTCGCCGTCTCCGACGGGATCATGGTGGCGCGCGGCGACCTCGGGGTCGAACTGCCCGTCCAGGCGGTGCCGCCGATCCAGAAGCGCCTCGTGCGCGGCGCCCGCGCGGCGGCGAAACCCGTGATCGTGGCCACCCAGATGCTCGAGTCGATGATCGACTCGCCCATGCCCACCCGCGCCGAGGTCTCGGACGTGGCGACGGCCATCTACGAGGGCGCCGACGCGGTCATGCTCTCGGCCGAATCCGCCGCGGGCTCCTATCCGATCGAAGCCGTGATGACGATGAACAACACCGCCATCTCGGTCGAGGGCGACCCGGTCTACCGCGACATCATCGAGGCCTCGCGTGCCGCCAAGCGCGCCTCGGTCGCCGATGCCATCGTGGCGGCCGCGCGCGAGATCGCCGAGACGACGCCGATCAAGGCCATCTGCTGCTTCACCCAGACCGGCAAGACCGTCTCGCTGGTGGCGCGCGAGCGGCCGCGCGTGCCGATCCTCGCGCTGACGCCGCTGGTCGAGACCGCGCGGCGTCTCTCGCTCACCTGGGGGACGCACTGCGTCGTCACCGCGCCGCAGGAGCGGTTCAAGGGCGCCGTCATCTGCGCCGCGCGTGCGGCTCTGTCCGACGGGTTCGCGCAGGAGCACGAGCAGATCGCCGTGGTCGCGGGCGTGCCCTTCAACGTGCGCGGCACCACGAACATCCTGCGCGTCGCCCCCTGCGACGAGCGGCTGATCTACAGCGGCGATCCGGAATAGGCTTTCCGCTTGCACCCCGGGCCGCTCCCCGCTATGGGAGCGGCCTTCAAACCCGCACGGCCGGCCGGAGAGGCATGCCGAGTCGTGCTTGACCCACTCGCAAGAGGAGATGGAAATGCCCAAGATGAAGACCAAGTCCGCGGCGAAGAAGCGCTTCAGCTTCACCGCCACCGGCAAGGTGAAGGCCGGCCCCGCCGGCAAGCGCCACGGCATGATCAAACGCTCGACGAAGTTCATCCGCGACGTGACCGGGACCATGATCCTGTCCGACGCGGACGCGAAGATCGTCAAGAAATACATGCCCTACGACCGGTAAGGAGAGCTTCACATGTCCCGCGTCAAGTCCGGCAAGGTCACGCACGCCCGCCACCGCAAGGTCATCAAGCAGGCGAAGGGCTACTACGCCGCCCGCTCCACGAACTTCCGCACCGCGACCCAGGCCGTCGACAAGGCCAACCAGTATGCGACCCGCGACCGCAAGGCCCGCAAGCGCAACTTCCGCGCGCTCTGGATCCAGCGGATCAACGCGGCCGTCCGGCTGTTCGACATCGAGATGACCTACTCGCGCTTCATCAACGGCCTGTCGAAAGCCGGCATCGAGGTGGACCGCAAGGTGCTGGCCGATCTCGCCGTGCACGAGCCGGAAGCCTTCAACGCGATCGCCGCGCAAGCCAAGGCCGCGCTGGCCTGAGGTCTCCGACCGCTTCAGGGCAGGCCCCGCACCCTTCCGGGTGGCGGGGCCTTCTCATGTCCGGGGGCCAGAGACCGCCGGGCCTCCCCCGCCGAGGCAGGCGCGCTTTCCTTCGGGCAGCCCCTGCCCGCCCGGCCGCATGGCTGCGCCGGGCGGCGGCGCTCTGGACAAAGCGGCCCTCTGCCGGTAGCACCCGCTCACCTGCATCGGAGGCTGACATGACCGCGCTCGACACGCTCAGAGGCAAATATATCGAGGCCATCGCCAGCGCCGCCGACGAGGCCGCGCTCGAGGAGGTGCGTCTGGCCGCCCTAGGCAAGAAGGGCGAGATCAGCCTGAAGATGCGCGAACTGGGCCAGATGTCGCCCGAGGAGCGCCAGACCACCGGCGCCGCGCTGAACCGGCTGCGCGACGAGATCGACGCGAGCCTGCGCGCCCGCAAGCAGGGGCTGGCCGATGCGGCGCTCGATGCACGGCTGAAGACCGAATGGCTCGACGTGACGCTGCCCGGCCGGCCGCGGCGGGCGGGCACCATCCATCCGGTGAGCCAGGTCATGGCCGAACTGACCGCGATCTTCGCCGACATGGGCTTCGCCGTGGCGGAAGGCCCGCAGGTCGAGAGCGACTGGTTCAACTTCGACGCGCTGAACATCCCGCCCGAGCATCCGGCCCGGCAGGAGCACGATACCTTCTTCATGGCGCGCGCCGAGGGCGACAACCGCCCGCCGCACGTCCTGCGCACCCATACCTCGCCGGTGCAGATCCGGGCCATGCAGGCGCAGGGCGCGCCGATCCGCGTGATCGCGCCCGGCCGTGTCTATCGCATGGACATGGACCAGACCCACACGCCCATGTTCCATCAGGTCGAGGGTCTGGCCATCGACCGCGACATCTCGATGGCCAACCTCAAATGGGTGCTCGAGGAATTCTGCCGCGCCTTCTTCGAGGTGCCCTCGGTGGAGCTGCGCTTCCGCGCCTCGCACTTCCCCTTCACCGAGCCTTCGGCCGAGGTCGATATCCGCTGCTCGTGGGAGGGGGGCCAGCTCAGGATCGGCGAGGGCGACAGCTGGCTCGAGATTCTCGGCTCGGGCATGGTGCATCCGAAGGTGCTGGCCGCGGCCGGCGTGAACCCCGACGAGTGGCAGGGCTTTGCCTTCGGCATGGGGATCGACCGGATCGCCATGCTGAAATACGGCATCCCGGATCTGCGCGCCTTCTTCGAGAGCGACCTGCGCTGGCTGCGTCACTATGGCTTTGCCGCTCTGGACATGCCCGATCTGGCCGGGGGCCTCTCGCGCTGATACCTTGACCGGATCTTGGTAAAGGGTCCGGTCATGGTTAGCGTGCACAACATCGTCACCATCCAGAACGTCATCGCGGCGACCCTCGTCGTCTGGTATTTCGCCGCGGTCTACTATCTCGAGCTGCGCCGTCAGTTCCGCTATCCCGAATATCCGGCCGCAAGGCTCTATCCGATGTGGCGGAAGCGGTTCCAGCTCTACGGCCAGCTTCAGGCCAATGCGGCCGGCAATGTCACCGAGCGCAGCCCGGAAGCGCAGGAGGTGCTGCAGTCCTTCCTCCGCAAGGTCGAGGTGCGCAGCGCGACGCTGGTGGCCCTCTGGGCCGTGCTGCTCGGGGCGGAGCTCGTGCTCGCCTTTTCGATCCCGACCTGGCAGCCGGGCCGGCTGCTGCTGATCGGGCTCGCCGTCTGCTGCCTGCCCTTCGTGCTGCGGCTGGGCTTCGGCCTGTCGCAGGTGGATCAGATCGCGGCGCATCGCGTGCTGACGAATGCCGCCGACGATGCCACCGCCGCGCGGCGGCTGCAGGACCAGCTGATCGAAGATCTCTACCGCAAGGAGCTGGCCTTCCGCTTCTCGGCGCAGGGCTTCCGCCTGATGCTCATGGTGCTCGCGCTGCTGACGGTGGGCTATCTCTCCACCTACATCGACTGGGCCGCGGTCCGCGCGCAGCTGCCGGAGCTGACGCTGCCGCGCCTCTCGCTGCCCGAGCTGAGCCTGCCCGCCCTGTCGCTGCCGAAGTTCGGCTTCTGAGCCGCGGCTCCGGGCGTCCGCGCCCGGAGCGCCACCCCCTGCCTCAGGGCGCCATGGGAGGAGGCCCCGTCCGCCAGGGACAGGGCCGCGGCCGCACCGGCCGAGGCGTGACCGCACCCGCCGGAGGCGGAGGCGGCGTGATCTGGACGGCTTCGCCCGAGGCGACGAAGGTCAGTCCGAGCGGCGCTATGAAGGCCGCGAGAAGGCAGAGCCGCACAAGCAGGAAGAGGCTGCGGCCCGCCCGGGGGATGAGATCGAGGTTCATGCCTCAGCCTCGCCCGAAAAGCTGGAGAAAGGGTTGACGGCCGCGGCCCGCGCAAGCGCCGCGGCCTTTCCCTTGCCGCCCGTTTGCGCTAAGGCCCGAACCGCAACAATTCCGAGGGGCGCCCGATGAAATTCACCCTGTCCTGGCTGAAGGATCACCTCGAGACCGAGGCCCCGCTCGACGAGATCGTGACCGCGCTGACCGACCTCGGCCATGAGGTCGAGGGGGTGGAGGATCCGGCCAAGGTGCTGGGCGCCTTCCGCATCTGCCGCGTGATCGAGGCCCAGCCGCATCCGAATGCGGACCGGCTGCGGCTCTGCCGCGTGGCGACCTGGCCCAACGGCCCCGACGCGCCCTCCGAGGAGGTGCAGGTGGTCTGCGGCGCGCCCAATGCCCGCACCGGCCTCGTGGGGGTCTTCGCCCCGGTGGGCACCCATGTCCCCGGCACCGGCGTCGATCTCAAGCCCGGCGTGATCCGCGGCGTCGAATCGAACGGGATGCTCTGCTCGGAGCGCGAGCTGATGCTGTCGGACGATCACGACGGGATCATCGACCTGCCCGAGGATGCGCCGATGGGGATGCGCTTCATCGACTACAAGGGCGTGAACGACCCGACGATCGAGGTGAAGATCACGCCGAACCGTCCCGACGGTCTCGGCGTGCGCGGCCTTGCGCGCGATCTGGCGGCCCGCGGCCTCGGCCGGCTGAAGCCCCTGCCCGTCGAGCCGGTGCCGGGCCTCTTCCCTTCGCCGGTTTCGGTGACGATCGAGGCGGCGCTGAAGGAGAAGGGCTGCCCGTTCTTCGCCGGCCGCACCATCCGCGGCGTGAAGAACGGCCCCTCGCCCGCCTGGCTGCAGGCGCGGCTGCGCGCGGTGGGGCTGCGGCCGATTTCCACGCTGGTGGACATCACCAACTATTTCACCATCGGGCTGAACCGGCCGCTCCATGTCTTCGACGTGGCGAAGATCACGGGCGGCCTGCGCGTCCATGCCGCAGAGGGCGGCGAGGAGCTGCTGGCCCTCGACGGCAAGACCTACAAGCTGCGGCCGGGCCAGATGCTGATCTCCGACGATGCGCAGCCGGAGTCGCTCGCGGGCATCATGGGCGGCGAGCTGTCGGGCTGCACCGAGGAGACGACCGACGTCTTCCTCGAGAGCGCCTACTGGGATCCGATCACCATTGCCGCCACGGGGCGCGCGCTGAAGATCGTTTCGGATGCGCGCTACCGCTTCGAGCGCGGCGCGGATCCGGCCTTCACCCTGCCGGGGCTGGAGCTGGCCACCCGGATGATCCTCGATCTCTGCGGCGGCGAGGCCTCGGAAGTGGTGACCGATGGCGCCGTGCCGGACACGTCGCGCGCCTACCGCTTCGATCCCAAGCGCGTGGTGAGCCTCGTCGGCATGGAGATCCCGGAGGCCGAGCAGCGCGCGACGCTCGAGGCGCTGGGCTTCACGCTCGAGGGAGAGATGGCGGTGCCGCCCTCCTGGCGGCCGGACGTGCAGGGCGAGGCGGATCTGGTGGAAGAGATCGCCCGCGTGGCCTCGCTGACGAAGCTGCAGGGCAAGCCCCTGCCCCGCGCGCAGGCGGGCGTGCCGAAGCCGATCCTGACGCCCCTGCAGGTGCGCGAGCAGGCCGCGCGGCGGACGCTGGCGGCGCTCGGCTACAATGAATGCGTGACCTACAGCTTCATCGACGAAGCGTCGGCGAAGCTCTTCGGCGGCGGCTCCGAGGCGGTGCGGGTCGAGAACCCGATCTCCTCCGAGATGACCCACCTGCGCCCCGACCTGCTGCCGGGCCTGCTGCGCGCAGCGGCCCGCAACCAGGCGCGCGGCTTCGCCGACGTGGCGCTCTGCGAGATCGGGCCGGTCTTTGCGGGCGGCGAGCCGGGCGAGCAGCAGCTGCAGGCGACGGGCCTTCTGGTGGGGGCGTCGGCGCCGCGGGATCCGTTCGGCTCGCGCCGTCCGGTCGATGTCTATGACGCCAAGGCCGATGCCGAGGCGGTGCTGGCTGCCGTGGGTGCTCCGGCCAAGATGCAGGTCAGCCGCAAGGTGCCTGGCTGGTGGCATCCCGGCCGCTCGGGCGCCGTGGGCCTCGGGCCGAACCTGCTCGCGACCTTCGGCGAGGTCCATCCGAAGATCCTGCGCGAGATGGATGTGAAGGGGCCCGCGGTGGCCTTCACGATCCTCGTGGCCAATGTCCCGCTGCCGAAGGTCAAGACGCCCACGCGGCCCGCGCTGAAACTGTCGGACCTGCAGGCGGTCGAGCGCGACTTCGCCTTCGTGGTGGATGCCTCGGTCGAGGCGCTGACGCTGGTGAATGCGGCTCAGGGTGCGGACAAGGCGCTGATCGAGAGCGTGCGGGTGTTCGACCAGTTCTCGGGCGAGAAGGCCGAAGCGCAGATGGGGGCGGGCAAGAAATCGCTCGCGCTGACGGTGCGGCTGCAGCCGACGGACCGGACGCTGACCGACAAGGACATTGAGGCCGTGTCGGCGAAGATCGTCGAGAAGGTGGCGAAGGCGACCGGGGCCACGCTCCGCGGCTGAAGCCCCAAGCGCAGAGAAAGGCGCCGGAGTCCGCAGGGACTCCGGCGCCTTTCTCTTTGGGATCCGCCCGGCGGGGATGACCGGGACGGGGCGGCACGTTCCGCTGCCGCGGTCAACTCCGCAGCGAGCGCATCCAGGCCTTGAAGCGGCCCACGCTGGTGCGGGTGCGCTTGCGGGCCAGCCCCGACTCGCGGTCCCAGGCGTCGCCCATGTCCTCGAGGGCCGGGTCGATGGTGCGCTCGCGGAACTGCATCCACATGCCGCGGGCGAGGATGGCGAGCCCGCCCAGCGCCACGAAGAAGAAGATGTTGAACCACGGGATCACGGTGACCTCGGGGCTTGCGACCTCGCGCAGCTTCACCGCGTTCGGGAAGATGGTGAACAGCTGGTTGCGCCAGCCGTAGCGGGTGACCACCACCCATTTCGGTGCGGCCTCGGTCGAGGTGAGGTCGGTCGCCTTCGCCTGGATGTCGAAGCTGTTCACCTTGAAGTAAGGCGGCCAGCCCCAGCCGGTGTCCTCATTGCGATAGACGATGGTCTTGCCGTTCGGGCGCACGGCGTTGATGAACTTGATGTCGCGGTTGCCTGCCGTGGCGGTGTTCGTCCCCGCATCGGGCGAGGCGAAGAAGAAGGTGTTCTCGCCCAGATCCATCCGCTGCGTGTTGGTGCCCACGATCCGCACCACGTCATGACGGGGCAGGGTGTAGTGCAGGAAGGACACCACCAGAAGCGCCGCAACCGCCAGAACCGTCCACTTCAGATAACGCATCACTACCTCACGGGTTATTCAAGGTCCAGAACACGGCCGCAAAGACGATGGCCGGCACGATATACACGAGCAGGATGAGCTTCTTGCGCAGGCTGTGCTCGTAATCCCTCATGCCCGCTTCGATATAGGCGTCGCGCGGGCCGTCGCCATGGCCTTCGTCATATTCGTTCTCCAGCGCCTCGCGGCGGAGGGACCGGGCGTAGATCCGGATGAGCACATAGAGGATCGTGAGCAGCACGAAGCCCACGAGTGCAAGTTTCAGAAATCCGAGGATCATTCTTGCGGTCTCCCTTCCGATGGCGGTCCCGGGGGACCGTTGCGCCGTTCTAGCGCAGGACGCAAAGTCGCGGTATCGGGCACATGGCCGCGCTGTTGCCCTCGGGGCCCGGTCGGGGCAGTCTGGCGGGATGGATGACCGCCGCCTGATCGCCGAAGTCGAGGCCCGCCGCGCCGATCTGGTGGCGCTGACGCAGGATCTCGTGCGCATTCCCACGCTGAACCCGCCAGGGCGGAACTACCGCGCCCTCTGCGACATGCTCGCGGCCCGCCTCGCGCCGCGCTTCGAGGTCGAGCTGGTGCGGGCCCATGGTGCGCCCGGCGATTGCGAGGCCTACCCGCGCTGGAACCTGATCGCGCGGCGGAAGGGCGCGCGGGACGGCGACTGCGTGCATTTCAACTCGCATCACGACGTGGTCGAAGTGGGCCATGGCTGGACGCGCGACCCGTTCGGGGCCGAGGTCGAGGGCGACCGGCTCTACGGTCGCGGTGCCTGCGACATGAAGGGCGGCCTCGCGGCCTCGGTGATCGCGGCCGAGGCCTTCCTCGCCGTCTGCCCGGATTTCGCCGGCAGCATCGAGATCTCGGCCACCGCCGACGAGGAGTCGGGCGGCTTCGGCGGGGTGGCCTATCTGGCCGGGCAGGGTCGTTTCGCGCATGTCCAGCATGTGCTGATCCCCGAGCCCTTGCACAAGGACCGGATCTGTCTCGGCCATCGCGGCGTCTGGTGGGCCGAGGTCGAGACGCAGGGGCGCATCGCCCATGGCTCGATGCCCTTCCTGGGCGACAGCGCGATCCGGCACATGGGCGCGCTTCTGGCCGAGATCGAGGAGCGGCTCTATCCGCTGCTGGCCCGTCGCACCACCGCCATGCCGGTGACGCCCGAGGGGGCGCGGCAATCCACACTCAACATCAACTCGATCCACGGCGGCGAACCCGAGCCCGAGCCGGGCTACACCGGCCTGCCCGCGCCCTGCGTGGCCGACCGCTGCCGCATCGTGATCGACCGCCGCTTCCTGATCGAGGAGGATCTGGACGAGGTGAAGGCCGAGTTGCGCGCCCTGGCCCAACGGCTGGCCGAGGCGCGTCCGGGCTTCGCCTTCGAGATCCGCGACCTGTTCGAGGTGCGCCCCACCCTCACCGACCGCGAAGCGCCGGTGGTACGCTCGACCGCCGCCGCCATCGAGCGCGTTCTGGCGCGGCAGGCGGAATATGTGGTCTCGCCCGGCACCTACGACCAGAAGCACATCGACCGGATCGGCAAGCTGAAGAACTGCATCGCCTATGGGCCCGGGCTGCTGCATCTCGCGCACCAGCCGGACGAATGGGTGGGCATCGCGGACATGCTCGACAGCGCGAAGGTCATGGCGCTGGTGCTGGCGGATCTGCTCGCCCCCCGGTGACGGGCGGGGCGGCGGTGAGCCCGGCAGCCGGAGAAGGCGCCGTGGAAGCGGCCGCCATCGCGGAGGCCGCCCGGAGGCGGAACTCATCGAGGCGCCACCGCCCGGCAGGTCTCCGACGGTCTCAGACGGGAATGTTGTCGATCAGCCGCACGCCATCGAGGGTCGCCGCGGCAAGGAGCCGGCCCCGGCCCTCGAGCCGCTCCATCGGCAGGAGAAGATCGGCCGTGCGAAGCTCGAGATAATCGACCGTCTCGAAGCCCGCGGCCAGCACCGCCGCGCGGGCCTCGGCAAGGGCCTCGGGAACGGCCTGCCCCCCGCGCATCGCCTCGGTGGCGGCCTGCATCGCGCGCACCAGCGCCGGTGCCCGGGCACGCCCCTCCGCCGACAGGCGCCGGTTTCGGGAGGAGAGCGCCAGCCCGTCGGCCTCGCGCACGGTGGCGCAGCCCTCGATCGTGACGGGGATGTTCAGATCGGCCACCAGCCGCTGCACCACCATCAGCTGCTGCCAGTCCTTCTCGCCGAAGAAGGCGCGATCCGCCCGCGTCATGCCGAAGAGCTTGGCGACCACCGTCGCCACCCCGTCGAAATGGCCCGGCCGGTGCGCGCCTTCGAGCGGCTCGCTCACGCCCGAGACCGAGACATTGGTGGCGAAGCCCCGGGGATAGACCTCCTCCGGGCCGGGCGCGAAGACCGCATCGACCCCCACGGAGGCCAGAAGCGCCGCGTCCTGCGCCTCGGTCCGGGGATATTTCTCGAGATCCGCGGGATTGTTGAACTGCCTCGGATTCACGAAGATCGTGACGATCACCCGGTCGCAGGTGGCCCGGGCGCGGCGCGCGAGGCTCAGGTGGCCTTCGTGCAGCGCGCCCATGGTGGGCACGACCCCCACCGTCTCGCCCGCGGCCTTCCAGTCCGAGACCCGGGCGCGGAGCTCGGCCACCGTCCGCAGGATCGGAGGCATCACTGTGCCTTTCCCTTCAGCTCGTCGGCGAAGACATGTTCCGGCGCGGGAAAGCGCCGGGCCCGGACCTCGGACGCATAGGCGGCAATGGCCTCGTCGGCGGCCGCGCCGAGCTCGCCATACCGTTTGACGAACTTCGGGCGGAAGTCGGCGAAGAGCCCCAGCATGTCGTCGAGCACCAGCACCTGCCCGTCGCAATGGGCCGAGGCCCCGATGCCGATGGTGGGGATCGCGATGCGCTGGGTGATGCGCTGCGACAGCCCGTCCGGCACCTTCTCGAGCACGACCGAGAAAGCCCCGGCCTCGGCCACGGCGATGGCATCCTCCATCACCCGCTCGGCATCGGCGCCGCGGCCCTGCACCTTGTAGCCGCCGAGCGCATTCACCGCCTGCGGCGTGAGCCCGATATGGGCCATGACCGGCACGCCGCGCGCGACGAGGAAGCGGATCGTCTCGGCCATGTGCTGGCCGCCCTCGAGCTTCACCGCGGCGCAGCCCGTCTCGGCCATCAGGCGGCGCGCATTGGCGAAGGCCTGCGCGGGGCTCTCCTCGTAGCTGCCGAAGGGCATGTCGACCACCAGCATCGAGCGCGAGGTGCCCCGCGCTACAGCCTGCCCGTGCAGGATCATCATCTCCATGGTCACGCCGACCGTGGTGGGCAGGCCATGAACCACCATGCCGAGGCTGTCGCCCACCAGCGTGAGGTCGCAATGGGCATCCACCAGCCGCGCCATGGGCGTGGTATAGGCGGTCAGGCAGACGATGGGTTCGCCCCCCTTCCGCGCCAGGATGTCGGCCGCCATGACCGGGCGGACGGGACTGTTCACGCTCATAGCTGCTCTCCCCCAGAGGAACCGTCGGGACCGGGTATAAAGGCCAACGGCCCGAAGGACCAGAAGGCAAGTGTCCGTGCGGACGTGGCTTCTTGCCCGGCTGCTTTCTCTTGACTGTGCCGCGGCGGGCCCGATGCTGGCCCCCTGCCCCCGAGGAGAGAGACATGAACCACCTGATCCGCCTGAGCCGCGAGGCCGTCGCCCCCGAGATCGAGCGCCCTTCCCCCGACCGGCTGATCGCAGGCGATCCGGTCCACACGAGCTGGAACCTCGAGGAGCGCGACGGCCTCTTCTGCGGCATCTGGCAATCGACGCCGGGCAAATGGCGCGTGCGCTACGAGGAGTGGGAATATATCCGCATCCTCGAGGGCCACTCGATCCTGACTTCGGCCGCGGGCGAGGCGGTGACGCTGCGGGCGGGCGACAGCTGGATCATCCGCCCCGGCTTCGAGGGCACCTGGGAGGTGATCGAGACGACGGTCAAGGATTACGTCATCCGTCTCTGACCTGCGCGCGCCGGCGGCCCGGCGCGCGCGGCAACGGCGCCTCAGCGCGTCTGGGTCGGCACGCCCGACAGAAGCACGCGCTCCTCCTCGGTCAGCGGCTCGGCCGGGCCCGGCGCGATGCGGCCGTAGCGGTCGTCGTGGAACTGCCCCTCGAGCGCGAGCGACTCGGCCTCGGTGCGGACCTTGACCGGCGTGCCGAGGTTCACGCGACCGTAGAGGTCGATCGCATCCTGGTTGAACAGCCGGATGCAGCCCGCCGAGGTTGCGTGCCCGATGGAGGCATTCTGCACGGTGCCATGAATGCGGAACATCGTGTCCCGCCCGCCACGGTAGAGATAGAGCGCCCGCGCGCCGAGCGGGTTCTCGAGCCCGCCGGGCAGGCCCGCCGCATAGGGCGCATACATCTCGGGCTGGGTGCGGATCATGTTGGCCGTGGGTTGCCACGAGGGCCACTCGCGCTTGCGCTGCACCTTGGCATTGCCGCGGAAGGCGAGACCCGCCCGGCCGACGGCGATGGCGTAGCGCATGGCCCGGCCCTCTTCCGTCACATAATAGAGCCGCCGCGCGAACGTATCGACGACGATGGTGCCGGGCTCCTCGGGGCCGTTGTAGGCCACCTCCTGCCGCACCGTGTCGGGCGTCAGATACCGCATGGGCACCGGCTCGATGAAGAACTCGCCATCCTGGATGCCCGGATAGAGCGGATGCTCCTTCGGCGTCTCGGGGGCCGGCGCCTGCGCGCAGGCGGCGAGGAACGGCAGCAGCGCCATCAGCGCGTATGAGAGAATGCGGCTGGTCACGATCAATCCATCTGGAGGGGCGGGAAATCCGATTGATCGGACATGGCGCGCACGATCCCGTCAAGTCCCCCGGCGCAGGAAGGCCGCAAACGTGGCACGTCGGGTCCACTTCCGACCCGATTCCGGCCCTCGCGCGGGAAAAGGGGCGCGCTTCGGGACGGAAGCGCGGCCTTCTTCCCCGGAGACAGCCCCTCCTGACGGTCGGGCGCCCCGCCTGCCCGACTCAACTTGAGGATGCACGAGGAGCGGCTCGACCGGGGAAGACGGTGCCGGGGCAGCCCGCCGCTCGCGGACCGAAGCACCGCTGCCGCGAGGCGCGGGCCGAGGCCGGGGGCACGCCGCCCGCGCCCCGGACGGGGCGGGACATGCGGGCGTCTCCCGCGCGTCCCGAGGGTGGCCCCCGGCGGACCGGGGGCCGGCAGGTTCATTCCGGAAGCTGATCCACGCTCCAGAACAGGGTCTCGCCCGAGGCATCGTCGGTCCCGTCATTGTCGGTGACGATGTAGCCGGTGCCTGCCGCATCGATGGCGAAGCCTTCGACCTTGTCGAGGACATAGCCGTTCAGCCGCTGAAGATCGGGCACCAGATCGCGGACGACCTCCTTCTTCACCAGCGGCAGCTCCGAGCCGAGCGGCGCGGGCTTCAGCTCCGACAGGGCCACACGGGTCAGACGCTTCGCGGCATCCGCATCGGCCACGCGGTTGTCGCGCTCGATGAGCCAGGCCCAGTCGCCGTGGACGGTCAGCTCCGACAGCCCCATCCAGGCGCCTTCCGCCGGCGCGTCGAGCGGGTAGCGCACGCCGCCCCAGCTTTCCTCCTTGAGGTCGTAGGCCAGAAGCTTCACCTGCCCCTTCGGATCGTCCTTCCATTCGCGCTGCACGGCCATCCAGAGCACATCGCCCACCTTCGCGATCCCCTCGAGGCCGAAGCGGGTCTCGCCCGCCAGAAGCTCGGCCGGCAGCGGGATCTCCTCGTCGATCCGGCCCTTGCCGTCGACATGGTAGATCGCGTGGGGCACGAGCTTGGCGCTGTTGCCCTCGGAGGCGAGCCAGAAGCCGCCCTCGCCGTCGGAGGCGATCCCCTCGAGGTCGAGCTTCTGGGCGGGCTGGCCCATCCGCGTGACCGGGATCGCTTCCGCAATGCGCGCGGGCGTAGCGGTCGCGTCGATCCGGTAGATCGTGGGTGCCATGGAATAGACGCTGTCCGAGACGGCCCAGAGCTGACCCGGCGTCTGGGCGTCGGCGGCAAGCGCCGACAGGGCGCCCCAGCCGATCAGCGAGTCGCTGCCCTCGGAGGTGAGGGTCGGATAGGCCGCAGGGCCTTCGCCCCGCCGGTAGATCATCACATGGGCCGGCGCGCCGCCGTCCTCGCGCAGGTCGGCCTCGTTCGCGGTCACGAGAAGGTCGCGCTCGGGGATGGCCACCACGCCTTCCGGCGAGACGCCCGAGGGCAGGATCTGGAGGAGACGCGGCGCCGCCGGATCGGTCAGATCATAGACCGCCACCACCGAGGCGCGCTCGGAGGCGACGAAGGCCAGAGGCGTGCCGCCGAAGCTCGCCACCTCGACCGACTCCACCTCGACCCCCTTCGACTTCGACCGGTGCTCGGGATAATGGCCGATGGCGGCGATGGCGCGCTCGAGGCTCGCGCCCGCCTCCCAGACCACCTGCCCGTCCCGCGAGAAGATCGTCCAGCCGCGCGCGCCGCCGTTCCAGTCGCCCTCGTTGGCGGTGGCGAGATGGTCGGTGCCGATCCACTTGATCCCGTCGGGCTCGCGCAGACGGGCTTCCTGACTGTCGGTGAAGGAGAAGCGGCCGTCCTTCTTCGTGTCGATCCCTTCGAGATCGACGGTGCCGGCCGGGAAATGGCTGATCGTGCCGTCGGCGGCGGCGATCACCACCTCGTTGTTCTCCTGCAGCGTCACGGCGATGTCGCCGGCCGCGTTGATCGAGACGAACTCCGGCTCGGGATCCTCGGGGGCGATGGCGGCGAGGCCGGTCAGATCGATCCGCTCGAGCGCCGCGCAGTCCGCCCCCGCCTCGGTCAGCGGCAGCTTGACGAGGAAGCCCGCGGGCATCTGCGGCAGCGCGCCGTCGTTCACCTCCTCGTCGCGCTCGTTCTCGATGGCGATGGCGAGGAACGAGCCGTCCGGCGCCTTGGCGACCGAGTCGGGCTGGCCGCCGAGATCGCAGGAGGCCACCTCCTTGCGGCTCTCGAGATCCACGGTCACGAGCTTGCCCGAGGGCGCGGTGTAGCTCTCGGAGGTGTTGACGGCGACATAGGCGCGCGCGCCCGCGATCACGGCGGTGGTGGGCTCTCCGCCCATGGCGATGGTGCCGAGCGGCTTCGGCGCCTCGGGATCGGCGAGGTCGATGAGCCCCACCACGCCCAGCGGGCTGTCGGTGTAGATCAGCGTCATTCCGTCCTCGGACACCGACACGATCTCGGCCGAGGTCGGGCGGCTCATGTCCTCGCCCGCGGCCATGTTGGCGGTCGTGGCGAAGGTCGCGATGCGGTTGAAGCTGGTCTCTGCCAGCACCGGCGCGGCCGCGGCCAGCGCAAGAGCCGAGGTCATCCCGGCGAGTTTCATGGACATGGAGCATCCCTCTTGTCGTTCGGCCGAGGGATGGCGGCTTTGGATGAAGCCCGCATGACGGAAGGGTGACGGTTCTGCGACGCTGCCGGGACCGCTGCGGAGGCCGCTTGCGGCGGCAGGACCGGTGGCGCTTGGCCATGCGCCGTCCCGCCCCCGGTCTGGCCCGCCGCAGCCGGCGATGGAGACGTGATCTTACGGTCGGGCCGCACCGCCTGCGCGCGAGCGGCCCGCCCTGCCCCAGGCGAGAGGCCCCTCAGCCCACCACGTTGAAGCCGGGACCGTAGGGATAGCCCGTGATGTTCTCGGGCCCCTCCTCGGTGATGACGAGGATGTCGTGCTCGCGGTAGCCGCCCGCGCCGGGCTGGCCTTCGCCGAGCGTCAGCATCGGCTCCATCGAGATCACCATGCCGGGCTCGAGCACCGTCTCGATATCCTCGCGCAGCTCGAGCCCCGCCTCGCGGCCGTAGTAATGCGAGAGCAGGCCGAAGGAATGGCCGTAGCCGAAGGTGCGGTAGCGCAGGAGGTCGCGCTCTTCGAGGAAGGCGTTGATCTTCGCCGTCACCTCGGCGCAGGAGGCTCCCGGCTTCAGCAGGGAGATGCCATATTCATGGGCGGCGACATTCGCCTCCCAGATCTTCATGCTGGCTTCGTCCACCTCGCCCAGAAACAGCGTGCGTTCGAGCGCGGTGTAATAGCCCGAGATCATCGGAAAGCAGTTGAGCGAGAGGATGTCGCCACGCCGGAGCGCCCGGTTCGTCACCGGGTTGTGCGCGCCGTCGGTGTTCGGGCCCGACTGAAACCAGACCCAGCTGTCGCGATATTCGGCCTCGGGGAAGCGGGCCGCGATTTCGCGCTCCATCGCGTCGCGCCCCACCATGGCGATCTCGAGCTCGGTTGCGCCCTCGCGGATCGCCTCGCGGATGGCATAGCCGCCCACATCCGCCACCTGCGCGCCGTGGCGGATGAGCGCGATCTCTGCGGGAGACTTCACCATCCGCTGCGCCATCGTGCCGGGGGCGATGTCCATGCCGCGCGTGGGCCTAAGGAAGGCGTTCAGCTTCTCGGCCTGCACCATGGTCAGATGGTCCGCCTCGCAGCCGATGGCCCGGCCCGTGCCGGTGACCTGCGCCACCGTCCGCCAGAAGTTGTCGCGCTGCCAGTCGGTGTAGGTGATGTTGTCGCCCACGCTCCGCCGCCAGGGCTGACCGGCATCGATTCCCGCGCTGACCGTGACGCAGTCCGTGGGGGTGACCACGCAGGCGTAGGGGCGGCCGAACGACAGGTAGAGGAAGCCGGAATAGTAGGCCACATTGTGCATCGAGGTCAGCACGACCGCGTCGAGCGAATGCAGCTCCATCAGGTCGCGCAGGCCCTCGAGCCGGGCCTCGTATTCCTCGGGCGGGAAGGGCAGCGCGGCCTTCTCGCCATTGTGGAAGCGGTAGTTTTCGGGACGTTCCATCTCGGACCTCATCGACTGGGGCCCGCCGAACGGGACCCCTCAGGAGTCCCGGCGTACAGGACGGATGCGGGGTTGCCCGCGCCAGCACCGGAGGCGGACCTCCGCGCGACGACGCCATCGTCGCATGCGCTTTCCTGCCGGTCGTATCCGGCATGTCTGACACGGGCGGAGGCGGCCTCGGAAGGCTCTCCGCCCGGCCCGGGCCCGGAAGGGCCTCGGGGATCCCGTTTCATCCCGCGCCACGGGTTGCCTGTCAAGGGGCGCAGGCCCGCCGCAGACAGGCGCGGCAGGCCCGGCCCCGGTTCGGCTCAGGCGCCGCCGGGTTCGCCGGAGAAGGCCACCGTCACATTCTCGTCGCGCGCGATGAACTGGCAGGCCAGCCGGTAGCGCGGCGGAAGGTCGAGCACCTCCGCATCCTGGATCTCCTGCGCGGTGATCTTGCCCAGTTCGCGCAGCTTGGCCTTCTCCTTCTCGGTGAGCGTGATGCCCTTGCGCAGCGAGGGTTCCTCGTAGGTCACTTCGATGAGGCAGGAGGCGCAGTTGCCGTCCTTGCAGTCGAACGGGATCGGGATCCGGTGCTCCTCGGCGACGGCGAGGATGGTCTTGGTGTCGCCCGCCACGGCATAGACCGTCTTGGGCCCGTGCATGATCGGCGAGGTGAAGGTGATGTTGGCCATGTGCTTGTCCCTTTCTGGACGCCCGTCCCTCCTCGCGGGCGGGCGCGGCTTGTTTCAGCGGAACGATAGCAACCTCGGGCGCGCGCAAGACCGCTCGCGCCGTCGCAGGCGCGGCGCGGCCTGTCGGCCGGGGCTTGCCTGAAAATGGGGCAAAGGCACGAAAAAGGCGCCACCCCTGCGGATGGCGCCCATCAATTCGGCAGAAGCCTCCGGCTCAGTGCCCGAGGATCTGGCTGAGGAAGAGCTTGGTGCGTTCCGACTTCGGATTGCGGAAGAACTCGCCCGGCTCGTTCTGCTCGACGATCTGACCCTGGTCCATGAAGATCACCCGGTTCGCCACCGCCTGCGCGAAGCCCATCTCGTGGGTCACGCAGAGCATGGTCATCCCCTCTTCCGCCAGCTCGATCATCGTGTCGAGCACCTCCTTGATCATCTCGGGGTCGAGCGCCGAGGTCGGCTCGTCGAAGAGCATGATGCGCGGCTTCATGCAGAGCGAGCGGGCGATGGCCACCCGCTGCTGCTGCCCGCCCGAGAGCTGGCCCGGATATTTGTGCGCCTGCTCGGGGATCTTGACCTTCTTGAGGTAGTGCATCGCCACCTCCTCGGCCTCCTTCTTCGGGGTCTTGCGGACCCAGATCGGCGCGAGGGTGCAGTTTTCCAGGATCGTCAGATGCGGGAACAGGTTGAAGTGCTGGAACACCATCCCGACCTCGGAGCGCACCTTGTCGATGTTCTTGAGGTCCGAGGTGAGCTCGATCCCGTCCACGACGATCTGGCCGGACTGGTGCTCTTCGAGGCGGTTGATGCAGCGGATCAGGGTGGATTTCCCCGAGCCGGAGGGGCCGCAGATCACGATCCGCTCGCCCTTGTGGACGGTCATGTTCACGTCGCGCAGGACGTGGAAGCTGCCGTACCACTTGTTCATCTGGCTGATCTGGATGGCGACCTCGTCGCTCACCTGCATGTGGCTGCGGTCGATGGCGCGTTCGATGGCTTCGGACATGGGTTCGGTTCCTTAGCGATGGTCGGTCTTCAGCCGGCGCTCGAGATGCATCGAATAGCGCGACATGGCGAAGTTGAAGGCGAAGAAGATGAGGCCCACGAAGATGTAGGGCTCCCAGTAGATGCCCTTCCAGTCGGTCGAGGCGCGCACGGCGTCGGTGATGCCCTTCAGCGGATCGAGCAGGCCCACGAAGACGACGAGCGTCGTGTCCTTGAACATGCCGATGAAGGTCGAGACGATGCCGGGGATCGAGATCTTCAGCGCCTGCGGCAGGATGATGAGCCGCTGCGCCTTCCAGTAGTCGAGCCCGAGCGCGTCGGCCGCCTCGTATTGCCCGCGCGGCAGGGCGGCGAGCCCGCCCCGGATCACCTCGGCGATATAGGCCGCGGCAAACAGCGTCACCATGATGATGACCCGCAGGATGATGTCGAAGGTGGTGCCCGGCGGCAGGAAGTAGTTCAGCAGGAGCGAGGCGGTGAAGAGCAGCGTGATGAGCGGCACGCCGCGGATGAACTCGATGAACGAGACCGACAGCGCCTTGATGAGGAACATGTCCGACCGCCGCCCGAGCGCGAGGACGATGCCCAGCGGCAACGAGAGGGCGATGCCCGAGACGCCGATGGTGACGGCGAGGACGAAGCCGCCGAACTTGTCCGAGCGCACCTCCTCGAGCCAGAGCGGGAAGCTGCGGCCGGTCAGCCGGGCCAGATCGTCCGACACGTCGCCCGCGAGGAACAGCCACCAGAGCACGGGGACCAGCGCCGCCGCCGCCACCGCCGGGATGGTGCCGAACCGGGCGGCGAGGCCATAGGCCAGCCAGCCGAACAGGAAGCCCGCCGCAGCCACGAGCGGCAGGAAGATCGAGCCGCCCCAGAGGAGCCAGAAGGCGAGGAACGGATAGGCAAGGCTGAACCACAGGAGCTGTCGGGGCACCTGCCCGAACAGGATCGGCGCCAGCGCCACGAAGAGCAGCACGAAGGTCAGCGTCGGCCGCCAGTAGAGGTGGTTCGGGTAGAAGCCGTAGAGGAACTGCGGCCAGCGTTCCCGGATCACCGCCCAGCAGGCGCCGGTGGCCCCCTCGCCCCAGCGCTCGGCGATGATCTGGCGGCACTGGGCGAGCGTGTCCGCCGTCCAGACCGACCGCATGAGCCAGGGCACGATGCCCTCGAGGACATAATAGATGGCGACGAGGCCGAGCACCGTCAGCGCGATGTTCAGCGGCCCCGAGAACAGGTTCTGGCGCAGCCAGCGGACGACGCCCGCCTCGTTGGCGGGCGGGGCCACCGGCGGCAGCATGGTCTCGCGGACGAAGGGCACGGTCTGGGCGTGGGTATCGCTCATCTCAGCGCTCCTTCAGCTTCACGGCCGAGTTGTAGACGTTCATCACCGCCGAGATGACGAGGCTGATGGCGAGATAGATCAGCATCATCAGAAGCACGCATTCGAGCTCGCGCCCGGTCTGGTTCAGCGTGATGCCGCCCAGCGTGCCGCGGAGGTCGAGATAGCCCACGGCGATGGCCAGCGAGGAGTTCTTCGTCAGGTTCAGATATTGCGAGATGAGCGGCGGGATGATGACCCGGAGCGCCTGCGGCAGGATCACGAGGTTCATCGTCCGCCCCGGCCGCAGGCCGAGCGCGAAGGCCGCCTCGGACTGGCCGCGCGAGATGGCGAGGATGCCCGCGCGCACGATCTCGGCGATGAAGGCGCCGGTATAGAGCGAAAGCGCCAGCCACAGCGCCATGAAGGAGTTCGAGACGTTCAGGCCGCCCACGAAGTTGAAGCCGCGGAGCTCGGGGAACTCGAGATGGAAGCCGAGCGCCAGCAGCACCGCCACCGGCAGGCCTGCGAGCAGGAGCAGCGACGACCACCAGGTCGCCGGGCGCTCGCCCGTGGCCTCCTGGATGCGGGTGGCGCGCGCCTTGACGGCCCGGTTGATGAACCAGCCTGCGATGACGGCCCCGATCACCGCCAGCACATCCATGTTGACGTAGAAGAGGCCGAGATCGAGCCAGCCCAGCTCGCGGCTGAAGACCGGGTTCGGCAGGGCGGTGTAGCGGTTCGTCACCGCGATCGCGTCGAGGAACATCGAGCGGTCCGCGATCCCCGTCTCGGGGTTCGGCCGGAAGGCGTTCGGCGCGGGGGTGGCCTCGCTGAAGACCGCATAGATCAGGAGGATCCAGAGGAGCAGCGGCACGTTGCGGAAGACCTCGACATAGACGGTCATCAGCCGCCCGACGATCCAGTTCCGCGACAGCCGCAGCACGCCCACGAGGACGCCGATCACGGTGGCAGCCATGCAGCCCAGCAGCGCGATCAGCAGCGTGTTGAGCAGCCCCACCAGCATGGCCCGGCCATGGGTGCTGTCGTTGGTATATTCGACCAGCCGCTGGCTGATGTCGTAGCCGGCGCGGTTCCAGAGAAAGCCGAAGTCGAAGTCCTTCCCCAGCGCCTCGAGGTTGCGCATCGTATTGTCCACGAGCCAGGCGGCGCCGGCCATGAACAGGAAGAAGACGAAGACCTGGATGGTGAGAGAACGATAGCGCGTATCGTATAGCAACATGCTGAGCCGAAAGGAGTCCTTCGGCGCATCCGCGACGTTGGCCATGCAGTGTTTCCCCATTGAACGGATCGCGGGGCCGGTGTTCCGGCAGGATGGCGTCGTTGCGCCCCTCGCAGTCCGATCGTTGTTGCCCCGCTCTTGCGGCGGGAGATTGTTGAAGGGGCGCCCGATGCCCGGGCGCCCCTCGTCACATCAGCGGAACGGCGGGGCGTAGAGCAGCCCGCCTTGGGTCCATTGCGCGTTCAGCCCGCGCGCGAGGCCGATCGGAGTGGCCTCGCCGATGGTGGCGGCGAAGATCTCGCCATAGTTGCCGCCCACGGCGATGGCGCGCTTGGCCCAGTCGTTGTCGAGGCGGATCATCTTGCCCAGGTCGCCCTGCACGCCCAGGAGACGCTGGATCTCGGGGTTCGGCGAGTTGGCGGCCAGCTCCTCCATGTTGGCGGAGGTCACGCCATATTCCTCGGCCGCGATCAGCGCGTTCAGCGTCGAGCGGACGATGTCGGCCCATTCGTTGTCGCCGTGGCGCACGGCCGGCCCGAGCGGCTCTTTAGAGATGATCTCGGGAAGGATGATGTGGTTTTCCGGGTCGGCGAAGGCCGCGCGGGTGGCGGCGAGGCCCGAGGCATCCGTCGTATAGGCGTCGCAGGCGCCGGCGGCATATTGCTGCTCGCCCTCGGCGTTGGTCTCGACCGCGACGGGCGTGTAGCTGAGGTTGTTGACCTTGAACCAGTCGGCGAGGTTCAGCTCGGTCGTGGTGCCGGTCTGGATGCAGACGGTGGCGCCGTCGAGTTCCTTGGCCGAGGTCACGCCGAGGTCCTTGCGCACCATGAAGCCCTGACCGTCGTAGTAGTTCACGCCGACGAAATCGAGCTTGAGGTCGGTGTCGCGCGAGAAGGTCCAGGTGGAGTTGCGCGCCAGCATGTCAACCTCGCCCGAGGCAAGGGCGGTGAAACGGGTCTGGCCCGTGGTCGGCACGAACTTCACCTTGGTGCCGTCGCCCAGCACCGCCGCAGCCACCGCCCGGCACAGCGAGACGTCGAACCCGGTCCAGTTGCCGTTGGCATCGGGCAGCGAGAAACCGGTGAGACCGGTCGAGACACCGCAATTCAGCTCGCCACGCGCCTTCACATCGTCGAGCGTCGCCGCCGACGCGAGGCCGGCAGCCAGGCCCGCCACGGTCAGCGTGCCGAGAAAAACGGATTTAGTCATGCGTACCTCTTCCTGATTGCCGCCCCTGAGGCGGTTCTTTGATCCCCGGTGAGCGGGGACATCTCTTGTGGAGGATACCCTTCCTCACAGTGGCATCCAGTGTCGACCGAAGCCGTTTCAATCGTCAAGTCAAACCGCAGAAGCGTCCATTTGCGCAGCGAAATCACGGGATTGCGAATCGATTGGGCGGTTTTGCGACGCATCCCCCGTTCGTGGCCGAGGATTGTTACCCGCACAATGCGTAGAATCGCGCCGCCTGCAGGAAGGCCGTGCGCCGGAACGCCTCGATTTCCGCCGCTTCCTCGTCCGCGCCCCACTGCTCGATCTGCCAGGTCTCGTCCAGGCGCGAGAGCTCCCAGGCCTCCTCCGGAAGGAGGTGTCCCTCGGTCACGCCGAGGCCCAGGATCAGCGATCCCGAGATGGCCACGAGATCATGGAAGCCCGCAACCTGAAAGGGAGAAAAGCCACGAACATGGTCCGCGAGGCGGGTGAGGCTGGTCTCGGGCTGGGCCTGATGCATCACGCCTGCGGTGGTCTCGAGCGGGGCCTCGAACCGCCCGGCCGCCCAGGCGAGGACCGGGTCCCAGGCCTGCGCCTGCCGCGCCACGAGCGCCTCGGGGGCCGTGGCGCGGTAGCAGAGGAGATCGGTGCCGCCATAGGCCGCGAGCATCTCCGTCACCTCGTCGAACTGCGGCGCCACCTTGTCGAGCGCCGAATTGGCCGAGCGGGTGACGGGCATCGTCTCGGGGCGCACCTGGCCCTCCTGCGCCTGCCATTCGGACGCGACCGCCTCGGCCAGCGCACGGGTGGGCAGGATCAGCGGCCGCTTGGCCGGCGTCCGCACGCCGCGCCCGTCGAGGAGCACGGCGAAGCCGCCCGGCTCCTCGGCCACGGCGGCCTCCTTCCAGAACCGTTTCGCAACCCACCCCGCCATCAGAAGGCTCCGAACGGATCTTCGGGCACGTCGCCTTCCTTCCAGTCGAGCAGCTTCCAGGTCTTGGCCATATGGGCGGGCAGCGGCGCGGTGAAGGTCACGAGTTCCTTCTTGATCGGATGTTCGATGGTGAGGCTGCGGGCATGGAGATGCAGCTTGCGGCTCATCTCACCGCCGATCTGCGCCCCCCAGCCGTCGCCGAGATTCTCCTGCCCCGACCCGCCGTATTTCCCGTCGCCGACGATCGGATGGCCGAGCTCGGCCATATGGGCGCGCAGCTGGTGCGTGCGCCCCGTGATCGGCGAAAGCGCCATCCAGGCGCAGCGGTTGCCGAGGAACCAGAGGGTGAAGAAGTCGGTCTGGGCGCGCTTGGCCTCGGGGTAGTCGCCCACCTTGGCGGGATGGATGCAGAGCATCTTCTCGCCCTCGCCGCCGCGCCCGTGGCCCGGCGCCTTCATCAGCGCATATTTGATCGAGCCCTGTTTCGGGCTGGGCACGCCCGCGACCAGCGCCCAGTAGATCTTGCGCGTGTTGCGGTGGCGGAAACTCTCGGAGAGCGCCCGCGCTACGCGGTCGGTGCGCGCCAGCACCAGCACGCCCGACGTGTCCTTGTCGAGCCGGTGCACCAGCTTGGGCCGCTCCTTGTAGCCGAACTTCAGCGCCTCGGTCAGCCCGTCGACATGCCGCTCGCCCTGCCCCGAGCCTCCCTGCGAGGGCAGGCCCGCGGGCTTGTTCAGCACGATGATGTCGTTGTCGCGGTAGATCACGCAGTCCTGGATCATCTGCTCGTCGGACTTCGTGACCCGCGACGCCTGCGGCCGCGGCGCATCCGGATCGGGCAGCGGCGGCACACGGATCTCCATGCCCTCGGCCACGCGGTCCGAGGCCTTGGCCCGCGCGCCGTCGACGCGCACCTGCCCGGTGCGGCACATCTTCTCCACGGCGCCCTGCGTCACATGCGGGAAGCGGCGCTTGAACCAGCGGTCGAGCCTTTGCTCGCCCTCGTCTGCCGTCACCTTCAGAAGCTGCACGCTGCTCATGCCATCCATCCCCGAACCGCCGCCATGCCGGCCATCAGCCCCACGAGCGACAGCCCCACCGAAAGCCCCACATAGGCCGCGGCAAGCCCCGCCTGCCCGCGCTCGTAGAGCGTGACCGCATCCAGCGAAAAGGCCGAAAAGGTCGTGAAGCCGCCCAGCATTCCCGTCATGAGAAGCGGCGCGTAGCGGTCGCCCTTGTGGGCCAGCACCACCACCAGCACGCCCATCAGGAACGAGCCCGCCACGTTGACGACCATGGTCCCGACCGGGAAGGACGGACCGAAGAGGCGCATACTGCCGACATTGGTCAGATAGCGCGCCGAGGCGCCGAGGGCGCCGCCAAGCGCCACCTGTAAGAGAGAGCTGATCATCGCGCTTCTCTGTTCCCCGCAAGGGTCAATGTCAACCGCCCTGCCGCTTGGCGCGGAGCTTGGAGAAATAGTCGGTGCGCTTCTTCAGTTCCCGCTCGAACCCCCGCTCCTGCGGCAGATACCAGACCGGGCGCTTCATGCCCTCGGGGAAGTAGTTCTGGCCCGAGAAGCCGTCCTCGGCATCGTGATCGTACTGGTAGCCCGAGCCGTAGCCGATCTCCTTCATCATCTTCGTCGGCGCATTCAGGATATGTTTCGGCGGCGGCTCGGAGCCGGTCTGCTTCGCCGCCGCCCGCGCGGCCTTGTAGGCAGTGTAGATCGCGTTCGATTTCGGGCTGAGCGCCAGATAGACCAGCGCCTCGGCCAGCGCGAGCTCGCCCTCGGGCGACCCCAGCCGTTCGTAGGTGGCCCAGGCCTCGAGGCAGATCCCCTGCGCCTGCGGATCGGCAAGGCCGATGTCCTCGACCGCCATGCGGGTGATGCGCCGGGCGAGGAAGCGGGGATCCTCGCCGCCCTCGAGCATCCGCGCGAACCAGTAGAGCGCGGCATCGGGGTCCGATCCGCGCACGGATTTGTGCAGGGCCGAGATGAGGTTGTAATGCTCCTCGCCCGACTTGTCGTATTTCGCGGCCCGCCGCATGAGGCGTGTGGCAAGCTGGTCGCGGTCGAGCGGACCCTTGACCTTCCAGGCCATCACCTGCTCGACGAGGTTCAGAAGCGCCCGTCCGTCGCCGTCGGCCATCTCCAGAAGCGCCTCGCGCGCGGGACCGTCGAGCGGCAGGGCACGCCCCGTCTCGTGCTCGGCCCGCTGGGCCAGACGTTCGAGATCGGCGAGGCTCAGCCGTTCGAGCACGATCACCTGGGCCCGCGACATGAGGGCCGCGTTCAGCTCGAACGAGGGGTTCTCGGTGGTGGCGCCCACGAGGAGGATGGTCCCGTCCTCCATGTGCGGCAGGAAGCCATCCTGCTGGGCCTTGTTGAAGCGGTGGATCTCATCGACGAACAGGAGCGTCCCCTGCCCGTTCGCCCGCCGGAGCTTCGCCGCCTCGAACACCTTCCGAAGGTCGGGCACGCCGGTGAAGATCGCCGAGATCTGCACGAAGGCGAGGTCGGTCTCCTTCGCGAGCAACCGGGCGATGGTGGTCTTGCCCACGCCCGGCGGTCCCCAGAGGATCAGCGACGACAGGCTGCCCGAGGCCAGCATGGCGCCCAAGGGCCCGTCGGGCGACAGGACCTTGCCCTGCCCGATCACCTCGGCCAGCGACTTCGGCCGCAGCCGGTCGGCCAGCGGTCGGGGGGCATCGGGCTGCGGGGGCGCAGGCTCTCGGTCGAAGAGGTCGGACATGGGCGAAGCCTACGCGCGCCGCGAGGGCGGGGAAAGGGTCACAGACGGAAGCGCAGTCGCAGCGGCTTGCCGTCGCGGAGGACGTCGATCTGCCACCAGCGCACCCGCTCCTGCGCGGCGCGCTCCACATCGCGCGGACGCTCGATCCGGCGGCCGTTGATCTCGAGCAGGATATCGCCCGGCCGCAGGCCCGTCCGGGCCGCCGTCGCCTCGGACGCGCGCACCACCACCCCTTCGAGCGTCAGGGGCAGGTTCAGCTCGGCGCGCACCGCGGGATTGAGCCGCTCGACCGTGAGCCCGGCAAGGACCGTCTCGCGCAGCGTCACCGTCTCGCGCGGCGGCTTGTCGGGCGCCACAACGAGCGCGATCTCGGCCTCGCGCGTCTCGCCGTCGCGCAGATAGGTCACGGAGGCGCGCGCGCCGATGCCGAGAGAGGAGAGCCGGAAGATCACCTCCTGCGGGCTGTCGGTGCGCAGCCCCTCCAGCGCCACCACCACATCGCCCGCGCGCAGGCCCGCGGCGCGGAACGGGCTCTCGGGATCGAGTTCGGTCAGCACCACCCCTTCTGGGCGTTCGAGCCCCATCGCCTCGGCCATGCCGGCATCGACCGCCTGCCCGTTGACGCCGGCCCAGGGGCGCTGGAACCGCGCCTCGCCCGCCTCCGCCTGCGCAAGGAAGCTGCGCACGAGATTGGCGGGAATGGCGAAGCCGATCCCGTTCGAGCCGCCGGACTGCGTGAGGATCGCCGTGTTGATGCCCACAAGCCTCCCCGCCGTGTCCACCAGCGCGCCACCCGAGTTGCCGGGGTTGATGGCCGCGTCCGTCTGGATGAAATAGCCGCGCCCGCCGTCGATCGAGAGCCCCGAGCGCGCGAGACCCGAGACGATGCCCTGCGACACGGTCTGGCCCACGCCGAACGGATTGCCGATGGCCAGCACCAGCTCCCCCACCTCGACACCGTCGGAATCGCGCAGGCCCAGATGCGGCAGATCCCTGGCATCCTCCAGCTTCAGCACCGCGAGGTCGCTGTCCTCATCCGCGAGCATCACCTCGGCCTCATATTCCCGCCGGTCGTTCAGCACGACCCGGATCGCATCCGCCTGTCCCACCACATGATAGTTCGAAACCACGATGCCGTCGCCGGAGACGATCACGCCCGAGCCCAGCGAGTTCTGCACCCGCGGCTGGCGGCGACCGAAATCGCGGAAGAGCTGGTCGAAGAAGGGATCGGCCGCGAAGGGGCTGACGCGCTGCTCGACGACCCGCGTGGCATAGATGTTCACGACCGCCGGTGCCGCCGAGCGGACCACCGGCGCGAAGGAGAGCGAGATCTCGGCCGCGCTCTCGGGCAGGCGCGTCTCGGCAGGCGCGGCGAGCGGCGACAGGAGAGCGATCAGGGAAAGGGCAAGCAGCGCCTTGCGCATCGAAACACCTCATGGGACGCAGCGATATGTAATCGCCGCCCGCCCCGGTGCAAGCGTCAGATCAGGCGGTATTCCTTGGCCCGCTGGATGGCCTCGGCGGTGGTGCGGGCGCCGAGTCGCTGGCGCGCGCTGGCGATCCGCGCCTTCAGCGCGCTTTCGGAAATGCCGAGTTTCATCGCCGCCGCCGCGTGGCGGTCGCCACTGGCGATGCAGCGCAGCGCCTCGATCTGCGGTTGCGTCAATTCATGGGGCGGCTGGGTCAGTTCGTGAAGCCGCTGGAACAGGGAAAAGATCAACTCGACCTCGCGGTCGGTAAATTCCCTGTCCGAACGCGCAAAACTCCCCAGGCTGCGCGATTCCCGTGCGCCCCATGAACATGTGACGCCATAGCGGAGATCGAATTGCGCGGCAGCCGCGAAGACACCGCGCGTATCCTGCTCTGCCAGATCGCTCCACCTGCGATGGCCCGTTTCGCTCAACGCCCAGCGGATCGTGGGATCATAAATGACATATCCCTTTTCCGTGTAATACTCGATCCAGTCCTCGCGGTATGATTGCATGGTGATGAGCGGCGAGGTGAAGCGGACGTGCAGGCCAAGAAAGAAGCCTGCCGTGGCCATGCGCCGGAGCTGACTGATTTCAAGATCGATTTTTGAATTCATCGTCATTCGGGAAACAGTGCACAGCAAATCGCTTGGGATGGACACAAGCTCGATATTCGGCGATCCCTGCGCCGTCACAAAGCTAGCTTTATGACAACCATCTCATGAAGCAAACACGTTTTTTGGCAACGGTGAATCCGCCTGTCTTGAACTGCCTTTCGCGGTAATCCCATCCCTTTGGTCATGAAACAAAAGCCCATGGTGCCAAAAAGAAAAAGGCCCATCTCCAAGGAGACAGGCCCAAATCGCAAGACCGGAAACGGTCTTATTCTTCCAGCGCTTCTTCGGCAGCGGTGCGCGCCTTGTCGGCGGCGCCCTTCGCATTCGGATCGCGGTCGACAAATTCGATGATCGCCATCGGCGCCATGTCCCCATAGCGGAAACCGGCTTTCAGCACGCGGACATAGCCGCCGGCGCGCTCGGCGTAGCGCGGCCCGAGGATCTCGAACAGCCGGGCGACGTGACGGTCTTCCTTGAGCTGCGCCGCAGCCTGACGGCGGGCGTGCAGGTCGCCGCGCTTGGCCAGCGTGATCAGCTTTTCGATGATCGGACGCAGTTCCTTGGCCTTCGGCAGGGTCGTCTTGATCTGCTCATGCTCGATAAGCGAGCCGGCCATGTTGGCAAACAGCGCCTTGCGGTGCTCGTGGGTGCGGTTCAGGCGGCGATAGCCGCGGGCGTGACGCATGATGGTCTCCTATGCTTTGTCCTGCCCGACGTGCGGTGCGACGGGCTTCTTTGGGGCGGGATTGCCCGGGGGCCGAGAGGGGGGCATGACGCCCCCGCCCTCAGAACTGGTCTTCGAAGCGCTTGGCCAGATCCTCGATGTTCTCCGGCGGCCAGTCCTCGACATCCATGCCGAGGTGCAGACCCATGCCCGAGAGCACTTCCTTGATCTCGTTGAGCGACTTGCGGCCGAAGTTCGGGGTGCGGAGCATCTCGGCTTCGGTCTTCTGGATGAGATCGCCGATATAGACGATATTGTCGTTCTTGAGGCAGTTCGCCGAGCGGACCGACAGTTCGAGCTCGTCCACCTTCTTGAGGAGCAGCGGGTTGAACTCCAGCCCGTCCTCCACGTCGTGGCGGGTGGCCGATTCCGGCTCTTCGAAGTTCACGAAGATCGACAGCTGATCCTGCAGGATGCGCGCCGCATAGGCCACGGCATCGTCCGGGGTCAGGCCGCCGTCGGTCTCGATCCGCATGGTGAGCTTGTCATAGTCGAGCACCTGGCCCTCGCGGGTCGGCGTGACTTCGTAGCTCACCTTCTTCACCGGCGAATAGATCGCGTCGATCGGAATGAGGCCGATCGGCGCATCCTCGGGGCGGTTCTTGTCCGCCGCGACATAGCCCTTGCCGGTGTTCACGGTCAGCTCCATGAACACGTCCGCCCCCTCGTCGAGGTGGCAGATGACATGGTCCTTGTTCAGGATCTCGATGCCGTTCGATTCCGAGATATCGCCCGCCGTGACGACGCCCGGCCCCTTGGCGGAGATCGACAGACGCTTCGGACCCTCGACCTCCATCTTGATCGAGACGCCCTTCAGGTTCAGGACGATGTCGGTCACATCCTCACGGACGCCGGCCACCGACGAGAACTCGTGCAGCACGTTGTCGATCTGGACGGAGGTGATGGCGGCCCCCTGAAGCGACGAGAGCAGCACGCGGCGCAGCGCGTTGCCCAGCGTCAGACCGAAGCCGCGCTCGAGCGGCTCCGCAATCACGGTGGCGACCCGGGCCGGATCGGCACCCGGCTTGACGACCAGCTGCGTCGGCTTGATCAGCTCGGCCCAGTTCTTGTGGATCATGCGTTTGCCTCCATACCTGTCGCCAGCCCATGTCCGTAAGCCGGCAACGCCCGAGGATCTGAACAAGTCGATCGGGCCGCACCAGATGGCGCGGCCCGACCCGATGGATGTGCGGTCAGACGCGACGGCGTTTCGGCGGACGGCAGCCGTTGTGCGCCATCGGCGTCACGTCGCGAATCGAGGTGATGTTGAGGCCAGCGGCGGCCAGCGCGCGGAGCGCCGATTCGCGCCCCGAACCCGGGCCCTGCACTTCGACCTCGATGGTCTTCATGCCGTGGTCCTGAGCCTTCTTGGCGGCGTCCTCGGCGGCCATCTGCGCCGCGTAGGGCGTCGATTTCCGCGAGCCCTTGAAGCCCATGGTGCCGGCCGACGACCAGGAGATCGCGTTGCCCTGCACGTCGGAAATCAGGATCTTGGTGTTGTTGAACGAGGAGTTCACATGAGCAACGCCGGCGGCGATGTTCTTGCGTTCCTTGCGCTTCATGCGGGTCTTGTCACGTGCCATGTCTCAGCGCCCCTTATTTCTTCTTGCCGGCAATGGCTTTGGCCGGGCCCTTGCGGGTGCGGGCGTTGGTGTGCGTGCGCTGACCGCGCACCGGCAGGCCGCGACGGTGACGCAGGCCGCGGTAGCAGCCGAGATCCATCAGGCGCTTGATGTTCATCGAGGTCTCGCGACGCAGGTCGCCCTCGACGGTCACGTTCGCATCGATGTACTCGCGGATCGCCAGCACTTCGGCGTCGGACAGTTCATTGACGCGACGGGCGCGGTCGATGCCCACGGCGTCACAGATCTGACCGGCCACGAAGTCGCCGATGCCGTGGATGTAGGTGAGCGCGATCGGAACCCGTTTCGCGGTCGGGATGTTGACGCCAGCAATACGTGCCAAACGTTTCTTCCTTTTGTTGCGGTCCCGTAATTCCAGGACCTTTTTTCACAACCACCGGAGCCGGCAGTCGCTCCGGACTGTTCGCCGCAGGACAAAACCCGTCGCTGGACGATTCCCTCGCGGGACGCCGTGATCTATGGGCTTTTGATCCGGCCGTCAAGGCCGGATGCAAAGTCACCCGCGCTTGTCAAGAACCTTCGCGATCGCCGCCGACACCGCATCCATCTCGGCCAGACCGTCGACCGAGGACAGCTGCCCCTTGGCATAGTAGTAGCCGATGAGGGGCGAGGTTTTCTTGTAATATTCCATCAGACGCTTCGACAGCGCCTCGGCCGTGTCGTCCGCACGCCGCCGCAGGTCCGTCGAGCCGCAGACGTCGCAGACGCCCTCGACCTTCGTGGGCTTCGTATCGTCGTGATAGACCGCGCCGCAGGCGCCGCACGAGTAGCGGCCGGTGATGCGCGCCACGAGGGCGGCATCGTCCACCTGCATCTCGATCACCGCATCGAGCCCCTGCCCCATCTGCGCAAGCAGCTCTCCCAAGGCATCCGCCTGCTTCAGCGTCCGCGGGAAACCGTCGAAGATGAAGCCGCCCGCCGCGGGCGACTGCAGCTTCTCGCGAATCAGGCCGATCACGATCTCGTCCGTCACGAGCTCGCCCCGGTCCATCACCTCGGCCGCGCGGCGGCCCATCTCGGAACCGCTGGTCTTGGCCTCGCGCAGCATGTCGCCCGTCGAGAGCTGCACCATGCCGCGGCTCTCCTCGAGCCGCTTGGCCTGCGTGCCCTTGCCCGCGCCCGGCGGCCCCAGAAGTATCACATTCACCATCACTCTTCCCTCAGCGGCGGGTCGGAGTCTTCGCCCCGGTCCGTTTCCTTCCACGCAGCTGCGACCGCTCGATCAGCCCCTCGTACTGGTGGGCTAGCAGGTGCGACTGAACCTGGTTGATCGTGTCCATCGTCACCGACACCACGATCAGCACCGACGTTCCCCCGAAGTAGAAGGGAATGCCGAGCTGGTTACGCAGGATCTCGGGCAGGAGGCAGACGGCCGCGAGATAGGCCGAGCCGAGCACGAGGATCCGGTTCACCACATATTCGAGATATTCCTCGGTCTTCTTGCCGGGACGGATGCCCGGGATGAAGCCGTTCTGGTTCTTCAGGTTCTCGGCCACGTCGTCGACCTTGAAGGCCACGTTCGCCGTGTAGAAATAGGCGAAGAACACGATCATGCCTGCGAAGAACAGCAGGTAGAGCGGCTGGCCGGGGCCGAAGTAGGCGAGGATCGTCGACATGACGGGGCCGGTCTGCTGGCCCGAGAAGGTCGAGATCGTCACCGGAAGCAGGAGGAGCGACGAGGCGAAGATCGCCGGGATCACGCCCGCCGGGTTCACCTTGACCGGCAGGTGCGACGAGCCGCCGTCATAGATCTTCATGCCGACCTGGCGCCGCGGATACTGGATGTGGATCTTGCGGAGCGCGCGCTCCATGAAGACCACGAAAGTGATCACGGCGATCACCATGGCGATCACGCCCACGATCACGGCGGGGCTGATGGCGCCCGAACGGCCTTGGCTCAGGAACTGGGCGAGGTGCGCGGGGATCTCGGCGACGATGCCCACGAAGATGATAAGAGAGATCCCGTTGCCGATGCCGCGCGCGGTGATCTGCTCGCCGAGCCACATCAGGAACATGGTGCCGCCGACGAGCGTGATGACGCAGGCGGCGCGGAAGAACATCCCCGGATCCGTCACGAGATCGCCCGCCTCGAGGCTCAGGGCGATGCCCCAGGCCTGGAAGGTCGCCAGGAACACGGTGCCGTAGCGGGTATACTGGTTGATCTTCTTGCGGCCCTGCTCGCCCTCTTTCTTGAGCTGCTCGAGCTTCGGCACCATCGAGGCCATGAGCTGGACGATGATCGAGGCCGAGATGTAGGGCATGATGCCGAGCGCGAAGATGCCCATCCGGCTGATCGCGCCGCCGGTGAACATGTTCAGCATCCCGCCGATGCCGGCCGTCGCACTGTCCATGAACTGGCGCAGGGCCGAGCCGTCGATGCCTGGCACGGGAATGTAGGTGCCGAGGCGATACACCATCAGCAGGCCAATGGTGAAGAAGATGCGTTGGCGAAGGTCGGTGGCCTTGCCGAGGGCGCCCCAACTCAGGTTCGCCGCCATTTGCTCTGCAGCAGATGCCATGCCCGGTCTCTCTCATGACGGCGCCGCCGATCCGTTCTCCGGGTCGGCGGCGCGGGAAAACTGTCAGGTGATGTATGCGCCCGCAGGCGCACCCACAACCTTATTCTGCGCTGGCGGCCGCCGCAGCCGGAGCGGTCAGGGTGATCGAGCCACCCGCCTTCTCGATCGCTTCCACCGCCGATTTCGACGCGCCCGACACGGTCAGCGCGAGCTTCGCGGTGATCTCGCCCTTGGCCAGCACGCGGATGCCGTCACGCTTGTGCGAGGTCACGCCCGCGGCCACGATCGCGGCCTCGTCGATCGGCTGGCTGGCGTCCAGCTTGCCGGCATCGACGAACTTCTGGATCAGGCCGAGGTTGACCACGGCATATTCCTTGCGGTTCGGCTTGGTGAAGCCCCGCTTCGGCAGACGCCGGTAGAGCGGCATCTGGCCGCCTTCGTAGCCGTTCAGAGCCACGCCCGAACGCGACTTCTGGCCCTTGATCCCGCGGCCGGCGGTCTTGCCCTTGCCCGAGCCCGGGCCGCGCGCCACGCGCTTCTTCTTGCGGGCTGCGCCTTCGTTGTCGCGGAGTTCGTTCAGTTTCATGTCGCTATCTCCTGGCCGGAACCCCTCCGCCAGCGACGGATGGAGGGAACACGGCGTTTCTTGTTGTTGGGCAGAGAGTCGCCTCTCCGCGCGCCTGATATGGGGAAAGGGCGCCCGGTGCAAGCCCGCGCGCCCCGTGATTGCACGAGCCCGGCGTCAGCCGCGCTCTTCGATGATCTCGACCAGATGCGGGATCTTGGCGACCATGCCGCGGATCGACGGCGTGTCTTCCAGTTCCCGGGTCCGGTGCATCTTGTTCAGCCCGAGGCCCTTGAGGACCGCGGTCTGAACGGCCGGACGGCGGGCTGCCGACCGGACCTGCTTCACGATGATCGTTTTCGCCATGGTGCGGACTCCTTACGCTTCCGCCACTTCGGCTTCCGGCTTCTTCAGGATGTCGGCCACCTTCTTGCCGCGACGCTGCGCGACTTGACGAGGGCTGGATTCCCGCTTCAGACCGTCCATCGTGGCACGGATCATGTTGTAGGGGTTCTGCGAGCCGAGCGACTTCGCCACCACGCCCTGGATGCCGAGCATCTCGAACACGGCGCGCATCGGGCCGCCGGCGATGATCCCCGTCCCCGGAACGGCGGCCCGCATCACGACCTTGCCGGCGCCGTGGCGGCCTTCCTGGTCATGGTGCAGCGTCCGGCCGTCGCGCAGCGCGACGCGGATCATCTGACGCTTGGCCTGCTCGGTCGCCTTGCGGATGGCTTCCGGCACTTCCTTGGCCTTGCCCTTGCCGAAGCCGACGCGGCCGCGCTGGTCGCCCACGACCACCAGAGCCGCAAAGCCGAAGCGCTTGCCGCCCTTCACGGTCTTGGAGACGCGGTTGATCGCCACCAGACGATCGGCGAATTCCGGGGTTTCCTCGCGCGAACGATCGTCGCGACGGTCCCGGCGGTTCTCTCTTTCTGCCATCGTCTTACTCCTCAGAACTTCAGGCCGCCTTCACGGGCAGCGTCGGCCAGAGCCTTGATCTTCCCGTGAAAGAGGAAACCGCCGCGGTCGAAGAAACATTCCTCGATCCCGGCCGCCTTCGCCCGCTCGGCGATCGCACGGCCCACGGCCGCCGACGCCTCGACGTTGTTCTTGCCGACGAAGCCCAGGCCCTTCTCGAGGGTCGAGGCCGCCGCCAGCGTGACACCGTTCGCGTCGTCGATCAGCTGGGCGCTGATGTTCTTCGAGGAACGGTGGACGGACAGCCGGAGCCGCCCGTTCGCCGATGCTTTCAGTTTGTTCCGGACGCGCAGGCGGCGCTTGAGGAACAGCTCTCTTTTCGTGTTCGCCATTGTCGCGCCCCTTACTTCTTCTTGCCTTCCTTGCGGAAGATGAACTCGTCCTTGTAGCGGATGCCCTTGCCCTTGTAGGGCTCGGGACGCCGCCACTCGCGGATGTTCGCCGCCACCTGGCCGACCAGCTGCTGGTCAATGCCTTCGACCGTGATCTCGGTCTGCTTCGGGGTGGTGACGGTGACGCCCGCCGGAACCTCGAAGTTGACGTCGTGCGAATAGCCGAGCGAGAGCTTCAGCACGTTGCCGGCCATCTGCGCGCGGTAACCCACGCCCGAGATCTCCAGCTCCTTCTTGAAGCCGGTGGTGACGCCGGTCACGAGGTTTTCCACCTGCGACCGCACCATGCCCCATTGCTGACGCGCACGTTTCGAGGTGCCGCGCGGGGTCACCTTCACCGAACCTTCGTCCAGCGCGAGGGTCACGTCGTCGGTCGCCGAGAAGCTGCGGGTGCCTTTCGGGCCCTTCACTTCGATCGACTGGCCCGAGATCGAGGCCGTCACGCCTTTCGGCAGCGGAACGGGTTTCTTGCCAATACGAGACATTGAACCCTCCTCAGAACACGGTGCAGAGCACTTCGCCGCCAACATTGGCGGAGCGGGCGCTCGCATCGGACATGACGCCTTTCGGCGTGGAGATGATCGACACGCCGAGGCCGTTACGGACGCTCGGAAGGTCCTTCGTGGCCATGTAGACGCGGCGGCCGGGCTTCGACACGCGCTTGAGTTCGCGGATCACCGGGGTACCCTCGAAGTACTTCAGCGAGATGACCAGTTCGCCCTGGCCGTTCTCGGTTTCCTTCTTCTCGTAGCCGCGGATGTAGCCCTCGGCCTGGAGCACGTCGAGCACCCAGGCGCGCAGCCGGGACGCCGGCGTGCTCACCGTGGACTTGCCACGCAGCTGCGCGTTGCGGATGCGGGTCAGCATATCGCCGAGCGGATCGTTCACAGACATATCCCGATCTCCTTACCAGCTCGACTTCACCATGCCGGGGATCTGGCCGAACGAGGCCAGTTCACGCAGCATGATCCGCGAGAGTTTCAGCTTGCGATAATACGCATGCGGACGGCCCGTCAGCTGGCAGCGGTTGTGGATCCGCGTGGCCGACGAGTTGCGCGGCAGTTCCGCCAGCTTGAGCTGCGCCTTGAAGCGTTGCTCCATCGGCAGGTCCGCGTTGGTGGTGATCTCCTTCAGCGAGGCGCGCTTGGCAGCATATTGCTGCACCATCTTCGCGCGCTTGATCTCGCGTTCGATCATGGATTTCTTCGCCATACTCTTCTCTCTCCCGCGATCAGCTGATGAACGGCATGTTGAACTGCTTCAACAGCGCCTTCGCTTCCGCGTCGGTCTTCGCGGTGGTGCAGATGATGATGTCCATGCCGAGAACCTCGTCGACCTTGTCGAAGTTGATCTCGGGGAACACGAACTGCTCCTTGAGGCCCATCGCGTAGTTGCCGCGGCCATCGAACGAGTTGCCTTTCACGCCGCGGAAGTCGCGGACGCGGGGCAGCGCGATCGTGATCAGACGGTCGAGGAATTCGTACATGCGGTCGCCGCGGAGCGTGACCTTGCAGCCGAGCGGCATCTGCTCGCGCACGCGGAAGCCGGCGATCGACTTCTTGGCGTGGGTCACGACGGCCTTCTGGCCGGCGATCATCGAGAGCTCTTCCGCGGCGGTCTTCACCTTCTTGGTGTCCTTGACCGCCTCGCCGACGCCCATGTTCAGGACGATCTTGTCCAGACGCGGGATCTGCATGTCGTTCTTGTAGCCGAACTCTTCCTTCAGCGCGGCGCGAACGGTGCTCGCATAGGCCGCCTTCAGGCGCGGGGTGTAGTTGGTCTGGTCGAGCATCAGATGACATCCCCCGTGGTCTTGGCGTAGCGGACCTTCTTCTCGCCCTCGAAGCGGAAGCCCACGCGCGTGGCCTTGCCGTTGGCATCGAGCAGCGCGAGGTTCGACAGATCGATCGGCATCGCCTTGGCGAGACGGCCGCCCTGGGCGGTCGGCGTCTGCTTGGTGTGGCGGATGGCGACGTTCACGCCCTCGACCACGGCCTTGTTGTCCTTCGGCATCACCGCAGTGATCTCGCCCTGCTTGCCCTTGTCCTTGCCGGCCAGCACGACGACGCGGTCACCCTTCTTCAGCTTCGCAGCCATCAGAGCACCTCCGGCGCCAGCGAGATGATTTTCATGAAGTTCTTGGCACGCAGCTCGCGCACGACCGGCCCGAAGATACGGGTGCCGACCGGTTCGCCCTGGTTGTTCAGGATGACGGCAGCATTGCGGTCGAAGCGGATGGTGGTGCCGTCCTCACGACGGACTTCCTTGGCGGTGCGCACGACGACGGCCTTGCGGACATCGCCCTTCTTCACGCGACCGCGCGGGATGGCTTCCTTCACCGACACCACGATGATGTCGCCGACGCTGGCATAGCGACGGTGGGAACCACCCAGAACCTTGATGCACTGAACTCGGCGAGCGCCGGAGTTGTCAGCAACATCCAGATTGGTCTGCATCTGGATCATTTGGTTTCTCCCGACCTTTGGGGACCGCTAGATCCCACGGCCCCAGGGTTTCGTTCAGGCGGAAAGGAGGACGTCACGCCACGACGGCGTCGGTCACGACCTTCCAGCGCTTCGTCTTCGAGATGGGCGCGCATTCCTCGATGCGGACGACGTCGCCGACCTTGAATTGGTTCTCCGGGTCATGGGCCCGGTATTTCTTCGACAGACGGACCGTCTTCTTCAGCAGCGGGTGCTTGAAGCGGCGCTCGACGAGGACCGTCACGGTCTGCTCGTTCTTGTCGCTGGTCACGGTGCCTTGCAGGATGCGTTTGGGCATGGGAGGCTTCCTCTCAGTTCGCAGCGGCCGAAGCGGCCATCTCGTTCAGGACCGTCTTGATGCGGGCAACGTCGCGGCGGACGGCGCGCATGCGGGCGGTGTTCTCGAGCTGGCCGGTGGCCTGCTGGAAGCGGAGGTTGAAGGCCTCTTTCTTGAGCGCCACGAGCTGGTCGCGGAGCTGGTCCGGGGTCTTGGACCGCAGTTCCTGGGCGGTGGTCATCGCCTCTTTCCTTCTTCAATCACCAGAGGGCTCCCGACCTTGGCAGGGTTACCTTGGATCTGGTGGATCAATGACAAACCCGCGAATCCGGTGACCCGGAATCCGCAGGATGCAGCCTGCTACAGGAGGTTCGGCCGAAGGGCAAGCGAAAGAATGCCCCAACGGCCTTGTTTCATTGAAAAGGCCCCCGGGCGCGGCTGCGTCCGGGGGCCTCTGTCCTGCCCGCCTGGGGCCGGAGATCACCAGTCCTCGCGGACCACGATCCGGGTCATGACCGGCAGCTTCATCGCGCCGAGGCGCAGGGCCTCGCGGGCGATGGTCTCGGACACGCCGTCGATCTCGAACATGATCCGGCCCGGCTTCACCTTGGCCGCCCAGTAGTCGACCGAGCCCTTGCCCTTACCCATCCGGACTTCGGTGGGCTTGGAGGTCACCGGCACGTCCGGGAACACGCGGATCCAGACCCGGCCCTGACGCTTCATGTGGCGGGTGATCGCACGGCGAGCCGCCTCGATCTGCCGCGCGGTCACACGCTCGGGCTCGGTGGCCTTGAGGCCGAAGCCGCCGAAGTTCAGGAGGAACCCGCCCTTGGCTTCACCGTGGATGCGGCCCTTGTGCTGTTTGCGGAACTTCGTCCGTTTCGGTTGCAGCATCTGTCATTGCTCCCTTACGCGCGTTCGCGGTCGCGACGCGGCGGCCGCGGTGCGGCACCTTCCTGAGCTTCCGAGTGCCGGCGGTCGTGCGCCTGCGGATCGTGCTCGAGGATCTCGCCCTTGAAGATCCAGACCTTCACCCCGATGATCCCGTAGGGGGTCGAGGCTTCCGAGGTCGCGTAGTCGATGTCGGCGCGCAGCGTGTGCAGCGGCACCCGACCCTCGCGGTACCATTCGGTCCGGGCAATCTCGGCGCCGCCGAGGCGGCCCGACACGTTGACCCGGATGCCCAGGGCACCGATCCGCATGGCGTTCTGCACGCCGCGCTTCATGGCGCGACGGAAGGACACCCGGCGTTCCATCTGCTGGGCGATCGACTCGGCCACCAGCTGGGCGTCCAGCTCGGGCTTGCGGATCTCGACGATGTTCAGGTGAAGCTCGGACTTGGTGAAGGCCGACAGCTTCTTACGCAGCGTCTCGATGTCCGCGCCCTTCTTGCCGATGATCACGCCCGGACGGGCGGTGTGGATCGTCACGCGGCACTTGCGGTGCGGACGCTCGATGATCACCTTCGACACGCCGGCCTGCTTGGCGTAGTCGTGGATGAACTCGCGCATCTTCAGGTCTTCCAGCAGCAGGTTGCCGTAGTCCTTCGACTCGGCGAACCAGCGGCTGTCCCAGGTGCGGTTGACCTGAAGGCGCATGCCGATCGGATTGACCTTCTGACCCATTACGCAGTCTCCCCGACTTGCTTCACCTTGATCGTGAGCTCGCTGAACGGTTTCATGATCTTGCCGAACCGGCCGCGAGCCCGCGGACGACCGCGCTTCATGACAAGGTTCTTGCCGCAGAAGGCTTCCGAGACCACGAGTTCATCCACGTCGAGGCCGTGGTTGTTCTCGGCGTTCGCGATGGCCGACTGCAGGCACTTCAGCACGTCCTGGCTGATGCGCTTCTTCGAGAAGGTGAGGTCGGCGATCGCCTTGTCGACCTTCTTGCCACGGATGAGGGCCGCGACGAGGTTCAGCTTCTGCGGCGAGGTGCGCAGCATCTTCGCCTTGGCAAAAGCCTCGTTTTCGCCCACGCGGCGCGGGTTCTTTTCCTTGCCCATGGATTACTTCCTCTTCGCTTTCTTGTCGGCCGCGTGACCGTAGTAGGTCCGGGTCGGCGAATATTCACCGAACTTCTGGCCGATCATCTCCTCGGTCACGTTGACCGGGACGTGCTTCTTGCCGTTGTAGACGCCGAAGGTCAGACCCACGAACTGCGGCAGGATGGTGGAGCGCCGCGACCAGATCTTGATCACTTCATTCTTGCCCGACTCGCGCGACTTCTCTGCCTTCTTCAGCAGGTACCCGTCGACGAAGGGGCCTTTCCAGGTAGAACGTGCCATGGCTCAGCGCCCTTTCTTCTTCGCGTGCCGCGAGCGGACAATCAGCTTGTCCGAAGCCTTGCTCTTGCGGGTCCGGTTGCCCTTGGTGCCCTTGCCCCACGGGGTGACCGGGTGACGGCCGCCCGAGGTCCGGCCTTCGCCGCCGCCGTGCGGGTGGTCGATCGGGTTCATGGCCACGCCGCGGACGGTCGGGCGAACGCCGAGGTGCCGCATCCGGCCGGCCTTGCCGAAGTTCTGGTTCGAGTTGTCCGGGTTCGACACGGCACCCACGGTGGCCATGCATTCCTGACGCACCATGCGCAGCTCGCCCGAGCTCAGACGGATCTGGGCGTAGCCGCCGTCGCGGCCGACGAACTGGGCGTAGGTGCCGGCGGCGCGGGCCAGCTGGCCGCCCTTGCCGGGCTTCAGCTCGACGTTGTGCACGATCGTGCCGATCGGCATGCCCGAGAAGGGCATCGCGTTGCCCGGCTTCACGTCGGTCTTGGCGCCGGCGACGACGCTGTCGCCCACGGCGAGGCGCTGCGGCGCGAGGATGTAGGCGAGCTCGCCATCCTCATAGCGCACGAGCGCGATGAACGCGGTGCGGTTCGGGTCGTATTCGATGCGCTCGACCACGGCCGGCACGTCGAACTTGCGACGCTTGAAATCCACGATGCGGTAGAGCCGCTTGGCCCCGCCGCCCTTGTGCCACATCGTGACGCGTCCGGTGTTGTTCCGGCCACCGGTCTTGATCAGGCCCTCGACGAGGGTCTTGACCGGACGGCCTTTCCACAGCTCCGAACGGTCGATCAGAACCAGCCCACGCTGGCCAGGCGTCGTCGGTTTGTACGACTTGAGTGCCATGCTTCCTGTCTTCCGTCAGCTAGAGACCCCTTGGGAGGGGCCGGTACAGGGCTCCGAAGATCCCCAGATTATAAAAATCACGGCCCCGGAAGCCCGGGGCCGCGAGATTCGCAGGCCTTCTATCAGAGGCCCGTCGAGACGTCGATGGTGTTTCCTTCCTCGAGCGTCACATAGGCCTTCTTGCGGTCCGAGCGCACGCCGGGGCGGCCCTTGAACTTCTTGGTCTTGCCCTTGGTCACGACGGTGTTCACCGCCTTGACCTTGACGTTGAAGATGGCCTCGACCGCTTCCTTGATCTGCGGTTTGGTCGCTTCCATCGCCACGGCGAAGACGACGCCGTTGGCTTCCGACGTCATGGTCGCCTTCTCGGTGATCACCGGCTTGCGGATCACATCGTAATGTTCGGGTTTGGCGGTCATTTCAGACGAGCCTCCAGAGCTTCGACACCCGCCTTCGTGATCACGAGCGTGTCACGCTTCAGGATGTCATACACGTTCGCCCCGATCGACGGCAGCACGTCCACGCCTTCGAGGTTGCGCGCGGCCTTGGCGAAGTTCTCGTTGATGTCGGCGCCGTCGATGACGAGCACGCGCTTCCAGCCGAGTTCCTTCACCGCTTTCGCGAGCATCGCGGTCTTGCCTTCGGCCAGCGCGAGATCCTCGAGCACGATCAGGTTGCCCGTCGTGGCCTTGGACGACAGCGCGTGCTTCAGCCCGAGCGCCCGGAACTTCTTGTTCAGGTCGTGGGCGTGGCTGCGCGGGGTCGGGCCCTTGTAGACGCCACCGTGACGGAAGATCGGCGCCTTCTTGGACCCGTGGCGAGCGCCGCCGGTGCCTTTCTGGCGATAGATCTTCTTGGTCGAGTAGCTCACGTCCGACTTGCCGAGCACCGAGTGCGTGCCGGCCTGGGCTTTCGCCCGTTGCCAGCGCACGACGCGGTGCAGGATGTCGGCGCGCGGCTCCAGACCGAAGATCGCGTCGTCGAGTTCAATCGAGCCAGCGGGGCTCGCGTCCAGCTTGATGACTTCAGCCTTCATTGCTTTCGCCTCCGGTGGAGGTTTCCTCGGCAACCGCCGCGGCACGGATCGCCGCCGGACGGATCGCTTGTTCCGGCGCCGGCTTCTTCACCGCGTCCTTGATGGTGACCCAGCCGCCCTTCGAACCGGGAACGGCGCCCTTCACCATGATCAGGCCGCGGTCGCTGTCGGTGCGCACGACCTGCAGGTTCTGCGTGGTCACACGGGCAGCACCCATGTGGCCGGCCATCTTCTTGCCCTTGAACACCTTGCCGGGGTCCTGGCACTGGCCGGTGGAGCCGTGCGAGCGGTGGCTGATCGACACGCCGTGCGAGGCGCGCAGACCGCCGAAGTTGTGCCGCTTCATGGCACCGGCAAAGCCCTTACCGATCGAGGTGCCGGCGATATCCACGAACTGACCCGCGAAATAGTGGTCAGCGGTGATCTCGGCACCCACGTCGATCAGGCAGTCCGGCGTGACGCGGAATTCGGCGATCTTGCGCTTGGGCTCCACGTTCGCTTTCGCGAAGTGGCCACGCTGAGCCGCCGACACGCGCTTGGCCTTGGCCGCGCCCGCGCCGAGCTGAACGGCCGTGTAGCCGTCCTTCTCGGTCGTGCGCTGCGCGACGACCTGAAGCGAATCGAGTTGGAGGACGGTCACGGGAACCTGCTTCCCGTCCTCGAGGAACAGCCGGGTCATGCCCAGCTTCTTGGCGATTACACCAGAACGCATCTTCGTGGACCCCTCAAACCTTGATCTGAATGTCCACGCCGGCCGCGAGGTCGAGCTTCATCAGCGCGTCCACGGTCTGCGGGGTCGGATCGACGATGTCGAGAAGACGCTTGTGCGTCCGGATCTCCCACTGGTCGCGCGACTTCTTGTCGATGTGCGGACCGCGGAGAACGGTGAACTTCTCGATCTTGTTCGGCAGCGGGATCGGGCCGCGCACTTGCGCACCGGTCCGCTTGGCGGTGTTCACGATTTCCTGGGTGCTGGCGTCCAGCACCCGGTAATCGAAGGCCTTCAGCCTGATGCGGATAGTCTGACCTTGCATTTCATTGCCCTCGGGCTTGGCGGGAAACGGGGGGGCGTGGTCTCGTCCCCCCGCCCCTCTGCCAATTGCGGTTTACGCGATGATTTTCGAGACGACGCCGGCGCCGACGGTGCGGCCGCCTTCACGGATGGCGAAGCGGAGCTTCTCTTCCATGGCGATCGGCGCGATCAGCTCGACGTTGAACTTCAGGTTGTCGCCCGGCATCACCATCTCGGTGCCTTCCGGCAGCTGGACGGTCCCGGTCACGTCGGTGGTCCGGAAGTAGAACTGCGGACGGTAGTTGGCGAAGAACGGGGTGTGGCGGCCGCCTTCCTCTTTCGTGAGGATGTAGGCCTCGGCCTCGAACTTCGTGTGCGGCTTCACCGAGCCCGGCTTGCAGAGAACCTGCCCGCGCTCGATGCCGTCGCGGTCCACGCCGCGGAGCAGCAGGCCCACGTTGTCGCCCGCTTCGCCCTGGTCGAGCAGCTTGCGGAACATCTCGACGCCGGTGCAGACCGTCTTCTTCGACGGGCGGATGCCGACGATCTCGAGTTCCTCGCCCACCTTCACCACGCCGCGCTCGATCCGGCCCGTGGCCACGGTGCCGCGGCCCGAGATCGAGAACACGTCCTCGACCGGCATCAGGAACGGCTGGTCCACGGCACGCGCCGGGGTCGGGATGTACTCGTCGACGGCGGCGATCAGCGCGCGGATCGAATCCTCGCCGATTTCCTTGTCGGTGCCGTTCATCGCCGCCAGAGCCGAGCCCTTGATGATCGGGATGTCGTCGCCGGGGTAGTCGTAGGAGGACAGAAGCTCACGGATCTCCATCTCGACCAGCTCGATGAGTTCCGGATCGTCCACCTGGTCGACCTTGTTCATGTAGACGACCATGTAGGGGATGCCCACCTGACGGCCGAGCAGGATGTGCTCGCGCGTCTGCGGCATCGGGCCATCGGCCGCGTTCACCACGAGGATCGCGCCGTCCATCTGCGCGGCGCCCGTGATCATGTTCTTCACATAGTCGGCGTGGCCGGGGCAGTCGACGTGCGCATAGTGACGCGTTTCCGACTCGTATTCCACGTGCGCGGTCGAGATCGTGATCCCGCGGGCCCGCTCTTCCGGCGCGCCGTCGATCTGGTCGTACGCGCGGAACTCGCCGAAATACTTCGTGATCGCGGCCGTCAGAGTCGTCTTGCCGTGGTCAACGTGGCCGATCGTGCCGATGTTGACGTGCGGTTTGTTACGTTCAAACTTTGCCTTTGCCATGATGGCCTCCTGAGACGTTCGCGGGTGGGGTGCACCCTACGGGGTTGGTAGGGTGGGCTGACCGCCCACCGCGCTTAGGCGTATTTCTTCTGGATCTCGTCCGAGATGTTCTGCGGCACCGCGTCATAGTGATCGAAGTGCATCGTGAACACGGCCCGGCCCGAGGACATCGAGCGCAGCGTGTTGATGTAGCCGAACATGTTGGCGAGCGGCACGAAGGCGTTGATCACGTTCGCGTTGCCGCGCGTGTCCTGCCCCTGCACCATCCCGCGCCGCGAGGTCAGGTCGCCGATGATGCCGCCGGTATATTCCTCCGGGGTCACCACTTCGACCTTCATGATCGGCTCGAGCAGCTTCGCACCGGCCTTCTTGAGGCCTTCGCGCATGGCGGCCCGCGACGCGATCTCGAACGCCAGCACCGACGAGTCGACGTCGTGGAACGCCCCGTCGATCAGCGCCACGCGGAAGTCGATCACCGGGAAGCCCGCCAGCGGACCGGAGTCCATGACCGACTTGATGCCCTTCTCGACGCCGGGGATATATTCCTTCGGCACCGCACCGCCCACGATCTTCGACTCGAACGAGTAGCCCTCGCCCGGCTCGGTCGGGGTGATGACGAGCTTCACGCGCGCGAACTGGCCGGTACCGCCGGTCTGTTTCTTGTGCGTGTAGTCGATCTCGGCTTCGCGCGAGATGGTCTCGCGGTAGGCCACCTGCGGCGCACCGATGTTCGCCTCGACCTTGAACTCGCGCTTCATCCGGTCGACGAGGATGTCGAGGTGAAGTTCGCCCATGCCCTTCATGATCGTCTGCCCCGACTCGAAGTCGGTCTCGACGCGGAAGGACGGGTCCTCGGCGGCCAGACGCGCGAGCGCCAGACCCATCTTCTCCTGGTCGGCCTTGGTCTTCGGCTCGACGGCGATCTCGATCACCGGCTCGGGGAAGGTCATGGTTTCCAGGACGACCTGATTGTTCGGGTCGCAGAGCGTGTCGCCGGTGGTGGTCTCTTTCAGACCGGCCAGCGCGATGATGTCGCCCGCAAAGGCTTCGTCGATCTCTTCCCGGTTGATGGCGTGCATCATCATCATCCGGCCCACGCGCTCGCGCTTGCCCTTCGTCGAGTTGACCATCTGGTCACCCTTCTTGAGCACGCCCGAGTAGAGACGGGTGAAGGTGAGCGAGCCCACGAAGGGGTCGTTCATGATCTTGAAGGCCAGAGCGGCGAAGGGCTGCGAATCGTCGGCCGAGCGCGCGATGTTCCGCGTCTCGGTCTCGTCGCCCGGGGCGAAGCCCATGTAGGCCGGCACGTCGAGCGGCGAGGGCAGGTAGTCGATCACCGAGTTCAGAACCGGCTGCACGCCCTTGTTCTTGAACGCGGAGCCCGCGGTCACCGGAACGAAGGCCATGGCGAGGCAGCCCTTGCGGATCAGCTTCCGCAGGGTCGGCACGTCAGGCTCGTTGCCTTCGAGGTAGGCTTCCATCGCCTCGTCGTCCTGCTCGACGGCGAGTTCGATGAGCTTGCCGCGCCATTCTTCGGCCTCGGCCTTGAGCTCGTCGCGGACGTCCTTGATGATCCAGGAGGCGCCCAGGTCTTCGCCCTGGTAGACCCATTCCTGCATCGTCACGAGGTCGATGATGCCTTCCAGCTTGTCCTCGGCACCGATCGGCAGGGCGATCGGAGCGGGGGTGGCGCCGGTGCGGTCCTTGATCATCTTCACGCAGTTGAAGAAGTCCGCGCCGATCTTGTCCATCTTGTTGACGAACACGATGCGCGGAACCTTGTAGCGGTCAGCCTGACGCCACACGGTCTCGGTCTGCGGCTCGACGCCGGCGTTGGCGTCGAGAAGGCACACGGCCCCGTCGAGCACCGCCAGCGAACGCTCCACTTCGATGGTGAAGTCGACGTGGCCGGGGGTGTCGATGATGTTGAAGCGGTGCTTCGGGGTCTGAGGGGTCTTGCCGTCCTCGGTGCGCTCCCAGAAAGTCGTGGTCGCGGCCGAGGTGATGGTGATCCCCCGCTCCTGCTCCTGCTCCATCCAGTCCATCGTCGCGGCGCCGTCATGCACCTCGCCGATCTTGTGGGATTTCCCGGTGTAATACAGAATCCGCTCGGTCGTCGTCGTTTTACCGGCGTCGATGTGAGCCATGATCCCGAAGTTCCGGTACAGCTCGAGGGGGTAGTCGCGTGCCATTGGGATGGTCCTCAGGCTGAAGGGTTACCAGCGGTAATGGCTGAACGCCTTGTTCGCGTCGGCCATCTTGTGGGTGTCTTCGCGCTTCTTCACGGCCGTCCCGCGGTTGTTGCAGGCATCGGCGAGCTCGGCGGCGAGACGCTCTTCCATGGTGTTCTCGTTGCGCTTGCGCGCCGCGGTGATGAGCCAGCGGATCGCCAGCGCCTCACGGCGCTCGGTGCGGACTTCGACCGGCACCTGGTAGGTCGCACCGCCGACGCGGCGCGAGCGCACCTCGACCGAAGGCTTCACGTTGTCGAGCGCTTCGTGGAAGGCTTCGAGCGGTTCGCGCTTCAGGCGGGTCTGCACGCGGTCGAGCGCGTTGTAGACGATGGATTCCGCGACCGACTTCTTGCCGTCGATCATCAGGTTGTTCATGAACTTGGTCAGAACCGTATCGCCGAACTTGGCGTCGGGCAGGATTTCGCGCTTCTCGGCTGCGTGACGACGGGACATCCCCGGAACTCCTTATTTCGGACGCTTCGCGCCGTATTTCGAACGGCGTTGACGACGATCTTTGACACCCTGGGTATCGAGGACACCGCGCAGGATGTGGTAACGCACGCCGGGAAGGTCCTTCACGCGGCCGCCACGGATGAGCACGACGGAGTGCTCTTGCAGGTTGTGCTTTTCGCCGGGGATGTAGGAGATCACCTCGAAGCCGTTGGTCAGGCGGACCTTGGCGACCTTACGCATAGCGGAGTTCGGCTTCTTCGGCGTCGTGGTGTAGACGCGCGTGCAGACGCCACGCTTCTGCGGGCAGGACTCCAGGTGCTGGGACTTGGAGCGGACTCGTTTCGGCTCCCGCGGCTTGCGGATGAGCTGTTGGATCGTTGGCATTCACGTTCCCCGTGTTGCAACCCGTTTCATTCACGCCTGCCCGGATCCGATCGGGGGGCGCCGTTCGTGGTGCCTGTTCACACAAACACCAAAACCGCGGACGTCCCTTTGGCGGGGACGACGCGGTGGAATTCCAGAGGATCGGGGCACATGGCCCGGATCATGACCACTACAGTTAACTGAAGCTGGCTGCAGGCCGCAAAGCCCGCAGGTCAGGTAGGCGGCGTATAGGGGGAGTCGGGGGGGATGTCAACAGATGCTTCCCGCGGCAGCCGGCGCAGCCGCGCCTCGCGCCAGATCGTGAAGATCCCGGTGGCCGTGATCACTGCGAAACCCAGAAGGGCCGGCCCGTCGGGCAGGTCTCCGAAGAGGAGCCAGCCGAGGGCGATGGCCCAGAGTAGGGCGGTATAGCGGAAGGGCGAGACGGCCGCGATATCCCCTCCCCGCATGGCGAGGACGATGGAGAGATAGCCCACCATCAGCGCCACCGCCGCGCCGCCGAGAAAGAGCGCCTCGCCCCCCGTCACCGGCCCGAACCCGGAAGGCAGGCTGCCCGCCAGCCCCAGCAACGTGACGGCGCCCGAGGTCCAGAGCGCGATGGTCGCGGCCGGAAGATCCGAGCCGATGCGCCGGGTGGCGAGGTCGCGCGCCACGACACAGCCGACCGCCGCCAGCCCCACGAGCGACCAGAGGCTGAAACCCTCGGCGCCGGGCCGCACGATGAGCAGGACGCCGCAGAAGCCGATCAGGATTGCCGAAAGCCGCCGCCAGCCCAGCGGCTCCTTCAGCACGAGGGCGGCAGCCAGCGTCACGGCCAGCGGCACCGACTGGAGGATCGCCACGAGGTTGGCGAGCGGCAGGACCATCAGTGCCGAGAGATAGGCGATGGTCGAGAGCACATCGGCCCCCGCCCGCAGCGCGAGCAGCCCGCCGTCCCTGCGCGGGATGCGAAAGCGCAGGCCGCCCACCGCCCAGCCGTAGATAAACAGGAGCGGCAGCGAGACGAGCCCCCGGAGCGCGATGGCCTGAAAGAGCGGCATGGTCTGCGTCACGGCCTTCATCAGGGCATCGTTCACCGTGAAGGCGGCCATGGCCACGGTCATGGCGAGGGCGCCGCGCAGATTGTCCGAGAGTCGCACGAAATCCTCCGTCCCGCCTCCCGACCCTAGACCGCGACCGAAGCCGGAGGGAAGCGGGACGCGATCTTTCGGCCGGAGGGGCAGCGGGCCGTGGCGGGCGGGCATCACCGGGCCCGACCGGGAGCGCCGCCAAAAGGCAAGGCCCGCGCACCGGAGTGCGCGGGCCCAAGGTCAGGCGAAAGAGGCTGCGATCACTCCTCGCGGTTCTCCACCGTTTCCACCAGCCCCGAGTCCTCGGAGCCCAGATCGATCACCTCGTCCGTGGGCGCCGCCAGCGCCGCGGCGGATTCGGCCTCGGCCCGGCGGGTGTCGATCACCTTCTGGTCGCGGTCGTGCGCGATCTTCTTGACGCGCGAGGTGGCCCCGCCCGTCCCGGCCGGGATCAGCCGGCCGACGATCACGTTCTCCTTCAGGCCCACGAGCTTGTCGCGCTTGCCCTGCACCGAGGCTTCGGTCAGCACGCGCGTCGTCTCCTGGAACGAGGCCGCCGAGATGAAGCTGCGGGTCTGCAGCGACGCCTTGGTGATCCCGAGCAGGATCGGTTCGGCATGAGCCGGCCGCATCCCGTGATCCATGGCCTTCTGGTTGACCTCGTCAAGCTCGGCCTTGTCCACATGCTCGCCCTTGAGCAGCGTGGTCTCGCCCGAGTCGAGGATCTCGTATTTCTGCAGCATCTGCCGCACGATCACCTCGATATGCTTGTCGTTGATCTTCACGCCCTGCAGTCGGTAGACCTCCTGCACCTCGTCGATCATGTAGTTGGCCAGCGCCTCGACGCCCAGGATCCGCAGGATGTCGTGCGGAGCCGGGTTACCGTCCATGATGTAGTCACCCTTCTGCACGAAGTCGCCTTCCTGCACCGGGATGTGCTTGCCTTTCGGCACCATGTATTCGACCGAGTTCAGCGTCTCGTCCACCGGCTCGATCGTGATGCGGCGCTTGTTCTTGTAGTCCTTGCCGAAGCGCACATAGCCGTCGTTCTCGGCGATGATCGCGTGATCCTTCGGACGACGGGCCTCGAACAGTTCCGCCACGCGGGGAAGACCCCCGGTGATGTCCTTGGTCCGGGCACCCTCGCGCGGGATCCGCGCCACCACGTCGCCGGCCCGGACGGTCTGGCCGTCCTCGACCGACAGGATCGCCTCCACCGACATCGGATACGAGATCGGGTTGCCCGCCTCGTTCCGCATCGGATCGCCCGTCTCCGGATTCATGATGATGATTTCCGGTTTCAGGTCGCCGCCCTTCGGCGTCGAGCGCCAGTCGGACACGATCTTCTGGGTCATGCCGGTGGCTTCGTCGGTATCCTCGCGCACCGAGATGCCCGAGACGAGATCCACGAACCGCGCCACACCGGCCTTCTCGGCGATGATCGGCAGGGTATAGGGGTCCCATTCGAACAGCCGCGTGGCCCGCTTGACCGTCTGGCCGTCCTTGACATGGACCTTGGCGCCGTAGGTCAGCTTGTGCGTCGCCCGCTCCTGCCCCGCCTCGTCGATGATCGCGAGCTGCATGTTGCGGCCCATGACGATCTGCTCGCCGTTGGCGTTCTCCAGCAGGTTCGGGTTGCGGAACTCGATCCGGCCCTCCTGCGACGCCTCGAGGAACGACTGCTGGCCGCCCTGCGCGATGCCGCCGATGTGGAAGGTCCGCATCGTGAGCTGCGTGCCCGGTTCGCCGATCGACTGGGCGGCGATGATGCCCACCGCTTCGCCGATGTTGACGAGCGTGCCGCGGGCAAGGTCGCGCCCGTAGCACATGGCGCAGACGCCCTCTTCCGCCTCACAGGTGAGCGGGCTGCGGATGCGCACCGAAGCCACGTTCGCCTGATCGATCAGATCCGCCCGACGCTCGTCGATCAGCTCGCCGCGCGCCACGATCACCTCGTCCGAGCCCGGCACGAGAATATCCTCGGCCGCGACACGGCCCAGCACCCGCTCGGCCAGCGGGCTCACGACTTCGCCCTCGTTCACCGCGGCCGAGGCCGTGATCGCATTCTCGGTGCCGCAATCGTGCGTGCGCACGATGCAGTCCTGCGCCACGTCCACCAGACGCCGGGTCAGGTAGCCCGAGTTCGCCGTCTTCAGAGCGGTGTCGGCCAGACCCTTCCGGGCGCCGTGGGTCGAGTTGAAGTACTCGAGCACGGTCAGGCCTTCCTTGAAGTTCGAGATGATCGGCGTCTCGATGATCTCGCCGTTCGGCTTGGCCATCAGGCCGCGCATCCCGCCCAGCTGCTTCATCTGAGCCGGCGAACCCCGCGCCCCGGAGTGGGACATCATGTAGACCGAGTTCGGCTCCTTCTCGGCGCCGGCATCGTCATACCGCACCGCCGAGATCTCGGCCATCATCTCGCCCGCAACCTTGTCCGAGCATTTCGACCAGGCGTCGACGACCTTGTTGTACTTTTCGCCCTGAGTGATCAGGCCGTCCATGTACTGCTGCTCGAACTCCTTCACCTGATCGCGAACCTCGTTCACGATCGGCCATTTGGTGTCCGGGATCAGCATGTCGTCCTTGCCGAACGAAATGCCGGCCTTGAAGGCTTCGCGGAAGCCCATGCCCATGATCTGGTCGCAGAAGATCACCGACTCCTTCTGGCCGCAGTAGCGGTAGACGGTGTCGATGACGTTCTGCACGTCCTTCTTCCGCAGAAGACGGTTCACGAGCTCGAACGGAGCCTTGGCGTTCAGCGGCAGGAGGTTGCCCAGCCGCAGACGGCCCGGCGTGGTCTGGTAGCGCTTGACGACCTCGTTGCCTTCCTCGTCGATCTGCTTGATCCGGGCGGTGATGGTCGCGTGCAGATGCACCTCGCCGGCGGCAAGGGCATGTTCGACCTCTTCGACGGACGAGAAGGCCATGCCCTCGCCCTTCATGCCGCGGCGCTCCATCGTGGTGTAATAGAGCCCGAGCACCATGTCCTGCGACGGCACGATGATCGGCGCGCCGTTGGCGGGCGACAGCACGTTGTTCGTCGACATCATCAGCACGCGCGCCTCAAGCTGGGCTTCCAGCGAGAGGGGAACGTGAACGGCCATCTGGTCGCCGTCGAAGTCGGCGTTGAAGGCCGAGCAGACCAGCGGGTGAAGCTGGATCGCCTTGCCTTCGATCAGGATCGGCTCGAACGCCTGGATGCCCAGACGGTGCAGCGTCGGCGCGCGGTTCAGAAGAACCGGGTGCTCACGGATGACTTCATCCAGGATGTCCCAGACCTCGGGGCGTTCCTTCTCGACCAGCTTCTTCGCCTGCTTCACGGTCGAGGACAGGCCCTTGGCCTCCAGCCGCGAGTAGATGAAGGGCTTGAAGAGCTCGAGCGCCATCTTCTTCGGCAGGCCGCACTGGTGCAGCTTCAGCTCCGGGCCGGTCACGATGACCGAACGGCCCGAGAAGTCCACGCGCTTGCCGAGCAGGTTCTGACGGAACCGGCCCTGCTTGCCCTTGAGCATGTCCGACAGCGACTTCAGCGGGCGCTTGTTGGTGCCCGTGATGACGCGGCCGCGGCGGCCGTTGTCGAACAGCGCATCGACGGCTTCCTGCAGCATCCGCTTTTCGTTGCGGACGATGATGTCCGGCGCGCGCAGCTCGATCAGCCGCTTGAGGCGGTTGTTCCGGTTGATGACGCGGCGGTAGAGGTCGTTGAGGTCCGACGTGGCGAACCGGCCGCCGTCCAGCGGCACCAGCGGGCGCAGTTCCGGCGGGATCACCGGCAGCACGGTCAGGATCATCCACTCCGGCCGGTTGCCCGACTCGAGGAAGCTCTCGACGATCTTCAGCCGCTTGATGATCTTCTTCGGCTTCAGCTCGCCCGTGGCCTCCTTCAGCTCCTCGCGGAGCGTCTCGGCGGTCTGTTCGAGATCGATGGCCGACAGCATCTCGCGGATCGCTTCCGCGCCGATGTTGGCGGTGAAGGCGTCGGCGCCATACTGGTCCTGCGCATCGAGGAACTCTTCCTCGGTCATCAGCTGACCGTAGGTGAGGTCCGTCAGGCCCGGCTCGATGACGACATAGTTCTCGAAGTAGAGGATGCGTTCCAGATCCCGCAGCGTCATGTCGAGCATGAGGCCGATCCGGCTCGGCAGCGACTTCAGGAACCAGATGTGCGCGACCGGGGCGGCGAGCTCGATATGGCCCATCCGCTCGCGACGCACCTTCTGGAGCGTGACTTCAACGCCGCATTTCTCGCAGACGACGCCGCGATACTTCATGCGCTTGTATTTGCCGCAGAGGCACTCGTAGTCCTTGATCGGCCCGAAGATCCGCGCGCAGAACAGGCCGTCGCGCTCGGGCTTGAAGGTCCGGTAGTTGATGGTCTCGGGCTTCTTGATCTCGCCGTAGGACCACGAGAGGATCCGTTCCGGCGAGGCGAGCGAGATCTTGATCTCGTCGAAGGTCTTGACCGGCGCAACCGGGTTGAACGGATTGGTCGAGAGTTCCTGGTTCATGTCCTGATCCCAAAGATGAGGTTGCGGTCGAGGGTCCTCGCGACGGTCCCCGGGGCCTGAGCCCCGGGCCGTCCGCGCGGCTTATTCCTCGTCCGCATCCAGGAGTTCCATGTTGAGGCCGAGGCCCCGCACTTCCTTGACGAGCACGTTGAACGACTCCGGGACGCCGGCCTCGAAGTTGTCTTCGCCCTTGACGATGGACTCGTACATCTTCGTGCGGCCCGCCACGTCGTCCGACTTCACCGTCAGCATCTCCTGCAGGGTGTAGGCGGCGCCGTAGGCTTCCAGAGCCCAGACCTCCATCTCCCCGAGACGCTGGCCACCGAACTGCGCCTTGCCGCCCAGCGGTTGCTGGGTGACGAGCGAGTAGGGCCCCGTCGAACGCGCGTGCAGCTTGTCGTCCACCAGGTGGTGCAGCTTCAGCATGTACTTGACGCCCACGGTGACGGGACGCGCGAACTGCTCGCCCGTGCGGCCGTCGAAGACGATGGACTGCCCGCTCTGGTCGAAGCCCGCCCGGCGCAGCGCGTCGTTGACGTCGGGCTCCTTCGCCCCGTCGAAGACCGGCGTCGCGATCGGCACGCCCTTGGTGACGCGGCCGGCCATTTCGACCAGATCCTCGTCCTCGCGGTCGCCGAAGGCGCCTTCATAGGTCTCGTCGCCATAGGCGAGACGCATGGCCTCCTTCACCGGCGTGAGGTCGCCCGAGCGGCGGTAGTCCTGCAGCGCCTCGTCGATCTTGATGCCCAGACCGCGCGCGGCCCAGCCCATGTGGGTCTCGAGGATCTGGCCCACGTTCATCCGCGACGGCACGCCGAGCGGGTTCAGAACGAGGTCCACCGGGGTCCCGTCGCCGAGGAACGGCATGTCCTCGATCGGCACGACCTTGGAGATGACGCCCTTGTTGCCGTGACGGCCGGCCATCTTGTCGCCCGGCTGCAGCTTGCGCTTCACCGCCACGAAGACCTTGACCATCTTCATCACGCCCGGAGGCAGGTCGTCGCCGCGGCGGACCTTCTCGACCTTGTCCTCGAAGCGGTGATCGAGCGCGCGCTTCTGCGCCTCGAACTGCTCGTGGAGGGCCTCGACTTCCTTCGCGTCGGCTTCCTCACCCAGCGCCAGCTGCCACCACTGGCCACGCGACAGCGTGGACAGCAGGTCCTCGTTGATCTCCGAGCCCGCCCGGATGCCCTTCGGCCCCTTCACGGCGGTCTTGCCCATGATCAGCGTGCGCAGACGCGAGTAGATGTTGCGCTCGAGGATCGCGAGCTCGTCGTCCCGGTCACGGGCCAGACGCTCGACTTCCTCGCGCTCGATCTGCAGCGCCCGCTCGTCCTTGTCGACGCCGTGGCGGTTGAAGACCCGCACTTCCACGATCGTGCCATAGGCCCCCGGCGGCAGGCGCAGCGAGGTGTCGCGCACGTCCGAGGCCTTCTCGCCGAAGATGGCGCGGAGGAGCTTTTCCTCGGGCGTCATCGGGCTTTCGCCCTTGGGAGTGATCTTGCCCACGAGGATGTCGCCCGGCTGCACTTCGGCGCCGATATAGACGATGCCGGCCTCGTCGAGGTTGCGCAGGGCTTCCTCGCCGACGTTCGGGATGTCGCGGGTGATCTCTTCCGGCCCGAGCTTCGTGTCCCGCGCCGCGACCTCGTATTCCTCGATGTGGATCGAGGTATAGACGTCGTCGCGGAGGATCCGCTCGGAGATCAGGATCGAGTCCTCGTAGTTGTAGCCGTTCCACGGCATGAAGGCCACGATCACGTTCCGGCCGAGGGCCAGCTCGCCCATGTCGGTGCAGGGGCCGTCGGCCACCACCTCGCCACGGTGAACCACGTCACCCACCTTCACCAGCGGGCGCTGGTTGATGCAGGATGACTGGTTCGAGCGCTTGAACTTGCGCAGACGGTAGATGTCGACGCCCGGCTCGCCCGGCTCCAGCATCTCGGTGGCGCGCACGACGATACGCGTCGCGTCCACCTGGTCGATCACGCCCGCGCGGCGCGCCATGATGGCGGCGCCAGAGTCACGCGCCACCACGGCCTCGATCCCCGTGCCCACGAAGGGCGCGTCGGATTGCAGGAGCGGCACCGCCTGACGCTGCATGTTCGAGCCCATCAGCGCGCGGTTCGCGTCGTCGTTCTCGAGGAACGGGATCAGCGAGGCCGCGACCGACACGAGCTGCTTCGGCGACACGTCGATCAGGTCGATGGCATCCGGCGGGTTCAGCATGAACTCGCCCGCCTTGCGCGACGAGATGAGGTCCGAGACGAACCGGCCCTCTTCGTCGAGCTGCGCGTTGGCCTGCGCCACCGTGTGCCGCATCTCTTCGGTGGCCGACATGTAGACCACATCGTCGGTCACGGCGCCCTCGACCACCTTCCGGTAGGGGGTCTCGATGAAGCCGTACTTGTTCACACGGGCGAAGGTCGCGAGCGAGTTGATGAGGCCGATGTTCTGGCCTTCCGGCGTTTCGATCGGGCACATCCGGCCGTAGTGGGTCGGGTGAACGTCGCGCACCTCGAAGCCCGCGCGCTCACGGGTCAGACCGCCCGGCCCGAGGGCCGAGAGACGCCGCTTGTGGGTGACTTCCGACAGCGGGTTGGTCTGGTCCATGAACTGCGAGAGCTGCGACGAGCCGAAGAACTCGCGCACCGCGGCCGCCGCGGGCTTCGCGTTGATGAGATCCTGCGGCATGATCGTGTCGATCTCGACCGAGGACATGCGTTCCTTGATCGCGCGCTCCATGCGGAGCAGGCCCACGCGATACTGGTTCTCCATGAGCTCGCCCACCGAGCGCACCCGGCGGTTGCCGAGGTGGTCGATGTCGTCGATCTCGCCCTTGCCGTCGCGCAGCTCGGTCAGCGCCTTGATGCAGGCGATGATATCGTCGCGGTCGAGCGTGCGCTGGGTGTCGGGCTTGCCGAGGTCCAGACGCATGTTCATCTTCACGCGGCCGACGGCCGACAGGTCGTAGCGCTCGCTGTCGAAGAACAGCGTGTCGAACAGCGAGGCGGCGGCCTCGACGGTCGGCGGCTCGCCCGGACGCATGACGCGGTAGATGTCCATGAGCGCGGTGTCGCGGCCCATGTTCTTGTCCGCAGCCATCGTGTTGCGGATGTAGGGGCCGACGTTGACGTTGTCGATGTCGAGCACCGGGATGTCGGTGATGCCCTGATCGAGCAGGAGCTTGAGCGTGCCGCCCTTCACCTCGCCGTCGCGGTCGTACTCCATCGTGAGTTCGTCACCGGCTTCGACCCAGATCTCGCCGGTTTCCTCGTTGATGATGTCCTGCGCGACATAGCGGCCGACGATATGGTCGAACGGCACCAGAAGCTCGGTGATCTGGGCGTCGTCGATCCACTTCTTGACCATCCGCGGCGTGGCCTTCTCGCCCGCCTTCAGGATGACCTCGCCGGTGGCCGCATCCACGAGATCGTAGGTGGGACGGGTGCCGCGCACGCGCTCGGGGAAGAACCGGGTGACCCAGCCGCGGTTCTTCTGATGCTTGAAGTTCACGGTTTCGTAATAGGCATCCATGATGCCTTCCTGATCCATGCCGAGGGCATAGAGCAGCGTCGTCACCGGCAGCTTCCGGCGACGGTCGATGCGCGCGAAGACGATGTCCTTCGCGTCGAATTCGAAGTCCAGCCACGAGCCGCGGTAGGGGATGATGCGGCAGGCGAACAGGAGTTTGCCCGAGGAGTGGGTCTTGCCCTTGTCGTGGTCGAAGAACACGCCGGGGCTGCGGTGCATCTGGCTGACGATCACGCGCTCGGTGCCGTTCACGATGAACGTGCCGTTGGCGGTCATCAGGGGCATGTCGCCCATGTAGACGTCCTGCTCCTTGATGTCCTTGACCGAGCGGGCGCCCGTGGTCTCGTCGACATCGAACACGATCAGGCGCAGCGTCACCTTCAGCGGCGCGGCGTAGGTCATGTCGCGCTGCTGGCACTCGTCCACGTCGTACTTCGGCTTCTCGAGCTCGTATTTCACGAACTCGAGCACGGCGGTCTCGTTGAAGTCCTTGATCGGGAAGACCGACTGGAAGACGCCCTGGATGCCTTCGCCATCGGCCGCCTTCGGGCCGTCGCCCGACTTCAGGAACAGATCGTAGGAGGATTTCTGAACCTCGATCAGGTTCGGCATCTCCAGCACTTCGCGGATCTTGCCGTAGTACCTGCGGATACGTTTCTGGCCAACGTAGCTCTGAGCCATGCTCGAAGTCACCTTTCGTTTTCGCGGGCGCAGGGACCGTCGGGCCACGGTCCTGCGCCGCTTGCGAAGAAGGGGGTGAGGTCCCATTCACGCCCCCCGTCCCACCGGAGGGCTCCCGAACCTCGAACCGCGCCTTGGGAGGGGCTTCCTGCGAAGCCTCTGCCGAGACAGGTTCGGCTGGGCCCGACTATCCGCCGGACCCAGCCCGATTTCAACCGATGGATGCGAAGCGCACCCGACCGAATTACTTCAGCTCGACTTTCGCGCCAGCTTCTTCGAGCTTCTTCTTCATCGCTTCGGCGTCGGCCTTGGCAACGGCTTCCTTCACCTTGCCGCCGGCTTCCACGAGGTCTTTCGCCTCTTTCAGGCCCAGACCGGTGATCGCGCGCACTTCCTTGATCACGTTGATCTTGTTGGCGCCGGCGTCGGTCAGGACGACGTCGAATTCGGTCTTCTCTTCCTCGGCCGGAGCAGCAGCGCCAGCAGCCGGGCCGGCCATCATCACGGCGCCGCCAGCGGCGGGCTCGATGCCGTATTTGTCCTTGAGGATCGTCTTCAGCTCTTGGGCTTCGAGCAGGGTCAGACCGACGATGTCTTCGGCGAGTTTGTTCAGATCAGCCATTTTCTGTTCCGTTCAGTTAGATGGGGTCCAACATGGTGGGTGACAACCCACGCAGGTCGACGAGATTGCTCAAGCGGCTTCCCGCTCCTCCAGGGTGGAGAGGATGCCGGCGATGTTCGAAGCAGGTGCGCCAATGGCACCGGCGATGTTCGACGCGGGCGCACCGATGCACGACACGATCTGAGCGATGAGCTCTTCGCGCGACGGCATGGCGGCGACGGTCTTCACACCGGCCGGGTCCAGGATCGTGTCGCCCATTGCCCCGCCGAGGATCACGAACTTGTCGTTCTTCTTGGCATAGGCTTCCGCAACCTTCGCCGCAGCGACGGGGTCCTCGGAATAGGCCATCACGGTCATGCCCGTCAGCAGGTCGCCCATCTTTTCAGAGGGCTTCCCGGCGAGGGCGATCTTGGCGAGCCTGTTCTTGGCAACGCGTACGGACCCACCGACTTCGCGCATCTGCGCGCGCAGGTCCTGCATCTGAGCAACCGTGATGCCTGCGTAGTGTGCAACCACAACCACGCCAGAGCTTTCGAAGATCTGGCCGAGTTCCTCGACCACTTTCTCTTTCTGGGCTCTATCCACAGTTTCACTCCAAGTTTGGGGGTTGCCCCCCGGCTCACTTCTGCCCCGCAAGCGGGGCGTTCGGGTCCGCGATGTGGTCCCGAGCCAAGATCCGGCGGTTTCCCGCGAAAATCCGTCTCGTTCCCCATCTCAGGCAGGATATTAAGAGGTTGCCCCCACCCGCCGTCTCGGACAGGACAGGGCGTTTCCGCCCCGTCATCCCCTGCCCGAGGGCAGGGGAACTCTCAAAGCCCCCGCCTCAGTGGCTGGTGGCGGAGGTCAGGTCGACCGAGACGCCCGGACCCATGGTCGAGGAGAGCGACACCTTCTTGAGGTAGGTGCCTTTCGCCCCGGCAGGCTTCGCGCGGTTCACGGCATCGACGAAGGCGCGGACGTTCTGCGCGAGCTTGTCCGCCTCGAACGACATCTTGCCGACGCCGGCGTGGATCACGCCCGCCTTCTCGACCTTGAACTGCACCTCACCGCCCTTGGCGGCCTCGACGGCGGATTTCACATCCATCGTCACGGTGCCGACCTTCGGGTTCGGCATCAGGTTCCGCGGCCCGAGGATCTTGCCCAGACGGCCGACGAGCGGCATCATGTCCGGGGTCGCGATGCAGCGGTCGAACTCGATCTTGCCCGACTGGATCGTCTCCATCAGGTCTTCGGCACCGACGATGTCGGCACCGGCCGCTTTCGCCTCGTCCGCCTTGGCGCCGCGGGCGAAGACCGCCACGCGCACCGTCTTGCCCGTGCCGTTCGGCAGGGTGACGACGCCACGCACCATCTGGTCGGCGTGACGCGGGTCGACGCCCAGGTTCATCGCCACTTCGAGGGTCTCGTCGAATTTCGCCGAGGCGGCCTGCTTGATCAGCGCCACCGCATCCTCGACCGAGATCAGGTCCTTGCCGACGAAGGCTTCACGCGCCGAGCGCGTCCGTTTTCCAACCTTGGCCATGACTTACCCCTTGACCTCGATGCCGCAGGACTTGGCCGAGCCGAGGATGATCTGCATCGCCGCCTCGACGTCGTTGGCGTTCAGATCCTTCATCTTGGCTTCGGCGATCTTGCGGATCTGCGCCACGGTCACCGAACCCGCCACTTCGCGGCCCGGCTTGGCCGAGCCCTTCGGGCGGTTCCGCTTGCCCACCGGAGCAAGGCCCGCGGCCTTCTTCAGCATGAAGGACGCCGGCGGCGTCTTTAGCTCGAGGCTGAAGGACTTGTCCTGGTAGTAGGTGATGATGACGGGCGTGGGGGTGCCCGGCTCGAGGTCGGCGGACTTCGCGTTGAATTCCTTCACGAAGGCCATGATGTTCAGGCCGCGCTGACCCAGCGCCGGACCGACCGGCGGAGACGGGTTGGCTTGACCCGCCTTCACTTGCAGCTTGAGGCTGCCGATAATCTTCTTGGCCATATGGCCTCTCCTCTGTCACTGCCCCCTTTGGGACGAGTTTAGTGGTCCGGTCCGTCACGCCCTGCGGGCGCGCTCGCCTCCCACGCGATGCACTCAGGCGCCCTTGGCCACCTGGGTGAATTCCAGCTCGACCGGGGTCGCCCGGCCGAAGATCGAGACGGTCACCTTGAGGCGCGAATGCTCCTCATCCACATCCTCGACCATGCCCGAGAAGCCCTCGAACGGACCGTCGGTCACCTTCACCGTCTCACCGATATCGTAGCGGATCAGGCTGCGCGGCTGCGCCTCGCCTTCCTCGACGCGGTTCAGAATCGTGTTCACTTCCGAGTCGCGCATCGGCATCGGCTTGCCCTGCGGCCCGAGGAACCCCGTCACCCGGTTGATCGAGGAGATCAGGTGATAGCCGCGGTTCGACATTTCCATATGGACGAGCACATAGCCCGGCATGAAGCGGCGCTCGGACGTGACCTTCTTGCCGCGCCGGACCTCGATCACCTCTTCGGTGGGGACCAGCACCTCGTCGATCTCTTCCTCGAGACCGGCGTCCGCCACGGCGGTCCGGATCTGCTCGGCGACCTTCTTCTCGAAGTTCGAGAGAACGCTCACCGAATACCAACGCTTCGCCATGCCTCAGCCTTACCTCTTCGCGCGGGGCAATCCCCGCTCCTCCGGCGAACCAGCGTCCGCCCCCAGAACAAAAAACAGCGCGCAACCCGAATCGCTGCGCGCCGGCCTCTTCCCAGTGACCGCCCGATTACAGGCAGCACCCCCGGCGTTCAAGCGGAAATGTCAGAAGGTGTTGAGCAGCAGGCTCAGCCCCTGCCGGATCGCGAAGTCGACGAGCGAGAAGAAGGTCGCGGTCAGCGCCGCCATGACGAAGACCATGATCGTGGTCAGCAGCACCTCGCGCCGGCCGGGCCAGGCGACCTTGCCGACTTCGCTGCGCACCTGCGAGATGAACGTGAAGGGATTCGCCTTGGCCATCGTCTGTCCTCAAGAAGCGTCGCGCGGCAGATACGCCCTGGGACGCCAAAGTTCAAGGCTCTCGCCGGAAGAGCGCGGGATCGGGAAGGGCCTGGCAGGGGCAGGGGGACTCGAACCCACGACCCTCGGTTTTGGAGACCGATGCTCTACCAACTGAGCTATACCCCTAGGCCAGCCGCGAGATACGGCAGCCGGCGCCCGACCGCAAGTGCAAAGTTGCGCGTGGGGCGCCGGCTGCGGCGTCAGCGCGCGGCCGCCTCGAGATCGCCCGCCACCAGCGCGGCCAGCCGCTCGGCCAGGCGCTCCTGCGGCCAGTCCCACCAGGCGAGCGCAAGGAGCCGTGCAACCACCTCGGGCGGAAAGCGCATCCGCAGGATGCGCGCGGGATTGCCGGCCACCACCGCATAGTCGGGCACGTCACGGGCGACCACGGCCCCCGCCCCCACGATGACCCCGTGGCCCAGCCGCACGCCGGGCAGGATCAGCGCCCCATGCCCGATCCAGACGTCATGTCCGATCACCGTGTCGGGCAGATCCGTCAGCGCCTCCTTGAACAGCGCGAGGCTGCCCGGATCGAAGATCGCGAACGGATAGGTGGTGAGCCCGCCCGCCGGATGATCGGCGGAGGCGGTGATGAAGCGCACCCCATGGGCGATCTGGCCATAGCGGCCGATCTCCAGCCGCTCGGGCGCGCCGGGATAGAGGTAAGGCACCAGCCGCGCCGCCCAGTCCTCGGGCGGGTCGAAGTCGTTGGCATAGGTGAAATCGCCGATGCGGATGTTCGGATGGTCGATGACGCGGTTCAGATGCACCATCGAGGGATTCGCGCGCCCGTCGGCAAAGCGCATCGGATGCCGCAGGCCGGCGTTCAGCAAAGGGGAGGGCATGGGATCTCCTCTGGCGTTACGGATGAACGGTCAGATGCGGATCGTCACCATGCGGGCCTCCCTCGCGGGCGCCGGATGCGGCGCGGGCCCACCCTGACACGGACGGCGCCAAAGGAAAAGGCGCGCGGGATGTCCCGCGCGCCCTGCCCCGGCCGATCCGTGAGGATCAGGCGATGATTTTCGAGACGACGCCGGCGCCGACGGTGCGGCCGCCTTCACGGATGGCGAAGCGGAGCTTCTCTTCCATGGCGATCGGCGCGATCAGCTCGACGTTGAACTTCAGGTTGTCGCCCGGCATCACCATCTCGGTGCCTTCCGGCAGCTGGACGGTCCCGGTCACGTCGGTGGTCCGGAAGTAGAACTGCGGACGGTAGTTGGCGAAGAACGGGGTGTGGCGGCCGCCTTCCTCTTTCGTGAGGATGTAGGCCTCGGCCTCGAACTTCGTGTGCGGCTTCACCGAGCCCGGCTTGCAGAGAACCTGCCCGCGCTCGATGCCGTCGCGGTCCACGCCGCGGAGCAGCAGGCCCACGTTGTCGCCCGCTTCGCCCTGGTCGAGCAGCTTGCGGAACATCTCGACGCCGGTGCAGACCGTCTTCTTCGACGGGCGGATGCCGACGATCTCGAGTTCCTCGCCCACCTTCACCACGCCGCGCTCGATCCGGCCCGTGGCCACGGTGCCGCGGCCCGAGATCGAGAACACGTCCTCGACCGGCATCAGGAACGGCTGGTCCACGGCACGCGCCGGGGTCGGGATGTACTCGTCGACGGCGGCGATCAGCGCGCGGATCGAATCCTCGCCGATTTCCTTGTCGGTGCCGTTCATCGCCGCCAGAGCCGAGCCCTTGATGATCGGGATGTCGTCGCCGGGGTAGTCGTAGGAGGACAGAAGCTCACGGATCTCCATCTCGACCAGCTCGATGAGTTCCGGATCGTCCACCTGGTCGACCTTGTTCATGTAGACGACCATGTAGGGGATGCCCACCTGACGGCCGAGCAGGATGTGCTCGCGCGTCTGCGGCATCGGGCCATCGGCCGCGTTCACCACGAGGATCGCGCCGTCCATCTGCGCGGCGCCCGTGATCATGTTCTTCACATAGTCGGCGTGGCCGGGGCAGTCGACGTGCGCATAGTGACGCGTTTCCGACTCGTATTCCACGTGCGCGGTCGAGATCGTGATCCCGCGGGCCCGCTCTTCCGGCGCGCCGTCGATCTGGTCGTACGCGCGGAACTCGCCGAAATACTTCGTGATCGCGGCCGTCAGAGTCGTCTTGCCGTGGTCAACGTGGCCGATCGTGCCGATGTTGACGTGCGGTTTGTTACGTTCAAACTTTGCCTTTGCCATTGGCGGAGCGCCTCGCGGATTGGGGGGCGGCCCATGGGACACCGGACAGCCCGTTCTACACGGCGGCGGAGTTATCCATTGGCAGGAAGAAAATCAAGTATCACTTGTCTTTCCCCGGCGCGGGCGCGGGTTCCGGCGGCAGCGGCGGCAGGCCGAACCACTCGGGATGGGCGACAAGCCAGCCCTCGATCCGCTTGGCCGCATTGTAGGCCAGCGCCTCCATCTGCTCGTCCTTGCTCATCGTATAGCCGCTGCCCACGATGGACCCGCCGGTCAGGCTTTCGAAGACGGTCATCTTCTCGCCCTTCTCGTTGAGCTTGGCGCCCGCCGCATCGTCCCAGATGTTGGCCGTGATCGCGATCACCGACTTCGGCGCTGCGACGACCGGAATGCCGGGCGGAGCCAGCGCATAGCCGTCGATGCTGACGCCCAGATTGTAGAGCTTCGTCCCCTCGTAGCGCCCGAAACGGTCGTCGATCGCCTTCTTCATGACCTTTTCCCACGCCTCGACCGAGGCCTCGCGCGAGATCGGCACCTTCTGCGCATGATCCGCCACGACGATGTTCAGGCCGAGCGCGAAATCGCCCAGATCGACGGGCGGTTCCTTCAGGTCGTTGCGCTGGCAGGCGGTCACGAGCAGGACCGCGAGGCAGAGGGCTGCGAGGCGCAGGATCATGGGCTTCTCCGAAAGAGGTTGCCCCCGCATAACTTGCCCCGTGGCGCCGCGCAACCGCGCCCGGCCGCCCGGCCCTTTCACTCTGCCCAAATATCCCGCGGGGGTCCGGGGGCGCGAAGCCCCCGGCTCCGGCCGCCCGCGCGTCAGGTGAAGCGGTTGTCCCGCGGAAAGCCCCGGGGCGCCATCTTTCCGGCGCCGGCCCGCGCGGCGGTCCATTCGGCAAGCTCGGTCTCGGTCCGGGTGCGGCCGGCCGGGTCCTTCCAGCTCAGCCCCCTGGCACGCTCGAAGGTGATCGCGTCCGACAGTCCGCCGTCCTTGTATTTCTGCAGCCGGACGCCCTTGCCCTTGGCCATCTCCGGCAGTTCGCTCACCGGGAAGACGAGAAGCTTGCGGTTCTCGCCCACCACCGCCACATGATCGCCGCGCACCGGACGGCAGACGGCGGTCCGCACCCCCTCCTTCATCGAGAGCACCGCCTTGCCCGCGCGGGTCTGGGCCAGAACCTCCTCGGAGGGCACCACGAAACCGTCGCCCGCCGACGAGGCGAGCAGCAGCTTCTCGGCCGGCCGCCAGACGAAGATGTCGTGGATTTCGGCCTCGTTCGGCAGGTCCACCATCAGCCGCACCGGTTCGCCCATGCCGCGCCCGCCGGGCAGGCTCGCGCCCGTCAGCGTGTAGAAGCGCCCGTTCGAGCCCACGAGCAGAAGCCGGTCGGTCGTCTCGGCATGGAACAGGAAGCGCGGCCCGTCGCCGTCCTTGAACTTCGCCTCGGTGTCGAGCGGCTGGTGGCCCTTCATGGCGCGGATCCAGCCCATCTGCGAGCAGATCACCGTGATCGGCTCGCGCTCGATCATGGCTTCCAGCGGCACTTCCTCCACCTCGCCCGCCTCGGCGAACTGGGTGCGCCGCGCGCCTGCCACCGTCCATTTGCCGAAGAGCTTGCGGATCTCGCCCAGATCATGCCCGATCCGGTCCCACTGCAGCCGCTCCGAGCCGATCAGCGCCTCGAGATCGGCCCGCTCGGCCAGAAGCGCATCGCGCTCGGCCAGAAGCTCCATCTCCTCGAGCCGCCGCAACGAGCGCAGGCGCATGTTGAGGATCGCCTCGGCCTGCACCTCGCTCAGCTCGCCCGGCCCGGGCCCCGGCCCCACATAGTCCTTCTCGGAATTCGCCCGCTTGAACTTGCGCCCCCAGCTCTCGGCCATCAGCGCGCGCTTGGGATCCGCGTCGTAGCGGATGATGTCGATCACCCGGTCGAGGTTCAGGAAAGCCACGATCAGGCCGCCCAGCACCTCGAGCCGGTGGTCGATCTTCTCCATCCGGTGCTGCGAGCGCCGGATCAGCACCTCGCGGCGATGGTCGAGGAAGGCGCGCAGCACCTCCTTGAGCGAGCAGACCCGGGGCGTCCGCCCGTCGATCAGCACGTTCATGTTCAGCGAGAAGCGGATCTCGAGGTCCGAGTTGCGGAAGAGCATCCCCATCAGCATCTCGGGATCGACGGTCCGCGCCCGCGGCTCGAGCACGATGCGCACATCGTCGGCGCTCTCGTCGCGCACGTCGGCCAGCGCCGGGACCTTCTTGGTCTGGATCAGCTCCGCCAGCCGCTCGATCAGCTTCGACTTCTGCACCTGATAGGGGATCTCGGTCACGACGATCTGCCAGGTGCCGCGGCCCAGATCCTCGGTCTGCCATTTCGCCCGGAGCCGGAACGCGCCGCGCCCCGTCCGGTAGGCTTCGAGGATCTGCTCCTTCGGCTCGACGATCACGCCGCCCGTGGGAAAGTCGGGCCCCGGGATCAGGCTCACCAGCGTGTCGTCGGCGATGGCGGGATCGCGGATCAGCGCGAGGCAGCCCTCGATCAGCTCGTCGAGATTGTGCGGCGGGATGTTGGTGGCCATGCCCACCGCGATCCCCGAGGCGCCATTGGCCAGAAGGTTCGGGAAGGCCGCGGGCATCACCACCGGCTCTTCCAGCGTGCCGTCGTAGTTCGGGCGGAAATCGACCGCGTTCTCGGCCAGCCCCTCCATCAGCAGCTCGGCGATGGGCGTCAGGCGCGCCTCGGTGTAGCGCGAGGCGGCCGGGTTGTCGCCGTCGATGTTGCCGAAGTTGCCCTGCCCGTCCACCAGCGGATAGCGGACGTTGAAATCCTGCGCGAGGCGCGCCATCGCATCGTAGATCGCCGCATCCCCGTGCGGGTGGTAGTTCCCCATCACGTCGCCCGCAATCTTGGCCGACTTGCGGAAGCCGCCGGTGGGCGAGAGCCGCAATTCGCGCATCGCGAACAGGATGCGGCGGTGCACGGGCTTCAGCCCGTCGCGCGCGTCCGGCAGCGCGCGGTGCATGATGGTCGAAAGCGCATAGGTCAGGTAGCGCTCGCCGATGGCACGGCGGAGCGGCTCCGAGGTCGTGAGGGGCTCTTCGGTCGGATCTTCGGGCGTGTCGGTCATGGCGCGTGTCTAGTCCCGGCCGCCGCTCCGGTCCAGACGGAAAGGAATCCGGGAACCTGCCGCCGGGGAACGCGGTTCACAGGGCAAGGGAGGCACGGCCCCTGCCTCCCGATTGATCCCGGAGATTTTTCCCATGCTGCGCCTGACGTTGCTTCTTTGCTGCACCCTTTTTGCCGTCATGCTGATCGGCGGCCGCGATATCGGCCAGATGCGGCCGGGACTGGCCGCCGCCGCGAAGCTCGAACCCCATCCGCGCCCGGTGGTGACGCCGGTCGAGACGGCCTCGCTCAAGGCGGCCCGCACCCTCACCGTGGCCGCCGAGGCCCAGCCGGTGACGATGCCCGCCCCCGCACCCGCTCCGGTGGCGCTGCCCGAGACGCGCTACCGCGGCGACCGGGTGCAGGTGCTG
>NZ_MABH01000247.1 GCF_001720585.1 Cereibacter johrii | reverse complement strand
GGGCGCCTCGTGCGGCAGCGGCTCGGCGAAGGCCAGGCGCAGTTCGTCGCGCGCCTGCAGGTCGGCCATCACCCGGGCCGCGGCCTCGGGATCGGTCGCAAGATGCCGCTCCACCGCCACGCGGCGCCAGGGGTCGAGCTGATCGGCCTCGTGCGGCAGCGGCTCGGCGAAGGCCAGGCGCAGTTCGTCGCGCGCCTGCAGGTCGGCCATCACCCGGGCCGCGGCCTCGGGATCGGTCGCAAGATGCCGCTCCACCGCCACGCGGCGCCAGGGGTCGAGCTGATCGTCGACATAGGCCACGAGGTCGAGCTCGGTCACGGGCTCATGCATCGTCCGCATCGCGTCCTCCCACCACCCGAAGCGGCTGGCGCGCCGCCTCTCCGTTCTCGAAGGCCCGCAGCGCGGCCCGCGCCCGGCCGATCCGCGACATGAGCGTGCCCTGCGGCACGCCGAGCACCTCGGCGGCCTCGGCATAGGACAGCCCCTCGATCGCCACGAGATGCAGCGCCGAGCGCTGCTCCTCGGGCAGGCGCGCGAAGGCCTCGCGGATCTGGGCCAGCCGCACCGCGCTCTCCTGCGAGGCCGGGTGCGACAGGGGGGCTGCCTCCATCGCCGCCGCCTCGCGCCGTTCGCGGGCGCGGCGGCTGCGCAGCGCATCGATGAAGAGGTTGTGCAGGATCGACATCAGCCAGACCCTGAGCCCCTTGCCGCGCCGGAAGCTCGCCCGCCGCTCATGCGCGCGCAGGAGCGCCTCCTGCACGAGATCCTCGGCCTCCGCTTCGTCGCGCGTGAGCGACCGGGCGTAGCGCCGGAGCGGGGTCAGTTCGGCCAGGATCTCGTCTGTTTCACGCATCTTGCCGGATATACGGAGCCGCGCCGCCCCTTCATCCCGCAAGAGCGAAATAAATCCGAAGATTTTTAGCCGGGCGGCAGGCAGGTCGAGGTGACGGCCACCGGAATGAGGGTCCAGAGGGTCGCGACAAGCGCCACGACGGCGAGGAGGAGGCTGGTTCCGCGCACGAACCGGCCCGGATCGCCGAAGCGCCGCGAGCGGAGGGCGAGGAGAAGCCCGAGCTGGAGCGCGAGGACCGCGCCCCCGCCTGCGATCAGGAGCAGGCGTCCGCCCGGCCAGCCGCCCGAACAGACGAGCCCGTGCAGCCCGTAGACCGCGCTGAAGCCTGCAAGCCAGAGCGTGAGGGGCAGGGCGATGCGGAGGATGGCGCTCATGCGACCAGCCCCGGCAGGAGGGCGGCCGCAACGCCGACAAGGCCCGCGAAGGCCGCCCAGTCGGTCCAGAGCCGCAGGATGCGCAAGGGGGCGATCCGCGCGGCCGAGAGCCTGCCGCGGGCCTGCATCGCCATCGCGACGAGCGTCATCAGGAGGGCCAGAGCCGCGTGGAAGCCCGTGCCGGGGCGCACATGCCGGCTGTCAACCGCGAGGCCGGTCACGGCGATGTCGCCTCCGCGGCCGCCCGCGGGCGTGAGCCCGAGCGCCGAGAGTGTTGCTGCGCGATCCGCCATCAGCGGTCTCCCTGTCAGTTGCGCACCGCTGTTATCCGATCCACGGGCGGGGCTTCAACCTTGGGGCGCAGGCCGAGGAGCGGCGCCGTGCGGCGGATGATCTCGGCGGCCACGGGCACGGCGGTGTAGCCGGCCGTCCGGCGCGGCTCGGGGCCCGAGGTCTCGACCGGCTCGTCGAGCGTGACGATCAGCACATAGCGCGGGTCCGAGGCGGGGAAGATGGAGGCGAAGGTGTTCACCACCTTGTCGTGGTAATAGCCGCCGCGCGGGTTGGGCTTGTCGGCGGTGCCGGTCTTGCCCGCCACCTCGTAGCCCTCGACGTCGCCGTAGGAGGCCGTGCCGCGCGTCACCACCTGTCGCAGCATCGAGAGCGAATCGCGCGCGACCTCGGGGCGCATGGCGCGCGGGCCCTGCGGACGGTCGTTCTGGTGGAGGAGGGTGGGCTTCACGGTGATGCCGCCGTTCGCGATCGTGCCGTAGGCCGCGGCCAGATGCATCGGGCTCGCGGCGAGCCCGTGGCCGTAGGAGGTGGTGATCGTGGTGATCTCGGGCCATTTCGCGGGGACGAGCGGGCGGGCATAGGGCGCCTCGACCAGCTCGACCGGGGTCGGATCGAAGAAGCCCAGCGATTTCAGGAAAGCCTGCTGGCGCAGTCCGCCGATCTGGAGCGCGAGCCGCGCCACACCCACGTTCGAGCTCTTCACGATCACGTCGGTGACCGACAGGAGCGGGCCGTAATTGTGGTTCTTGAATTCCTTGATGAGGAATCGGCCCCAGCGCATCGGCGCATTGGCATCGACGATGGTCTGCGCATTCACGAGGCCCAGCTCCATCGCCTGAGCCACGGTGAAGATCTTGAAGGTCGAGCCGAGTTCGTAGACCCCCTGCACCGCGCGGTTGAAGAGCGGGCTGTCGCCGGGATCGGCGTTGCGGTCGACGAGGGGCGCCGGGCGGTCGTTCGGATCGAAGTCGGGCAGCGAGGCGAGAGCCAGGATCTCGCCGCTGTGCGCCTCCATCAGGATCGCCGTCGCGCCCTTGGCGTTCATCATCTTCATGCCGGCGCCGAGAACCTCGGTGATGGCCGCCTGCACGGTCAGGTCGATGGAGAGCTGCAGCGGCTCTCCGGCTGCCGCCGGATCGCGCAGCCGCGTGTCGAGCGCCTTCTCGATGCCGGCCGTGCCGATCACTTCCGCCGAATGGACGCCCTCGGCGCCGAAGCTGGTGCCGCCAAGCACATGGGCGGCCAGCCGGCCGTTGGGATAGAGGCGCATCTCGCGCGGGCCGAAGAGCAGGCCCGGATCGCCGATGTCATGCACCTGCTGCATCTGCTCGGGCGAGAGCTTCTTGCGGATCCAGAGGAAGCGGCGGCCGTCTGTGAAGCGCTTGGCCAGATCCTCTTCGTTCAGTTCGGGGAAGATCGCCGCAAGCTCGCGGGCGACCCGGGCGGGATCCACCATGTCCTGCGGGTGGGCATAGAGCGAATGGGTCAGCAGGTTCGTGGCGAGGATCCGGCCCGAGCGGTCGGTGATGTCGGCCCGCTGGTTCAGGATCTCGGCCCCGCTCGCCGCGGCGCGCGGCTCCATGGGCTGGGTCGAGGCCAGAAGCCCCATGCGGGCCCCGATGACGGAGAAGGCGAGGAAGAAGCTGAGGCCGAGCAGGAGGAGCCGGCCCTCGGCGCGGTTGCGCGCCTTGTCGCGCATCGCCTCGTGGCGGATGCGGCGGTTCTCGCGCTCGATGGAATCGGGATTCTCGCCCTTGGCGCGGGCGTCGAGGATCCGGGCCAGGGGGCGCAGCGGCGTGCGGATCACAGCGGCTCTCCCACTTCGCCCGAGATGTCGCCCGGCCGCAGATCCTGCGGCGTGACCACCTGGAGCGGATCCGGCGGATAGGAGACCTGCGCGGCCGAGCCGAATTGCGCGGCCTCGAGCGGCAGGAGGCCCAGACGGTCGAAGTTCAGCGCCGCCAGTTCGCGCAGCCGGTCGGGACGGTTCAGATAGGCCCATTCCGCGCGCTGCACCGAGAGCGACTCGCGCAGGGTCGCGATCTCGCGGTTGAGCGCCGAGACGTCCTTGAGCGCCTGCTGCGTGGCATAGTTCTCACGGTAGGCCCAGAAGGCCAGCCCCATCACGGCGAGGAAGGTGAGGACATAGAGCACGGGGCGCATTCAGCGGCGTCCTTTCTTCGGGATGAGCGGGGTGCCGAGCGCCTGCGGATCGACCTTTCCCGCGGGGGCGTCCGTGCGGACACCCACCCGCAGCCGGGCCGACCGGGCGCGCGGATTCTCGGCGAGTTCCGCCTCGTCCGGGCCGATGGCACGACGCAGCGGAAGAGTGAAGCGGGGCGCGTCGGCGCGCGTCTCGGGGGCGTAGCGGTTGCCCTGCCCCTCGCCGCCCGAGCGGAGCTGGAGGAACCGTTTCACGATCCGGTCCTCGAGGCTGTGGAAGGTGACGACGGCGAGCCGGCCGCCGGGCTTGAGCGCGCGCTCGGCCGCCTCGAGCCCCTCGACCAGTTCCGAGAATTCGGCATTCACCGCGATGCGGATCGCCTGGAAGCTGCGGGTGGCCGGATGCATCTGGCCGGGCTTCGGCCGCGGCAGGCAGCGGGCCACGATCTCGGCCAGGGCGAGCGTGCGGGTGATGGGTGCCGCGGCGCGGGCCTCGACGATGGCGCGGGCGATGCGGCGCGAGGCGCGCTCTTCGCCGTAGTGATAGAGAATGTCGGCCAGCGTCTCCTCGGAGGCGGTATTGACCAGATCGGCGGCGCTTTCGCCCTCCTGGCTCATGCGCATGTCGAGCGGGCCGTCCTTCTGGAACGAGAAGCCGCGCTCGGCCAGATCGAGCTGCATCGAGGAGACGCCGAGATCGAGCACCACCCCGTCGAGGGGCGCGCCCGCATGACTGTCGAGTTGCGAGAAGGTGCCCGCCACGAGGCGCAGCCGGTCGCCGTAGCTTCCCGCCCAGGCGGAGGCCATCTCGAGCGCGAGCGGATCGCGGTCGACGCCGATCACCCGGTCCGCGCCCGCCTCGAGAAGACCCCGCGCATAGCCGCCTGCCCCGAAGGTGCCGTCGAGCCATGTGCCCTCGACCGGCGCCACCGCGGCCAGGAGCGGACGCAGCAGCACCGGGATGTGGGGCCGGCGCTCGGTGTCGGCCTCGGCCATGGGTCAGAGCCCCGTATCTTCGAGCAGCGAGAGCATGTCCGCCCCCGGAGGCAGGAGCACCTCCTCTTCGGCGGCGAGCTCGGCTGCGTAGGTGTCGGCCTTCCAGATCTGGAACTTGTTGAGCGTGCCCGCGAAGGTGGCCTCGGTGCCGCCCTTCAGCTCGTCGGGCGAGATGCCCAGCTTCTCGCGGCCCTTGGGCGGCAGCACGATCCGGCCGTCCTCGTCGAGCTCCATGTTGAGCGCGAGGGTAATCATGTTGCGTTCGAGATAGCGCCGCTTGGGCGTGCCCATGGGCAGGCTGCGGATCCGTTCCTCGATCCGCTCCATCTCGGAAATGGTGTAGCACTCGACATAGGAGCGGTCGCCGCCATAGACGAGCACGAAGCTCGACCGGCCGCCGGAAAATTTGGGATCGCCCGCTTCGATGACACGACGGAAGGGGGCCGGGATCGACACCCGCGCCTTGGCGTCAACCTTCTGGTTGTATTCGCCTCTGAACGCCTCCGCCACTTCCCTGCGGCTCCTTCACTGTCCGGTGCCGTCCCGGGAGGCGCAACGCGCACCCCGGAAACGAAAGCGGCGGATCGAGCGGCTGCCACTGCCCGATCCGCCGTGCCTGTCCCATCGCTGGGTGTCCAACTGCGCACACACACCTGGGGGGATGTCTGCTCGCATGCGCGCCGGATCTGTCATTGGATGAAAGCGGGTGCCTGTATGAAGCCTGCTTTTCGCCTGTTCGGGGTCTGTCGCCCCTGTTCACTGTCCCGTTCTCATCTCGTGAGCTAGGGATGCCATGGGATTTCATGGGACGCAATGGGCAGATTGGGCCGGCAGGCGCCAAAGCGCGGGAAGCCGCTGACGGTCATCGAAGCGGCCATGTCGAGCTGCACAATCTGCAACCACAGATATAGGGAGTCAGAACTCCCCTACTCCGAAATATTGTGTAAAAGGCGCGGATTGTCCCGTCCCACGATTTCCCACAGGGAATCGCGGCTGCAGCGAATTTGCCACATGTTCGGTTAAATTCGTCCGGGCAGGTCGCCGCCTGACGGTGCGAATCGCGGGGATGTGAGCAGCTTTGATTCCTCGGGATCGGCACATGAGGGCCTGTGTTCCATGGAATCCCGGAGAGGCACCAGCGGCCGGGCGCCTTTCCCACGATTTCCCGGAAGCCCGTGTCTTCCGGGTCGCAGTCCGGCCGCGGGAGGGCCTTGCGGACTCAATCCCATGATTTCCCGTGGCCTTGCGGCCATCCCCTCCCCCGACCGGGATCGCGCCGGGAAAGCCCTCGCGCCCGGTGGGCGCGCAGCCTCGGCCGAAGCCCGCCCTTTCGGGGCGGCTTCGGACGGCTCACAGGCCAGATGAGGAAGGTGGCTCCCTCCCGAGCAGGGGGCGGGAGCCGGGGGCGTCCGGCCTCAGGCCATGCCGCCCGCCACGAGGCGGCGGGCGAGATCGGCATAGGCCTCGGCGATCGGCCCCTCGCCGGCCGCGACGGGGCGGCCCTCGTCACCTGCAAGGCGGACCGACAGATCGAGGGGCAGCTCGCCCAGGAACGGCACGTCGAGGCGCCTCGCCTCCTCCGCCACGCCGCCATGGCCGAAGATATGGGCCTCGTGGCCGCAGTTCGGGCAGACGTAGCTCGACATGTTCTCGATCAATCCGAGAACCGGCGTCTTCAGCTTGCGGAACATGTCGAGCGCCTTGCGCGCATCGAGGAGCGCCACATCCTGCGGCGTCGAGACGACGATGGCGCCCGTGACCTGCGTGCGCTGGCAGAGGGTGAGCTGGATGTCCCCCGTTCCCGGCGGCAGGTCCACGAGCAGCACGTCGAGCTCGCCCCAAGCCACCTGCCCCAGAAGCTGCTGGAGCGCGCCCATCAGCATCGGGCCGCGCCAGATCACCGCCTCGTCCTCCTTCAGCATGAGGCCGAGCGACATCATGGTGACGCCATGCGCCGAGGGCGGCAGGATCGTCTTGCCGTCCGGCGAGGCGGGGCGGCGGTTCACGCCCATCATGCGCGCCTGCGAGGGGCCATAGATGTCGGCATCGAGCAGGCCGACCTTCCGACCCTGCCGCGCGAGCGCCACGGCGAGGTTCGAGGAGACGGTGGACTTGCCGACGCCCCCCTTGCCGGATCCGATCGCGATGATCCGGTCGATCCCCGCGATCGGCTGGGGCCCGGCAGGCTGCGGCGTCGGATGCTGGCCGATCTTGAGCGACGGTGCGGCAGGCCCGTGGGCGGTCATCACCGCCTGCACGCCCGCGATGCCCGGCAGCGCCCGAAGCGCCCGCTCGGCCTCGGCGCGGACGGGCTCCAGCGCACGGGCGGCCTCGGCGCTCGGCGCCTCGATCACGAAGCGCACCGCGTCGCCCTCGACGGTCAGCGCACGAATCAAATCTCTCGAAACGAGCGTGCCCCCGTCCGGCAGCGGGATGCGGTCGAGGACCGCGAGGACGGATTCACGAGCGATCGGCATGGCCTTCTCCTTTGACCCAGGCGGGCCTAGCTTGCAGGGCTTGGACAAAAGGACAAGCCCGCGTTTTCAAAGCGCCCTCGAAGCGGGCGAAGCGCCTGCAAGAGCGCGCAAATCCGGGCGGGAGAGCCATGCAGACGCCGCATGGCAGCATTGCCCATGCGGCGCATTGTGCAGATGCAGCAAATGGCCCATGTTTGCCCTAACAGCGCGACGGAGACGTCACGAACGAACCCGGTCCGCGCAGTCTAGACGAACCTGAGGCAGATGAAATGGCTTACGCAAACACCACCCGTATCGGGCACCACGGTCTGGGAGACCGTGTTTCGGCCCTGGTGGCTTCGGTGAAACTCGCTCTCGCGCAGCGCCGGATCTACCGGCAGACCGTGCGCGAACTGAACTCGCTGACGACCCGTGAACTGGCCGACCTCGGCATCCACCGCTCGATGATCACCCGCATCGCGATGGAAGCCGCCTACGGTCTCTGAGTTTCCTGCGAGGTCCCACCTCCTCCCGGGACCTGTAGCAGCAGCGGCGACGCCTCTCCTCCTCCCTGGTGTCGCCGTCCTTTCTTCCGAAGCGCAAGCTTCCCCCCTCTTCGAACGGCCTCTCCTCCTCCCTGGCCGATCGGAACCGCAGCGGCCCCCTCCTCCTCCCTGGGGTCGCTGCACCAGATCCGGGCATCGGGCCTTGCGCCCCCTGCCCACCGGACTTCGGCACTGCACCTCCTCCCGCGGTGCCGATGACCAAGCGGCGGCTCCCTCCTCCTCCCTGGAGCCGTCGCCCCCCTTCCGGGATCGGGCCCAGCGCCCCCTCCCACCGGACTTCGGTACTGCACCTCCTCCCGCGGTGCCGATGACCAAGCGGCGGCTCCCTCCTCCTCCCTGGAGCCGCCGCC
>NZ_MABH01000246.1 GCF_001720585.1 Cereibacter johrii | reverse complement strand
CGGGGGGCAGACAGCCCCCCGCGTCGGACCGGCAGCCCGCCCGCCCCGCGTCGCCCCGGCCGGAGCCCGCGTCCGTTCAGCTCCGCACGCCGGAGAAGCGCGTCTGCCATTCGGCGCGCTCCTCGTCGGTGATCTTGCGGAAGAGCACGTCGGGCGTGGTGAAGCCATGGCCTGCGGGCAGCACCTCGAGCGCGCGGCCGACATCGGCGGGCCAGCTCCAGTCCTCGCAGCCAAGCGAGGCCATCATCGAGGCCGCCGCATCCGGGATGAAGGGCCGCGAGATCACCGCATAGAGCCGGATCAGGTTCAGCGCGAGGCGGATCATCGCCTGCGCCTGCTCGGGATCGGTCTTGACCACCGTCCAGGGGGCGGCGGACTGCAGATATTCGTTCCCCGCGACCCAGAGCGCGCGCAGCTCGGAGGCGGCCTTGCGCACCTCCATCGCCTCCATGCAGGCCTCGTAGGCCGCCAGCCGCTGCTGCAGCTCGGCCACCAGCTGATGCTCGCGTTCGCCAGGGCTGCCGCCCGCGGGAACCGTCTCGCCGAATTTCGAGCGGCAGAATTTCGTGACCCGGCTCACGAGGTTGCCCAGCACGTCGGCCAGATCCTTGTTCACCGAGCCCTGGAAATTCTCCCAGGTGAATTCGCTGTCCGAATTCTCGGGCGCATGCGACAGGAGCCACCAGCGCCAGTAATCGGCGGGCAGGATCGAGAGCGCCTGATCCATGAACACGCCGCGGCCCTGGCTGGTCGAGAACTGGCCGCCGTCATAGTTCAGGTAATTGAACGACTTGATGTAATCCACGAGCTTCCAGGGCTCGCGCGAGCCCATGATCGTCGCCGGGAAGGAGAGCGTGTGGAAGGGCACGTTGTCCTTGCCCATGAACTGGACGTAGCGCACATCCTCGGCGCCCTTGTCGGTGCGCCACCAGCGCTCCCAGTCGGCGTCGGCCTTGCCGTTCGCATCCGCCCATTCCGCCGTGCCCGCGATATATTCGATCGGCGCGTCGAACCAGACGTAGAAGACCTTGCCCTCCATGCCGGGCCAGGGCTCGCCGCCCTTGCGCACCGGCACGCCCCATTTCAGGTCGCGGGTGATGCCCCGGTCCTGCAGCCCCTCGCCGTCGTGCAGCCATTTCTTCGCGATCGAGGTGGTCAGCACCGGCCAGTCGGTCTTGCTGTCGATCCAGGCCTCGATCTCGCCCTTCAGCGCCCGCTGGCGCAGGTAGAGATGCTTCGTCTCGCGCAGCTCGAGTTCGGTCGAGCCCGAGATGGCCGAGCGCGGGTCGATCAGGTCGGTCGGGTCGAGCTGCTTGGTGCAGTTCTCGCACTGGTCGCCGCGCGCCTTGTCGTAGCCGCAGTTGGGGCAGGTGCCCTCGATATAGCGGTCGGGCAGGAAGCGGTTGTCGGCCACCGAGAAGAACTGGCGCTCGACCACTTCCTCGATGAAGCCGTTCTCGGCCAGCGCCCCTGCGAAATGCTGGGTCAGACGGCGGTTCCGCGCGCTCGACGAGCGGCCGAAATGATCGAAGGAGAGGCGGAAGCCCGCGGCGATCTCCTTCTGCACCTCGTGCATCTCGGCGCAATAGTCCTCGACCGGCTTTCCGGCCTTGGCGGCGGCGAGCTCGGCGGGGGTGCCGTGCTCGTCGGTGGCGCAGATGAACATGACCTCGTGGCCCCGGCCGCGCATGTAGCGGGCATAGAGATCCGCCGGAAGCTGGCTTCCGACCAGATTGCCCAGATGCTTGATCCCGTTGATATAGGGGATCGCCGAAGTGATGAGTATCCGCGCCATGCCCAGTAATCCCTGTGTCCCGACCGCGGGCTGTTTAGCGCCGGACGCTCGCGAGGGCCAGAGGATGATTTCGCGCCTGCGCCGCCTGCGAAGGGCTGTCGGCCCGTGGGCGGGTGGCCTGCCCGAGAGCGGGGCGGGCGGGGCCCGGGGGTCAGTCGGCGGCCCGGCCCTCGATCTCGATCCCGTCATGGCCGCGGCGCAGGATCCATCCCGCGGGCGGCTCCATCCGGGACCGGAGCCGGTCGAGCCGCCAGCGGTCGTGGGGCGCATAGGCCATGTGCCAGCGCGTCTCGATCCCCGGCGCGCCGCCCCGGCCGGGTGTGAGCAGGATCCCGAGGGGCGGATCGATCCCGAGCTCTGCGGCGGCCTCGCTTCCGGTCTCGGCGGCCAGATGCTGCCGGCGCACCGGCGTCAGCGGCGGCGGTTCGATCAGGTCGACCACCACGAGAGGCACCGCCCCCGAGCGCAGCGTCTCTTCCATCGACCAGAGCAGATCCTCGGGGCGGCGGGTACGGGCAAAGATCATCCGGCCGGGCTCGACGAACTCGCACATCCCGTCGGGATAGAGCCGCTCGGGCCGCCAGCCGGGATGGATCCAGATCACCGGGCCCTGACAATGCGCCATCAGGAACATGGCGAGCACCCGGCGCGCCGGCCCGCAGAATTCATGCACCCGCGCGCGCGAGATCGCGAGATCGCCCACCAGCCGCTGCATCGGCCGGACCCGGGCTCCGTGGCGGTCGAGAAGCTGAGTCGTCATGCGGGCATCCTGACATGTTCCGCCTATGTTCTCAATCCCCCGTGCGGCGAGGCGGAGGCTCTGCACCCGGCCTCTCCCGGCGGGCCGGGCCGTCTCCCTGTCTGCCCTGCCTCACCGCAAGCCGCTCTCCGCCGCTGTGCCGGCGCGCAAACCGGCGCCTTGCCTTGCCATCGCAGGCAGGCGGGCTAGGCTGCAACCGCAGAACAGGAGACCCATATGAAGCGCATCCCCCTCGGCCGCACCGATCTGACCGTTTCCGAAGTCTGCCTCGGCACGATGACCTGGGGCAGCCAGAACAGCGAGGCCGAAGCCCATGCCCAGATCGATCTCGCCCTCGACCACGGGGTGAATTTCCTCGACACGGCCGAGATGTATCCGACCAATCCCGTGACGGCCGAGACGGTGGGCGGCACCGAGACCATCATCGGTCGCTGGCTTGCCGCGCGGGGCGGGCGCGACCGGATCGTGCTGGCGACCAAGATCACCGGCGAGGGCAATGCGGCGGTGCGCGGCGGCGAGCCGGTGACGCCCGAGAGCCTGCGCCGCGCGCTCGAGGGCTCGCTCGCGCGGCTCGGCACCGACCATGTCGATCTCTACCAGATCCACTGGCCGAACCGCGGCTCCTACCATTTCCGCAAGATGTGGGCCTATGTGCCGCCCACGGGGGTCGAGGCGGTGCGCGACAACATGCTCGCGGTGCTCGAAGAGGCGCAGAAGCTGGTGGCCGAGGGCAAGGTGCGCCATTTCGGCCTCTCGAACGAGACGGTCTGGGGCGCGGCTCAGTGGCTCTCGCTGGCCGACCGGCACGGGCTGCCGCGCATGGCCACGGTTCAGAACGAATATTCGCTGCTCTGCCGCCAGTTCGACACCGACTGGGCCGAGCTTGCGGCGCTGGAGGAGATGCCGCTTCTGGCCTTCTCGCCCCTGGCCGCGGGGCTTCTGTCGGGCAAATATGCCGGAGACGTGACGCCCGACGGCTCGCGCCGCGAACGCAATGCCACGCTGGGCGGGCGCGTCACGCCCACCGTCTTCGAGGCGGTGGCGGGCTATCTGGGGATTGCGGCGCGCCACGGGCTCGACCCCTGCCAGATGGCGCTTGCCTTCTGCCGCAAGCGTCCCTTCCCGGTGATCCCGATCCTCGGCGCGACCTCGCTCGACCAGCTGCGCACCAACCTCGGCGCCTGCGACCTCGACCTGTCCCCCGAGGTCGAAGCCGAGATCGCGGCGGCCCGTCGCAGCTGGCCCGCGCCCTACTGAGCCCTTGCGGAAGGCGTGCGCTTCGCGCCATCTGGCGGGGCACCGCGCCCCCCGCGCGGCCCGGAGGACGAGACAGACATGCGCCGACCGCTTCTCCTTCTTGCGCTGCTCGCGCTCGGAGCCTGCCGGCTGGGGGCGGATGCAGGCGGGCCGCCCGCTCTCGATCCGCAGCCGCTCGCGGCCCCTCCGGTCGAGATGACGACCCTGACCGATCCGGCGCCGGCGGCCGTTCCGCCCGCACCCGGCCCCGGCAGCGCCCCGGAGACTGCGGCGGAACCGCCGCCCGTGGTCGTCTCGCCCAGCCAGCGCGCCTGCGAGAAGGCCGGCGGCAGCTATGCGGCGGTAAAGGCGCTCTTCACCTGCGTGAAGACGCCGCCCGACGCGGGCAAGCGCTGTGCCCGCGAATCCGACTGTTCGGGCCGATGCCTCGCCCGCTCGCAGACCTGTGCGCCCCTTGATCCCCTCCTGGGCTGCAACGACATCCTGGACGACGAGGGGCGGAGGATCACCCTGTGTCTCGACTGACGGCCCTGCCTCTCCTGCTGCTCGCGGCCTGCGCCCCCAGGGTGCCGGAGCCGCCGCAGACCTTCCGCGACACGAACCAGCCCATCTGGTCGAACGCCGTTTTCGAGCCGGCGCGGATCGCCGGCGACTGGCAGGAGGTGGCGGCCTTCGCGCAGCCGGGCGCCTGCCGGCCCGGCGGCGTCGAGATCCGGCCCACGGCTTCGGGGCTCGAGATGACCGGACGGCTCTGCCTCGGCGGACGCGAGACGGCGCTGGCGGGGCCTCTGGCCGTCACCGGCCCCGGACGCCTGCTGCCCGCCGGCGCGACCGAACCCTGGTGGGTGCTCTGGGTCGATACCGATTACCGGACCATCGCCCTCGGCACGCCCTCGGGACGGTTCGGGGTGCTTCTGAACCGGGGCGGACCCCTGCCGCCCGACCGGCTGGTCGCCGCCCGCGAGATCCTCGAATGGAACGGCTACGATCTCGGGCGGTTGATCCGGTTCTGAGCTTCAGGAGGCGCCATGCTGCGTTCGACCCTTCTTCTCTGCTGCCTTGCGGGCCCCGCCTTCGCCGAGGAAAGCCCGTGGATCGGCGACTGGGCCGCCGATCCGGCCTGGTGCGCCGCCGCCGGCCGGACGGGGGAGGTGCCCGAGGCGCCGATCCGCATCACCGCGACCGAGTTCCAGGGCTACGAGAACCGCTGCAGGATCGCCGAAACCGATCCGCTCACGGTCCTGCCGGGGGCCGAACTGGTGCTGGACTGCGAGTCCGAAGGCGAGACCTTCACGGATGCACGGCTTCTGGTGATCGACGCGGCCGACTCGATGCTGATGCTGGTGCCGGGCGCCGAGCCGCTGCGCTTCAGCCGCTGCGCGTCCGCGGCCGCGGCGGACTAGATCCCCGTCAGGCCGATCTGACGGGGTGCGGCAGGTGCCTCTCCCGGCCGGCCGTCGAGGAAGCGAGCCCTTACTCCAGCCTGCGGAAGGTCGGAACGGGGCCGGAATTGTCGAAGAAGGGCACGCCCGGACCGGCGTCGCGGCCCTGAGCCAAGGCCGAGACCTCGGCCAGCACCACCTCGGTGATGAAGGGCAGGTCGAGCCGCCGCGCCTCGGCCAGAGGCAGCCACTGAAGATGCGAGAGCTCGTCGCAGGCTGCCGAAAAATCGTCGGGGTCCGCCGCCAGCCGCGCGGCCTCCGCCAGAAAGAAGCGCGCATCGAACCGCCGCGGGCGGCCGGGCGGCGTGATGGCGCGAAAGACGAAGCGCAGGCCCGATGCGTCGGGCCGAAGGCCGCGGCGGGCAAAGGCCGTCCAGCCGTCGGGGGCGGTCCAGACGCCCGGCACGCCGAGCGGCAGGCCCGTTTCCTCCCAGAGTTCCCGGATGGCGGCCGCGGCCAGCGCGGGCCCCTCGTCGCCCAGCCGCCGCAGACAGGCCGGGGCGGGCAGCCCCGCCAGCGGCACGCGGGCGTCGGCGTCATCGACCGCTCCGCCGGGAAAGACGAACTTGGACGGCATGAAGGCTGCCGAGGCGCCGCGCATGCCCATGAGCACTTCCGGGCCGGCCGGCCCGTCCCGCAGCAGGATGACGGTGGCCGCAGGCCTTACCCGCGTCTTGTCATCCCCGCCCGCTTCCGCCGCCAAATCCATGCATCCTCTTCGCCCATTGCAGCGCCACCATGGCGCCTTTGAGGCGGGGCAGCAAGAAGAGCGAGAGGGCCACGGTCCCGATGCCGAAGATCGTGGCGAGCAGGGCCGGATCGGGCCGGAACTCGACGAAGGCCCAGAGGATCACCGGCGCCATCAGGTGGCCCACGATCAGGATCGTCAGATAGGCGGGCCCGTCATCGGCCCGCTGGTGGTGCAGGCTCTCGCCGCACACCGGACAATTGTCCCGCACCGTCAGATAGCCGCGCAGCATCGGCCCGGAGCCGCAGCGCGGGCAGACGCGGTTCCAGCCACGCCAGAGGGCCGGGCCGAGGGGGCGTTCCTCCTCCTCGGTTTCGAAATCCACGGTTCCATCCCGCATGCGCTGCCTCCGACTCGCAAGCACTCCTCACGCGCAACGCCCGAGGGGGCGTCCTGTTCCGGCGTGAAGGGCAGGTTAATCATCCTCCGCCGGACTCATCTATTGGGATTTTCGGGCAGGGGCGACGGAAGCGTCGCACCGTGTCGTTTGAGATGCACGAACCAGGCAGCAACGGCTGCCGCGAGCCCAGGAGAGACCGACTTGACACGATTTGCCATTCTGAGAGCCGCCGCCGTGACCGCCCTCACCCTTGCCGCAGGAACCGCTCTGGCCCAGACGGGGCCCGCTCCGACCCCGGGCCCGGGGCCTTGCGTCCAGGGCGCGGACTGCCCCGCCGGCCGCATGGGCCCCGGCGCGGGCATGGGTCCGGGTGCCGGCATGGGACCGGGCATGGACATGGGCCGCGGGCGAGGGCCGATGTTCGACTTCGACGCGCTTGACGCGGACGGCGACGGGAAGGTGACGAAGGCCGAGCTCGAGGCCGCCCGCGCGTCCCGCGTGGACAATGCGGATGCCGATGGCGACGGGCTCCTGTCGAGCGAGGAGCTGACCGCCCTCCATGCCGCGCGGATGATGCCGCGCATCGAGGCCAAGACCCGGCGCATGATCGAGATGTTCGACGCGGACGGCGACGGCAAGCTGTCGGTCTCGGAACTGGCGGCGGGTCCCGGCCCGATGATGGTCTTCGACCGGATGGATGCGGACGGGGACGGCACGCTCACGGCCGACGAGGCGGCGCAGGCCGGGTCGAAATGGCACGGGCACGGGCGCGGCGGCCACGGCCCGCATGGCTGGCGCATGTTCGACCGCTGAGCCCGCCTGCTGCCCGGCGCTTCGGCGCCGGGCGGAAATTGCGTGCCGGATGCGGTTGCGCTACTTCGGGACCAGGATGGACATGCCGTTCGACGCCCTTTCCGACGTCTCCGACGAGGCGTTGCTCGTGCTCTATGCCAACGGCGAGTCCGCCGCGGCACGGGCTTTGACCCTGCGGCTGGCGCCGCGGGCGCTCGCCGTGGCCACCCGCGTCCTGTCCGACCGGGCCGAGGCCGAGGATGTCACGCAGGAGGCGATGCTCCGGCTCTGGCGCATCGCCCCCGACTGGCGGCAGGGCGAGGCCCGCGTCTCGACCTGGCTCTACCGGGTGGTGTGCAACCTCTGCACCGACCGGCTCCGCGGGCGGCAGCGGCGGGCCTCGAGCGCGCTCGACGATGCGCCCGAGGTGGCCGATGCCGCCCCGGGCGTCGAAGAGGCGCTGATCGAGGGCGACCGGATGCGGGCGCTCGATGCGGCGCTGGCGGCCCTGCCCGAGCGGGCGTGAAGGGCAAGAAGGCCCTGCCCGAGCGGCAGCGGCAGGCGGTGGTGCTGCGCCACATCGAGGGCCTCTCGAACCCCGAGATCGCCGAGGTGATGCAGATCGGCGTCGAAGCGGTGGAGAGCCTGACCGCGCGAGGGAAACGGGCTTTGGCGGCGCTGCTTTCCGGGCAGCGCGCCGAACTGGGGTATGGGGAAGGCTGAGATGCGCGACCGCGATCTGGACGATCTTTTTGCCGAAGCGCGGCGCGAGGCGCCCGTGCCTTCGGCCGATCTCATGGCGCGGATCCTCGCGGATGCCGCAGCCGAGCGGCCCGCGCCCGCGCCGGCCC
>NZ_MABH01000245.1 GCF_001720585.1 Cereibacter johrii | reverse complement strand
TCGAGCGGCGCCTCAAGCTCGCGGACCTGCCGGCCGAGGCGCTGGCGGCGCTGCGCGCGAACGAGATCTCGCTCGAGATGGCGAAGGCGCTGACGCTCGCGCCGAGCGGCGAGCGCTGCCTCGAAGTTCTCACTTCGGTGCGGGGGCGCGACGTGCGGCCGGAGCAGGTGCGGCGCGAGTTGACACCCGGGACCGTGCCCTCGACGGACCGGCGCGCGGTCTTCGTGGGGCTCGAGGCCTATCTCGCGGCCGGCGGAACCTCTCAGCGCGATCTCTTCGCCGACAGGACGCTGCTGGAGGACGAGGCTCTCCTCGACCGGCTCTTTGCCGAGAAGGGGGCGGCCGAGGCCGAGCGGATCCGCGTGGAAGAGGGCTGGGAGTGGGCGACATGGGTGCCGGAGGAATATGTGCCCTGGACCGCCACGCAGAAGCTGGTGCGGCTCTACGCCCGGCCCGGGAAGCTCTCGGACGGAGAGGAAGCGGAGCTCGCGGCGCTCGAGGAGCGCGATGCCGAGGACGCCCTCGACGAGGCCGGCCGCGCGCGCCTGGCCGAGCTCGAGGCCCGGCGCGAGGGCGGCTTCACCGACGCGCAGCGCGCCTCGGCCGGGGTCTTCGTCTATTGCAGCAGCCGGGACGGGCTCTCGGTCGAGCGCGCCTATCAGCAGCCGCGGGCGGTCCCGCGGGGTGCTGCCGAGGCGGCACCGGACCTGCCGCAATCGCTGATCGAGGATCTGCACCGGATCCGGCTCGGGGCGCTGCAGGCCCGTCTCATGGACCAGTCCGAGCTCATGCTCGACCTTCTGGCCTGGTCGCTTGGCGGGGGCCTGCGTCCTTGGGCGCGCCCGCTCGCGGTCTCGCCGACCGACCAGCCCATCGCGCCGGAGAAGGGAGAGGGCACGAGCTACCCGGAGCGGCTGGCGGCACGGCTCGAGCCGAACACGAGCCTCGGCCCGGACGGCACCCCGGCCGAGTTCGAGGCCTTCCGGGCGCAGGGCAAGAAGCACCGCAACCAGATCCTGACCGAGGCGCTGGCGCGGACCTTCTGCACCGGCAGCTCCGGCCTCTCGGCCACGCTCGCGCGCCAGCTCGGCGTCGAGGTGCGCCGGATCTGGACGCCGACCGCACAGGGCTTCCTCGGGCGCTGCAGCGCGGGCTATCTCGACCGGCTCTGGAGCGAGCTCGTGCCGGCGGCCGAGGCGGATCGGAGTTTCCAGAAGCTGAAGAAGGGGGAGAAGGCGAAGCGCCTCGAGGCGCTCTTCGCCGACCTCGCCACGCGCGAAGCCCTCGGCCTCAGCCGCGAGGACTGCGCGAAGATCGACGCCTGGGTGCCGGCGGAGCTCGGCTGGCCGGAGGGGGAGGGATGAGCGGGGCGAAGGAGCAGCGCGAGACGCTGCCGCGCAATGCGCAGTGCTGGCTGACGGGAAGGGGAAAGGACGATGAGCGCTAGGCGATCCCTCACTTTCGCGCCGCGGCTTCTCGGCGCGGCCGAGGCGGCGGCCTATCTGGGCGTGAGCGCGACGACGCTCCGTGGCCTTGACCTGCCGCGGCGGGTGCTGGGCGGGCGGCGGCTCTATGACAGGCTGGATCTTGACGCCTTCGCCTCGGACCTGCCGGTTGAAGGGGAGACGTTCGAATCGGAGGTGGAGCTGTGCGACCGCCATTTCGGGATGCAGGCGTGAAGCTGCCCCGGGTGCAGCGCATCCGGCGTGGCGACCGGGTGCTCTGCTATCACCGGCCGACCGGGACGCGGTTGCCGGATCTGCCCGAGACCCATCCCGACTTCATCGCGGCCTGGGCGAAGGCCGAGGCCACGAAGCCGGATCTGGCGCCGCCCGTTGCGGACAAGTCGGTCGCGAAGGTCGTGCGGGCGCTCCGCGCGTCGAAGAGGTGGAAGGGGTTCGCCGCGAGCTATCGGCTGAGCCTGCGCTTCCATCTCGAGCGAATCGAGATGGAGCATGGCGCCCTGCCGCTGCGGGGCCTGCGGCAGAAGCATGTCGAGATGGATCTCGGCAAGCTCGATCCGAACCCGCGCAACGTGTCGCTGAAATGCTGGCGGCTCATCTTCGCGCAGGCCAAGGCGGACGGGATCATCGAGAGCGACCCGAGCCACGAGATCGGAAAGATCGTGACGAAATCGCCCGGCCACGTCGCGTGGACGACGGCCGAGGTGGCGGCCTTCCGGGCGCGGTGGGCGGTGGGGACGCGCCAGCGCGCGGCCTTCGAGCTGCTCGCCTGGACCGGTTGCCGCGTCTCGGACGCTTGCCGCATGACGCGCACCCATATCGGCAGCGACGGGCTCATGACCTTCCGCCAGCAGAAGACCGGCGGGCTCGCCTATGTGCCCTGGACCTGCGCGCTTCCTTCCTGGGCGCTCCGGTGGGAAGAGGAGCGCGAGACCGTGCGCGCGGCGGTGATGGCCACGGCCGGCTTCACCCTGCTTGAGACGAGCTACGGGAAGGCCCGGTCGGTGAAGGGCCTCTCGAACTTCATCACCGCTGCCGCGGCCGAGGCGGGGATCGAGGGGCGCACCCCGCACGGCCTGCGCAAATTCCGGCTCACGGCCATCGCCGAGGCGGGCGGCCCTGCCCATGCGATCATGGCCTGGGGCGGGCATGCGAGCCTCTCGGAGGCCGAGGCTTACACCCGCGCGGCCAGCCGGCGCGGCCTCGTGATGGGGCCGGAACAAGAACGGAACGATGTAAACGGCCCCGGGAATTCCTGTAAACGCGCCAGATAAGCGCGCCATTTCAACGGCTTGCGGGAGACATGGTGACCCCGGCAGGACTTGAACCTGCAACCTATCCCTTAGGAGGGGATCGCTCTATCCGTTGAGCTACGGGGCCGAGAACCACTCGGGCTTGCCCTTAATGCGGCCAATCGGCGCCTCTTGCAAGGTGCGAGGAACGGCTCGTCGGCGGGAATTGCTGCGCGGGGAGAGGAGAGCTGGGGGAGTGACTCTTGGCCCACCACTCCCCCATGGGTCCATCGCGTCCGTCTTGGAGAGCTTGCACGACGCTCAGGATCAGTAAGGCCGGAAGATGCGGCCGTTATCGCTAACATGGCACAGCCAGAGGCCTTGGACAAGCCCCCGCAATGAGGTTAACAAGAAAACGTAAGGTCATTATGCAAGAGATGTTTCCGTGGCGAAAGACCCGTCCTCCGCCCTGCAGCGACGTCCCCTGACATTGCGCGACGTGTCCGACGCGTCGGGTGTCTCCGAGATGACCGTGAGCCGGGTGCTGCGGAATCGGGGCGACGTGTCGGGGGCCACGCGCGAGCGGGTGCTGGCCGCCGCGCGCGAGCTGGGCTATGTGCCCAACCGCATCGCGGGGGCGCTCGCGAGCCAGCGGGTGAACCTCGTCGCGGTCATCATCCCCTCCCTGTCCAACATGGTCTTTCCCGAGGTGCTGACCGGCGTCTCGGAAGTGCTCGAGGATACGGGCCTGCAGCCGGTGGTGGGGGTGACCAACTATTCGCCCGAGCGCGAGGAGAAGGTGCTCTACGAGATGCTCTCGTGGCGGCCGTCGGGGATCATCATCGCAGGGCTCGAGCGGAGCCATGCGGCGCGGGCCATGCTGGAGAATGCGGGCATTCCCATCGTCGAGATCATGGATGTGGACGGCACGCCGGTCGACAATGCGGTCGGGATCTCGCACCGCCGCGCGGGACGGCACATGGCCGAGGCGATCGTGGCCGCGGGCTACCGGCGCATCGGTTTCCTCGGCACGATGATGCCCTACGACCACCGCGCCCGGAAGCGGCTGGAAGGGTTCGAGAGCGCCTTGATCGCGGCGGGCCTGACGGTCGAGGACCGCGAATTCTACTCGGGCGGATCGGCGCTTCTGAAGGGGCGGGAGATGACCGAAGCCATTCTCTCGCGCTCGCCCGACCTCGACTTTCTCTATTACTCGAACGACCTGATCGGCGCGGGGGGGCTTCTGTGGTGCCTCAACCACGCGATCGAGGTGCCCGAGAAGGTGGGGCTTGCGGGGTTCAACGGCGTGGAACTGGTGCAGGGGCTGCCCTGTCACCTTGCCACGATGGACGCCTGCCGGCTCGAGATCGGGCGCAAGGCGGCGGAGATCGTCGCGGGCAAGCGCGCGGACGGGGCCACGTCGGGGCTGGTGATCGAGCTGGAACCGAAGCTCGAACCGGGCGACACGATCCGCCGGCGCTGAGGCGCTTCAGGCGAAGATCGTGACCGCGAGGCAGGCGAGCACGACGGAGGTCAGCAGCAGCCGGAGCCGCATCCACCATTCCGGCGCGAGCCCCTGGCTCCAGAAGGTCCAGTCGAGCGCAAGCAGGCCCGCAAAGCCCGCGGCCAGATAGATTGCGGCCGAGGTCGGGCCGCCGCCCACGAAGAAGAAGGCCCAGAGCGCCGGGATCACCGACAGGCCGTAGCCGATGGCAGCCTCGCGGCCGCTCGTCTTCGTGGCAAAGCCCCAGAGCACGCCGGACATGAAGGACAGGATCACCGTGCCGTAGGCGAGGCCAGCATAGGGGCCCACGAAGCGCGGCCCGAGCGTGGCAACCGCCCAGTCGCCCAGATCCGGGCGCAGCTCGGTCAGCGCGCTCCAGAGGAAGGGGAGGAGCCCGGCCAGGCCGAGCAGCAGGGCGGAACGGGGGATGCGGGTCATGTGCGCTCGAAGGCGAGACGGGCGCCGAGCCCGGCGAAGGAGGCGGCGAAGAGGCGGCGGAGCCAGGTGACGAGGCGGGGGCTGGAAAGCACCGCGCCGCGCGACAGGGCGGCCAGTGCCACATAGCCGAGGAAGGTGGCGGCGGTCATGGCGGTGAAGCCGAGGCCCAGCTCGATCAGCAGGCGCGGGGCCTCGGGACTGCCCGCCGGGATGAACTGCGGCAGGAAGGCCATGAAGAAGAGCGGCAGCTTCGGATTGAGCAGGTTCAAGAGGATGCCGCGCCGCACGATCCGGGCCGCAGGCTCGGGCGCTGCCGCCTCGAGACGGAGGCCGCCATGCTCCTGCAGCGTGGCCCAGGCCATCCAGAGGAGATAGGCCACGCCCGCGATCTTCAGGCCCTGGAACAGGACGGCGCTGGCATGCAGGACGGCGGCGAGGCCCGCCATGGCCGCGACCAGATGGACGCCGGTCGCCAGAGTGCAGCCGAGAACCGCCAGCAGCCCGGCGCGGATCCCGCCGCCGAGCGTGGTCGAGAGCGTGTAGAGGACGCCGATCCCCGGGGCCGCGCAGACGATGAAAGCGGTCAGCAGGAACTCGGGGCTCATGATCATGGCCTCACGGGGTTTCGGCAGGCTCGCGCAGGATGCGCGGCACCTTGAACTCGACGCGCTCCTTCACCGTCTCGACGGCCTCGACGGTCGTGTCGAACCGGGCGCGGAAGGCGGCGATCACCTCGTCCACCAGCACTTCCGGGGCCGAGGCGCCGGCAGCCACGCCGACGGCGGTGGCGCCCTGCAGCGCCTCCCAGTCGATGTCGGTGGCGCGCTGCACGAGTTGCGCCACGCGGCAGCCGGCGGCGCGACCCACTTCCACGAGCCGCTTCGAGTTCGAGGAATTCGGGGCCCCGATCACCAGAAGCGCATCGATCCGTCCCGCGATGGCCTTGACCGCGCCCTGCCGGTTGGTGGTGGCGTAGCAGATGTCTTCCTTGCGCGGGATCGCGATCGCCGGGAAGCGCTCGCGCAGCGCGGCCACGATGGCGGCCGTGTCGTCGATCGAGAGCGTGGTCTGGGTGATATAGGCCAGCCGCTCGGGATCCCGCACCTCGAGCCCCGCCACATCCTCCACCGTCTCGACCAGCAGGACCTCGCCCTCGGGCAGCTGTCCCATGGTGCCGACGGTCTCGGGATGGCCCGCGTGACCGATCATGATCATCTGCAGCCCGTTCTCGTGGTGCCGCTCGGCCTCGAGATGGACCTTGCTCACCAGCGGGCAGGTGGCGTCGACATAGACCATGTTCCGCCGCTCGGCCTCCGCGGGGATGGCCTTCGGCACGCCATGGGCCGAGAAGATCACCGGCCGGTCGGTCGGCGCCTCGTCCAGTTCCTCGACGAAGACCGCGCCCATGTCGCGCAGCCTGTCGACGACGAACTTGTTGTGCACGATCTCGTGCCGGACATAGACGGGCGCGCCCCATTTCTCGAGCGCCATCTCGACGATCTTGATCGCACGGTCCACGCCCGCGCAGAAGCCGCGGGGGGCGGCCAGATAGAGGGTGAGGGGAGGCATGGTCATGGGCCGGCTCTCTTCGTCCTGTGCAGCCCAGAGGTATTCCGATCGGTGGCTCAGGTCCAGACCCGCAGGCGCATCCGCCTCAGGATGCCGCACGTTCCGCGCCGGAGCGTGACGGGCTGGAGTCCCTGGCTTCAGAGCGTCACTTCGCCTCGACGGCGATTTCTTCACGCTCTACCCGCGGCTCTCGCGGAGGGCGACCGATGACCTCCCGCAGTTCGTCGAGCTCGATGAAATTGTCGGCCTGCCGACGGAGTTCGTCGGCGATCATGGGCGGCTGGCTGCGGATCGTCGAGACGACCGAGACGCGCACACCCTGCCGCTGAAGGCTCTCGACCAGTGGACGGAAATCGCCGTCGCCCGAGAACAGCACGATGTGATCGACCCGCGGCGCAAGCTCCATCGCATCGACCGTCAGCTCGATGTCCATGTTGCCCTTGACCTTGCGGCGCCCCTGGCTGTCGGTATATTCCTTCGCCGGCTTCGTGACCATCGTGAAGCCGTTGTAGTGCAGCCAGTCCACCAGGGGGCGGATCGGCGAGTAGTCATCGTTCTCGAGAAGCGCGGTGTAGTAGAATGCCCTCAGCAGCTTGCCGCGGCGCATGAACTCCTGGCGCAGCAGCTTGTAATCAATATCGAACCCCAGCGCCTTCGCCGCGGCGTAGAGGTTCGATCCGTCGATGAACAGCGCCAGCCGTTCGTCTTTGTAGAACATTATCCTTGTCCCCTGCGAGAACCCTTGCCCCGGTCAATCTGCTGTCATCGAGAATAGATTTCGGTAAGCAAAAATCGACAAGGGGTCGGATATCAGTGTAATACATCTACCGGCAAGCGGGCCTCATCAGAAACTTATACCATTGGACAGGCCACCTGGAAAGCAAGCTCTGGTTGCACTCGGCTCAAACATGCCGTCTGCGGGAAGGTTCCCCAAGGGCAATGTTTCCGAAGCGATTTGTGCGGTCGCGAGCGCATTTCAGGCCCCATTTCGGGTGAGCAGGCTGTTCGAAACGCCTTTTTTCCCCGCAGGGGCAGCCCCTGATTTTGTCAATGCGGCCATGGCCCTGCACCTTACGGATGATGTGGATCCCCGCAAGATACTTGAACGGCTCCACGAGATCGAGGCGGATTTCGGCCGATCTCGGTCTCACCGATGGGCCGACCGGACGCTCGACCTCGATCTCCTCGCGCTGGATGATTCGGTCTGGCCCGACGCCGGGACGCAGGAGCTGTGGAGACATCTGCCTCAAGTAGAGCAGGCCCGCCGCGCGCCCGACGGGCTCATATTGCCGCACCCCCGTCTTCAGGACCGCGCCTTCGTGCTGGTCCCGCTGGCCGACGTGGCGCCCGACTGGCGCCATCCGCTGCTCGGCCTGACCGTGAGGGAGATGCTCGCGGCGCTTCCCGAGGCGGAACGGGCCGCCGCTGTGCCGCTCGAGGCTTGAGGATCAGGGATTCCGCCCTTGTCAAGAGGCGGGGCGGCCGTTACATAGGCCGCTCCATGCCCCCTGTCCGAAACGGAGACTCCCATGGCCCGCGTGACGGTTGAAGACTGCGTTGACAAGGTCCCGAACCGGTTCGAGCTGGTGATGCTGGCTGCCCACCGGGCCCGCGAGATCGCCTCGGGCTCGTCGCTGACGATCGACCGCGACAACGACAAGAACCCGGTCGTGGCGCTGCGCGAGATCGCGGAAGAGACCCAGAGCGCCGAGTCGCTGCGCGAGCGCATGATCGAGAGCCACCAGACCCAGATCGAGGTGGACGAGCCGGAAGAGGATCAGATGGCGCTGCTCATGGGCAGCGAAGTCGATCGCCCGGTGCAGGACGACATGTCCGAAGAGAAGCTGCTGCGCGCGCTCATGGAAGCGCAGGGGCAGAACTGATTTTGTGTTGAACCTGTTGCGGCCGGGGCCATGATCGACGTCGAAGACCTGATCGCCCTGGTCCGCAATTACAATCCGCGCACCAACGCCGACCTGATCCGCCGGGCCTATGCCTACGGCCGTCAGATGCACGAGGGCCAGTTCCGCCACTCCGGCGAGCCCTACTTCACCCATCCCGTCGCCGTCGCCGCCATCCTGACCGAGCAGCGGCTCGACGATGCGACCATCGTGACGGCACTTCTGCACGACACGATCGAGGATACCAAGTCCACCTACACCGAGGTCGCCCGTCTCTTCGGCGAGGATATCGCCGAGCTGGTGAACGGGGTCACGAAGCTCACCAACCTCGAGCTCTCCTCGGCCCAGTCCAAGCAGGCCGAGAACTTCCGCAAGCTCTTCATGGCGATGTCGAAGGATCTGCGGGTGATCCTCGTGAAGCTCGCCGACCGGCTGCACAACATGCGCACCATCAAGTCGATGCGCCCCGAGAAGCAGGCCCAGAAGGCGCGCGAGACGATGGAGATCTTCGCGCCGCTCGCCGGCCGCATGGGCATGCAGTGGATGCGCGAGGAACTGGAAGACCTCGCCTTCCGCGTCCTGAACCCCGAGGCGCGCAACTCGATCATCCGCCGCTTCATCACGCTCCAGCGCGAGACGGGCGACGTGGTCCACAAGATCACCGCCGACATCCGGCTGGAGCTGGAAAAGGCGCAGATCGAGGCCGACGTCTACGGACGGGCCAAGAAGCCCTATTCGATCTGGCGCAAGATGCAGGAGAAGGATCTGGCCTTCTCGCGGCTCTCGGACATCTACGGCTTCCGCGTGATCTGCAAGGATGTGGCCGACTGCTACCGTATCCTCGGCGTGATCCACCAGCGCTGGCGCGCGGTGCCGGGCCGCTTCAAGGACTACATCAGCCAGCCCAAGTCGAACGGCTACCGCTCGATCCACACGACGGTCTCGGGGCGCGACGGCAAGCGGGTCGAGGTGCAGATACGCACCCGTCAGATGCACGAGGTGGCCGAGGCCGGCGTTGCCGCGCACTGGAGCTACCGCGAGGGCGTGCGCGTCCACAACCCGTTTGCGGTCGATCCCGCCCGCTGGATCGCGAGCCTGACCGAGCGGCTGGACGAGGACGACCACGACGAGTTCATGGAGAACGTGAAGCTCGAGATGTACACCGACCAGGTGTTCTGCTTCACGCCGAAGGGCGATGTGATCCAGCTGCCGCGGGGGGCGACGCCGCTCGATTTCGCCTATGCGATCCACACCCGCATCGGCCATTCCACCGTCTCGGCCAAGGTCGACGGCATCCGCGTGCCGCTCTGGACCCGGCTGAAGAACGGCCAGTCGGTCGAGATCATCACCGCCGAGGGCCAGCGCCCGCAGGCCTCCTGGATCGACATCGTGACCACGGGGCGGGCCAAGGCCGCGATCCGGCGCAGCCTGCGCGAGGAGGACCGGGGCCGCTTCGTGAAGCTCGGGCAGGAGCTCGCGCGGGCGGCCTTCGATCATGTGGGGCGCAAGGCCACCGACAAGGCGCTCAGGACGGCGGCGAAGATGCTGGGCCTCTCGGACGAGACCGAGCTTCTGGCGCAGCTGGGCTCTGCCGAACTGACCGCGCGCAAGGTGGTCGAGACGCTCTATCCCGAACTCGTGCGCACCAGCGGGCCCGAGGTCGACATGCAGCGCCCCGTGGTCGGCCTGTCCGACGATCAGCAGTTCCGCCGCGCCAAATGCTGCCAGCCGGTGCCGGGCGAGCGGATCGTGGGCATCACCTACCGCGGGCAGGGGGTGGTCATCCATGCCATCGACTGCCCGGCGCTCGAGGAGTTCGAGGAACAGCCCTCGCGCTGGATCGACCTGCACTGGCACGCCGGGCGCCATGCGCCGGTCCATACCGTGACGCTCGATCTCACGATTTCGAACGATGCGGGCGTTCTGGGGCGGATCTGCACCTTGATCGGAGAGCAGAAGGCCAATATCTCGGACCTGAGGTTCACCGATCGCAAGCCCGACTTCTATCGCCTTCTGGTCGATGTTGATCTGTGCGATGTCGAACATCTGCACACGCTGATGACCGCTCTCGAAGCCGAGACGGATGTGGCGCAGATATCCCGGCACCGCGATCTGAGCAGGAAACCCTGACCGGCAGGGAGAGGAAGTGGTCTTCAAGCGGCGCAACCCACGCACCTGGCGGCAGATCGTCCAGGAGTCCGTGTGGCCCCGCGGCGGCTGGACCCGTGCCGCCCAGTATGTGAAGCACCGCCTGACCCGCCTGCCCGACGAGCCGCACCGGATTGCGCGCGGCGTCTTCGCAGGCGTGTTCATCTCCTTCACGCCCTTCTTCGGCTTCCACCTCATCGGCGGCGCGCTGCTGGGCTGGATCCTGCGCGGCAACATCCTGGCTGCGCTGCTGGCGACCTTCGTGGGCAATCCCGTGACGATGCCCGTCATCGCGCTCATATCTGTCGAGATCGGCCACTGGATGCTCGGCATCGACGTTCCGCTGAACATCGTCAACATCTTCAAGGCCTTCTCCGACGCGGGCACCGAGCTTTGGGCGAATTTCCTCGCCATCTTCAGCGACGAGCCCGCGCGCTGGAGCAACCTCGGCCGGTTCTTCGAGACCATCTACCTGCCCTATCTGGTGGGCGGGATCCTTCCGGGGCTCGCGGTGAGCTTCGGCTTCTATTACCTGACCATCCCGGTCATCCGCGCCTATCAGAAGCTCCGCGCGATGCGGGTGCAGGCGCGCCGGGCCCGCGAGCGTCGCCGCGCCGGTGCGGAGGCGGATGACGCGGGCGCGGGAAGCCAATAGGATGGGCGAAACATCTTGGAAACGGGCGGACGCGCGATGAAACCTTTGGGCCGGCTGCGGCTGGGCGTGAACATTGACCATGTGGCGACGGTGCGGAATGCGCGCGGGACCTCCTATCCCGATCCGCTGCGGGCGGGGCTGCTGGCCGAGGCGGCCGGAGCCGACGGCATCACCGCCCACCTGCGCGAGGATCGCCGCCACATCCGGGATGAAGACATCACCTCGCTCATGCAGGGGCTGAGCGTGCCGCTGAACCTCGAGATGGCGACCACGCCCGAGATGCAGGCCATCGCGCTGCGCCACAAGCCGCATGCCGTCTGCCTCGTGCCCGAGCGGCGCGAGGAGCGCACGACCGAGGGCGGCATCGACGTGGCGGGCGACGTCGCGCGGCTGAAGGATTTCGTGGCCCCCCTGCGCGCGGCGGGCTGCCGCGTGTCGATGTTCATCGGCCATGACGTGCGCCAGATCGAGGCCTCGGCCGAGATCGGGGCGGCGGTGGTCGAGCTGCACACCGGCCATTACTGCGATCTCGTGGCGGAAGGCCGCACCGCCGAGGCCGCGCGCGAACTGGAAGCCCTGCGCGAGGGGGCGGCGCTTGCCCATTCGCTGGGCCTCGAGGTCCATGCCGGCCACGGGATCAGCTACGACACGGTGGCCGAGATCGCCGCCTTCCCGCAGGTGATGGAGCTCAACATCGGCCATTTCCTGATCGGCGAGGCGATCTTCCGCGGGCTCGGCAGCGCCATCGAGGGGATGCGGCGACGCATGGACACGGCGCGCGAGGCCGCAGCTTGAGCCGAGCCGGAGCGGACCGGGGGGCAGGGCGATGATCCTCGGGATCGGCACCGACCTCGCCAACATCGACCGGATGGAGAAGACGCTCGCCCGCTTCGGCGAGCGTTTCCGCAATCGCGTCTTCACGCCGCTCGAACAGGCCAAGGCCGAGCGGCGGGCGGATGTGGCGGGCACCTACGCGAAGCGGTGGGCCGCGAAGGAGGCCTGCTCGAAGGCGCTCGGCACCGGGCTGCGCATGGGCATCTCCTGGAAGGACATGAGCGTGGCGAACCTCGAGACCGGCCAGCCCGTCATGCGGCTGACCGGCTGGGCGGCCGAACGGCTCGCCTCCATGACGCCGCCGGGCCACGAGGCGGTCGTCCATGTCAGCCTGACCGACGATCATCCCTGGGCTCAGGCCTTCGTCGTGATCGAGGCGCGGCCGCGCGCGGCCCCGCCAGCTTGACTCATCCCGCACCGGCGCGCATGAAGCGCCGGATTGGGCGGCCGGCCCGCAAACAGACAGGCAGTGTGACCATGGCCAGCAAGGCGAAATCCGAAGGCGGCATCCTCGAGACGATCAAGACCATCGTCTATGCGCTGCTGATCGCGGGCGTGTTCCGCACGCTCTTCTTCCAGCCGTTCTGGATCCCGTCGGGCTCGATGAAGGACACGCTGCTGATCGGCGACTTCCTCTTCGTCAACAAGATGGCCTACGGCTATTCGCAATATTCCTGCCCCTTCGGCATCTGCCCCTTCTCGGGCCGCATCCTCGGCTCCGAGCCCGAGCGGGGCGACGTCGTGGTGTTCCGCCATCCGGTCAATGGGTCGGATTTCATCAAGCGGCTGATCGGCCTGCCGGGCGATACGGTGCAGATGCGGAACGGCGTGCTCTATCTCAACGGCCAGGAAGTCCCGCAGGCGCCCGCCGGCACCTTCGAGGAGACCTACGAGCAGCAGGGGCCGATGGGCAACCTGCCGCGCTGCGAGAACGGCCCCGTGGGCGAGGGCGGCATCTGCACCAAGAGCCGCTTCACCGAGACGCTTCCGGGCGGCCGCACCCATGACGTGCTGAACATCGACACCAACGGCTTCGGCGACAATACCGACGTCTTCACCGTGCCCGCCGGCCACTATTTCTTCATGGGCGACAACCGCGACAACAGCCAGGACAGCCGCTATGGCCAGGCCGTGAACGGCGTGGGCTTCGTCCCGGCCGAGAACCTCATCGGGCGGGCCGACCGGATCATGTTCTCCTCGGCCGGCCGCTCGATGCTCTATTTCTGGACCTGGCGCGCCGACCGCTTCTTCAAGGCGATCGAGTGAAACTGTCTGCCGACCTGAAGGCCTTCGAGGGCCGGATCGGGCATCAGTTCCGCGAGCCCGAGCGTCTCCTGCGTGCCGTCACCCATTCCTCGCTGTCCTCCGTCACCCGGTCGGACAACCAGCGGCTCGAGTTCCTGGGCGACCGTGTCCTCGGCCTCGTGATGGCCGAGGCGCTGCTCGCGGCCGACCGCGCCGCCTCCGAGGGCCAGCTTGCGCCCCGCTTCAACGCGCTGGTGCGCAAGGAGACCTGCGCCGCCGTCGCCCGCGAGGTGGCTCTGGGCGACGTGCTGAAGCTCGGCCGCTCGGAGATGATGTCGGGCGGGCGCCGCAAGGAGGCTCTTCTCGGCGACGCTCTGGAAGCGGTGATCGCCGCGGTCTATCTGGATGCGGGATTCGAGGCGGCACGGCAGCTCGTGCTCCGGCTCTGGGGCGCGCGGATCGCCCAGGTCGAGCGGGATGCCCGCGACGCCAAGACGGCGCTGCAGGAATGGGCGCAGGCGCGCGGGCTGCCGCCGCCGACCTACGAGGCGGTGGATCGGTCCGGCCCGGACCATGCGCCGATCTTCACGGTCGAGGTGCGCCTCGGCAATGGCGAGACGGACAGGGCTGCGGCGGGCACCAAGCGGGTGGCGGAACAGGCGGCGGCGCGGGCGCTTCTCGCGCGGATGGAGGCGAGACATGACTGAGACCACACGCGCGGGCTTCGTGGCGCTCATCGGCGAACCCAATGCCGGTAAATCGACGCTCCTGAACCGCATGGTCGGCGCCAAGGTCTCGATCGTGACCCACAAGGTCCAGACCACGCGCGCCCGCATCCGCGGCGTCGCGATGGAAGGCCAGACACAGATCGTCTTCGTCGACACGCCCGGCCTCTTCCGCCCGCGCCGCAGGCTCGATCGCGCCATGGTCGCCGCCGCCTGGGGCGGAGCCGCCGATGCCGACGTGATCGTGCTGCTCGTCGAGGCCCACCGCGGCCTGACCGAGGGCACGCAGGCCATCATCGACGCGATGCGCGACCGCATTCCGCAGGGCCAGACCGTGGCCCTCGCCATCAACAAGATCGACCGGGTGAAGGCCGAGGTGCTGCTCGGCCTCGCGCAGGAGCTGAACGGCGCCTTCCCCTTCGCCGAGACCTTCATGATCTCGGCCGAGAAGGGCCACGGGGTCGAGAAGCTGCGCCGCTGGCTGGCGGGCATCCTGCCCGAAGGCGCCTGGTTCTACCCCGAGGACCAGATCGCCGATGTGCCGATGCGCGCCATCGCCGCCGAGATCACGCGCGAGAAGCTGACCCTGCGCCTGCACGAGGAGCTGCCCTACCAGCTCACGGTCGAGACCGAGGCCTGGGAGGACCGGCCCGACGGCTCCACCCGCATCGACCAGGTGGTCTATGTCGCCCGCGACGGCCACAAGGGCATCGTGCTTGGCAACAAGGGCGAGACGATCAAGCAGATCGGTCAGGCCGCGCGCGCCGAGATCGCGACCTTCCTCGAGCGGCCGGTCCATCTCTTCCTGCAGGTCCGGGTGCGCCCGAACTGGCTCGAAGAGCCCGAGCGCTATTCCGAGATGGGTCTCGACTTCAAGGACGGCGACTGAGATGGCCGCGCAGGCCGGCCGATGAGTGCGCGCCTGACGGCGGACTTCTGGGTCCGCGCCTATCTGACCCGCCTGCGGCTGGCCGATATTCCGGCCTTCGTCACCGCCCGCGGCGATGCCACCGCCGGTGCCGTGCTGGTCAAATGCGCGACGCTCGACGGGCAGGCCCGCGCTTTCCAGCGCTCCTTCGACCTGATGACCGGCGCCCGCGCCTGGGTGCCGCTCGCCGAAGGCCCCGAGGCCGATGTGGATGCGGCCATCGCCCGCCAGCGCCGCTTCGACCCCGACCTCTGGGTGATCGAGCTCGAGGACCGTCAGGGCCGGACGCTTCTCGACGAGCCGGGCCTCTCCGAGTGACTGGACGGCCGGCCCGCCGCGCGGGATAGTCGCCCCATGATGGAATGGCGGGACGAGGGCGCGCTCCTCTCGGTGCGGCGGCACGGCGAGAGCTCGGCGATCATCGAGGTCTTCACGGCCGCGCATGGCCGCCACGCAGGCGTCGTCCGCGGCGGCGCCTCGCGGAAGATCGCGCCCATCCTCCAGCCCGGCGCGCAACTCGACCTGACCTGGAAGGCGCGGCTCGACGAGCATATGGGGGCCTTCACCGTCGAGCCGCTGCGCAGCCGCACCGCCCTTCTGGGCGATCGGCTGGGCCTCGCCGGACTGAACGCGATCTGCGCCATGCTGCATGTGACCCTGCCCGAGCGCGAGCCGCATTCCGCGCTCTGGCAGGAGAGCATGGCGCTTCTGGATGCGCTCGACCGGCCGGGCTGGCCGCCGGCCTATCTCCGCTGGGAGATGCGTCTCTTGGAGGAGACGGGCTTCGGCCTCGATCTCACCCGCTGCGCCGTCACGGGCAGCCGCGAGGATCTGGCCTTCGTCAGCCCGAAGACCGGCCGCGCCGTCAGCCGCGGGGCCGCGGGCGGCTGGGCCGACCGGCTGTTTCCGCTGCCGCTGGCGCTTCTGGGGCAGGGGCCCGCCTCGGCCGAGGAAGTGGGGCAGGGCCTTGCCATCACCGGCCATTTCCTCGGCCGCGAGCTTGCGCCCCTGCTGAACGGCCGGCCGCTGCCCGAGGCGCGGGGCCGGCTGATGGAGCTTCTGGCCCGCGCCTGAGGCCTGCCATCCGCGCTTCGCGAACGGCAGGCAGCCCGTCAGTCCAGCAGCCGCCGCGCGATCACCTGCGCCTGGATTTCGGCCGCGCCCTCGAAGATGTTGAGGATGCGCGCATCGCAGAGGATCCGGCTGATCTGATATTCCAGCGCGAAGCCGTTCCCGCCATGGATCTGCAGCGCATTGTCCGCCGAGGCCCAGGCCACCCGCGCGCCCAGAAGTTTCGCCATCCCGGCCTCGAGGTCGCAGCGCTGGCCGTGATCCTTCTCCCAGGCGGAATGGTAGGTCAGCTGCCGGGCCACCATGATCTCGACCGCCATCATGGCAAGCTTGCCCGCCACGCGCGGGAACTCGATCAGCGCCTTGCCGAACTGCTTGCGCTCCTCGGCATATTGCATCCCCACCTCGAGCGCATTCTGCGCCACGCCGATGGCGCGCGCCGCGGTCTGGATCCGCGCGCTCTCGAAGGTCTGCATGAGCTGCTTGAAGCCCTGGCCCTCGACGCCGCCCAGAAGGTTCTCGCCCTTCACGCGGAAACCGTCGAAGCCGATCTCATATTCCTTCATCCCGCGGTAGCCCAGCACCTCGATCTCGCCGCCCGTCATGCCGGGCGTGGGGAACGGATCCGCGTCGGTTCCCGGCATCTTCTCGGCAAGGAACATCGACAGGCCCCGGTAATCCGTCGTCTCGGGGTCCGTGCGGGCGAGGAGAGTCATCACATGGGTGCGCGCGGCATGGGTGATCCAGGTCTTGTTGCCATTGACCACCCATTCGTCGCCGTCCTTCACCGCCCGCGTCCGCAGGCTGCCCAGATCCGATCCGGTGTTCGGCTCGGTGAAGACCGCGGTCGGCAGGATCTCCCCGCTCGCAAGTTTCGGCAGCCAGGCCGCCTTCTGCGCATCGGTGCCGCCGCAGAGGATCAGCTCCGCGGCGATCTCGGACCGGGTGCCGAGCGAGCCCACGCCGATATAGCCGCGCGACAGCTCCTCCGAGACCACGACCATCGAGGCCTTCGACAGGCCGAAACCGCCGAACTCCTCCGGGATCGTCAGGCCGAAGACGCCCATCTCGGCCAGAGCCTCCACGATCTCCAACGGGATCAGCTCATCGCGCATGTGCCAGCCATGGGCATGCGGGGCCACGCGCTCGTCCGCGAACCGGCGGAACTGGTCGCGGATCATCTCGAGCTCCTCGTCGAGACCCGAGGCGCCGAAGGTGGCCCGCCCGTGGTTGTCGCGCATCAGCGCCACCAGCCGCGCCCGTGCGGCGGGCGTATTGCCCGCCTGGATGAGCCGCCGCACCGCCTCGCCCGGATGGCCGAGCTCGACGCCGATATCCTGCACCCGCGCCGTCTCGGTCTGGCTCATCGGGATGCCGCCGCGAATCTGCGCGAGATATTCGCCGAAGGCGATCTGCAGGATCAGCGCCTCCATCTCGCCGAACCGCCCCTCGGTCTCGAGCCGCCCGGCCCAGGCCCGCATCTGCCGGAGGGATTCGACATAGGTCGCGAGCCAGGAGAGGGCGTGGGCCGCGAACTGCTCCTCCTCCAGCGCCCTGGAAGAGACCTTGCCGCCGGCTGTCACCCGCTCCTTCAGCGCGCCCCGCGCCGTTTCGAACAGCGCCTCGACCTCGGGCAGCGCGTCGGAAGCGAGCGTCAGAAGATCCGCGAGCAGCGGCTGCCCGGTCATGGTCGATCCGTCCTTCGGCATGGCGTGACTCCTCATTCTGCAACTGCGACGTCCTAGCCACTTTGCAGTCGCAGCGCAACAAAAATTCATGAGAGCGCCGCATGTAGCATGAATATGTCCGAGAGAACTGTTAGCTTTCGCGGTAGCAAGGGGCGCACAACTCTCTCTTGGGGATGGCAGCCCCTCCCGCCGCCCTGAAGGAGGCGAGAGCCATGCCACTGCACTTGCGACAGTGATCCGGGCAAGAACAGCGGCAGAGCGGTGGGACCGGATGCCGCGGGAAAGGCCGACGACGACGGATGCGCCGTCACCGCCGTTCCATCCGACTTGAGGTCAAGACTTCACATCGGGGGGTGAAAGCGTGCGGCGGGACGCGACATGGCCCGCGCATTGGTCCCGCTCGAGCGCAAGATGCGACGGATGTCCGACTTCGCAGCCGGTGTCCGAAGCAAGCCGAGGGCCCGATGACGGACGCGCAGTCCGAGCATTGAAGCGCCCCCTGCGACCGCCCTGCCGGTCGCCCTTGGCAACGCCACCCTCGGCAGGGGCCGCGATCTGGCGGCGCGGCTGGGTCCGTGCCTCGTCAGGAAAGGACCGGCCGCGGGCCAGAGCGTCCCCAATTCGCAAAGCGAAGCGGCGCTCTCCCCGCAGGAGACAGATCCGCCGCGCGCGCGCCGCCCTTCTCGCGCGGACGAGGAGGAACGCAGCCGGCAGTCCGGTTGCGCAGGCGGATGCGCTCTCCTCCCGATGTCGCCGGTATCGTGCTTGCAGATGGCCTGAACCGTCCCGGCGCTCCTGCGCCCGAACCGATCTCCGACCCGGGCCGCGGGCTCGCGGCATGCGCGTCCGTCCAGCCGTGGGACGGGCCCCACATGCGGCAAACGCCGAAGCCAGTCCGATCCGTGAACGGCACCTCGACCCCTTCGGTCAGAACCGGCCTCCAGCACCAGCCCCTCACAAGGATCGAAACGCGCGGCCTCCCACCGTGGCCGCGCCGGTTTGTACAGACGGATCACGCTCTCACGCGATCGGAGCTGTCACCGCGGCAGCCCGCCCGTCTTTCACTCTGCCCAAATATCCTCGGGGGTCCGGGGGCAGACAGCCCCCGGAGGTCGCAGCCGGGACCGGCCTCAGCCGATCGCGGCCGCCTTCACATCCGCATCGATGAAGGGGACATATTGCGCAAAGTTGTTGGCAAACATCTCCACCAGCTTCTTCGCCTGCTGGTCGTAGGCCGCCGGATCGGCCCAGGTCGAGCGCGGATCGAGCAGCTTCGCATCCACCCCATGCAGTTCCACCGGCACCTCGAAGCCGAAGTTCGGATCGCGCCGGAACTGGACACCCGAGAGCGAGCCGTCGAGCGCCGCGGTCAGCAGCGCGCGGGTGGCCTTGATCGGCATCCGCTTGCCGGTGCCGTAGGCGCCGCCGGTCCAGCCGGTGTTCACGAGCCAGCAGGTCGCGCCGTGCTTGGCGATCTTTTCCTGCAGGAGCTTGCCGTAGACCTCGGGGCGCCGCGGCATGAAGGGAGCGCCGAAGCAGGTCGAGAAGGTCGGCTGCGGCTCGGTCACGCCACGCTCGGTGCCGGCCACCTTCGAGGTGAAGCCCGACAGGAAGTGATACATCGCCTGCGCGGGCGTCAGCCGCGCGATGGGCGGCAGCACGCCGAAGGCGTCGCAGGTCAGCATGATGACGTTCTTCGGATGGCCGCCGAGCCCGCTCTCGGACGCGTTCGAGATATAGTCCAGCGGATAGGCGCAGCGCGTGTTCGCCGTCAGGCTGTCGTCGTTGAAGTCGAGCTCGAGCGTCTCTTCGTCATAGACCATGTTCTCGACCACGGTCGCGAATTTCGAGGTCGTGGCATAGATCTCGGGCTCGGCTTCGGCCGAGAGATTGATCGTCTTGGCGTAGCAGCCGCCCTCGAAGTTGAAGGTGCCCCGGTCCGACCAGCCGTGCTCGTCGTCGCCGATCAGCGTGCGCGACGGATCGGCCGAGAGGGTGGTCTTGCCGGTGCCGGAGAGCCCGAAGAACACCGCCGCATCGTCCGTGTCGCCGAGCGCGTGGTTGGCCGAGCAGTGCATCGCCATCACGCCCTTGCCGGGCAGGATGTAGTTCAGCAGCGTGAAGACCGACTTCTTGTTCTCGCCAGCATATTCGGTGTTGGCGATCAGGATCAGCTTGCGCTCGAAGTTGAGCACGATCACCGTGTCGGTGCGGCAGCCGTGGCGGGCCGGATCGGCCTTGAAGGAGGGGCAGTTGATGACCGTCCAGTCGGGCACGAAGCTGTCGAGCTCGGCGCGCTCGGGGCGGCGCAGCATGTGGCGGATGAAGAGGCCGTGCCAGGCAAGCTCGGTCACCATCCGCACGTCGAGGCGCAGCTCGGGGTCGGCGCCGGCGAACAGGTCCTGCACGAAGTAGGTGCGGCCCTTCATGTGCTCGAGCATGTCGGCGTGAAGCCGGTCGAAGGCGGCCGGATCCATGGGAGCGTTGTTCTCCCACCAGATCGTGTCTTCCACCGACGGCGTGCGCACGACGAACTTGTCCTTGGGCGAGCGGCCCGTGAAGGCCCCGGTCGAGCAGAGGAACGCGCCTCCGCGGCCCAGCCGGCCTTCGCCGCGCTTCACGGCCGCTTCGACCAGCGCGGGCTCGATGAGGTTGTAATGCACCTCGCCAAGTCCAGTGATGCCTTGTGCGTCCAGCGTCTGCGCTGGGTTCACGCGTCCGAAATTCATCCTGCAAGCTCCCCGATGCCGCGCGAGCGGCTGTTTCCGGTCCTCCAACGGCATCCTGGGCCAATAGGCTGCCGGTCGGCCCCGGAGACGGGTGCCGACAGGGAAAGGGTATAGCATGACGGTGCCACGCGACAACAGAGTGACAGCAAGACGTTAGCGCAACCAGCGACAGGTTGGCGCAACCTCCGGGCATCGGTTGCGACAAATCGGCCGTTCCGTCGCGAACCGCGGACCGGCAACCGGAGGAGGAGCCGACCGATTCGCAGAAGCCTATTGATTCCTTCGGCGGAAACCGGATCATGAGGCCCGTTGGTCAGGCAGGCATTCGGAGTTGGGACATGTCCAGGATTGCTCTCGTGGACGACGATCGCAACATCCTGACTTCGGTCGCCATGACGCTCGAGGCGGAAGGGTTCGAGGTCGAGACCTACAACGACGGGCAGTCGGCTCTCGAGGCCTTCAACAAGCGGATGCCCGACATGGCCGTGCTCGATATCAAGATGCCGCGCATGGACGGAATGGACCTGCTCCAGCGCCTGCGGCAGAAGTCCGCGATGCCCGTCATCTTCCTGACCTCCAAGGACGACGAGATCGACGAGGTGCTGGGCCTGCGCATGGGCGCGGACGATTATGTGAAGAAGCCCTTCTCGCAGCGCCTTCTGGTCGAGCGGATCCGCGCGCTCCTGCGCCGGCAGGAGGCGATCGCGGGCGGCGAGGCCGAGACGCAGGAGGAAAGCCGCATTCTCGAGCGCGGCAACCTGCGGATGGATCCGCTGCGCCACGCGGTGAGCTGGAAGGGCCGGGACGTGTCCCTCACGGTGACCGAGTTCCTGCTGCTGCAGGCCCTCGCGCAGCGGCCCGGCTTCGTCAAGAGCCGGGACCAGCTGATGGATGTGGCCTACGACGATCAGGTCTATGTCGACGACCGCACGATCGACAGCCACATCAAGCGGCTGCGCAAGAAGATGCGCGCGGCGGATTCCGATTTCGCCGCCATCGAGACCCTTTACGGCATCGGTTACCGCTACAACGAGGAGTGAGGGTGCCGGGGAGGACGCGGCCATGACCGCCCTTCGGATCTTCGGCCGGTCCAGGGCCGACGACGGGGCCTCCGCGCAACGTCCGGGCGACGTGATCCTCGGCGAGGACTGGACCGCGCCCGGTGCAGATGGCGAACCGGGGCTGCAGAAACGGCGGCGGCGCGGCTTCATCGCGCTCAACCGGTCGCCGCTGGCCCGCAAGATCATCCTCTTCAATCTTCTGGCCCTGGTGATCCAGGTTTCGGGCGTCCTTTTCACCAACCCGTTCCGCGAGAACCTCGTCCTCCAGCGCGAGCGGGCGCTCGTCTCCGAGGCCCGCCTCGTGGCCAATGTCTTCGAGGCGCGGCTCGCGGCGGTGCCGGGGGCGACCCTCGATGCGCCGAAGGGCATCGACATCCCCGCCACGCTCGACGCCGTTGCGGTCGACCCCGTGGTCGACCTCTTCATCCTCGACACGGCCGGGGTCGTCGTGGCCTCGGACCGCGGCACCCGCCAGCCGGTGCCCGAGGACCAGCGTTCGACGCTCATCACCGATTTCCTCAACGGACTGTGGGACACGGTCTCGAAGACGCTGGCATGGGGCGAGGCGCCGCAAGCCGAGATCGACGCCAGCGCGCTTGCCCGCCAGGTCTTCTCGGGCGCGCGCGAGGGGCGGACGACGATCAACACGGGGCGCGACCGCAACGGAGGCGCGCTCTTTTCGGTCGCAACGCCCATCCTCGACGGAGAGCGCGTGATGGGGGTCGTGGCCATCACCTCGGCCGCGGGCGAGATCGACAGGCTGGTGCGCTACGAGCGCGAGCAGATCCTGCAGATGTTCGTGGTGGCGCTCTTCGTCTCCATCGGGCTCAGCCTCGTGCTGGCGTCGACCATCGCCAATCCGCTGGCCGATCTCGCGGCCGCGGCAGAACTCGGCCGGGACCGCGACGCGCGCAAGATGGCGCCGGGCCGGGTGCGGATCCCGGATCTCACGGCACGCCCGGACGAGATCGGCCGCCTGTCCATCGCCATGCGCGGGATGGTGGCGGCGCTCTACGACCGGATCGACGCGAACGAGCAGTTCGCCGCCGATGTGGCGCACGAGATCAAGAACCCGCTCGCCTCGCTCAGGTCGGCCGTGGGCACGCTGCGGCTGGCCAGGCGCGAGGACCAGCGCGAGCAGCTCCTCGATGTGATCGAGCATGACGTGCGCCGTCTCGACCGGCTGGTCAGCGACATCTCGAACGCCTCGCGCCTCGACAGCGAGCTGGTGAAGGAGGAGGAGGAGGAGTTCGACCTGCTCCCCACCATCGCGAACCTCGGCGATTATCTCGGCCGTCAGGCGGCGGAGAAGGGGGTGGATTTCATCGCCGACCTGCCGTCCGAACCCATGCGCATCCGCGGGCTCGAGGCGCGGCTGGCACAGGTCTTCGTCAATCTCATCTCCAACGCACTCTCCTTCTGCGAGGAGGGCGATGCGGTGCGCGTCTGGGCGCGGCGGCGCGAGAACCGGGTGTTGGTCGTGGTCGAGGACACCGGCCCCGGCATCCCCGAGGAGGCGCTGACGAAGATCTTCCGCCGCTTCTATTCCGAGCGCCCGCCGGGCCAGTTCGGAAACCATTCGGGGCTGGGGCTCGCGATCTCGAAGCAGATCGTCGAGGCCCACGGCGGCGTGATCTGGGCCGAGAACATCCGCCCCACCAGCGCCGACATCACCTCCGAGCCGCTGGGTGCGCGCTTCGTCGTCGGCCTGCCGGTGTGACCGGGGCGGACTGCACCATCCTGCACGCGAGCTGCGTGGCGCTCGACGGGCGCGGGCTGCTGATCCTCGGACCGTCGGGCTCGGGCAAGTCGTCGCTCGCGCTCGAACTGATGGCGCTCGGCGCGGATCTGGTCGCCGACGACCGGACGGAGATTGCAGGGCAGGGGCCGGATCTGGTGGCCCGCTGCCCTCCGGCCATCGCGGGTCTGATCGAGGCCCGCGGGCTGGGGATCCTGCGGGCGCCTGCCATTCACGAAGCGCGAGTGACACTGGCTGTCGAATTGGGCAGGTCCGAAACGGAACGCCTGCCACATTTCCATAACATTCAGGTGCTCGGACGGCCTCTCGACCTTGTGCTCGGCCAGGAAGGCCGCCATTTTCCCTCTGCGCTGCTGCTGCGACTCCGGTCGGGGCGCGTCGCGTGAACGCAACAGATCCTGGACCGAATGGTAGAGCCAGTGCAGGAATACCGGCTCGTGCTGGTCACCGGTCCTTCGGGAGCGGGACGCACGACTGCGATCAATGCGCTCGAAGACATGGGCTATGAGGTCATCGACAACCTGCCCCTGTCCTTCGTGCCCCGGCTGATCGAGGGACCCTCGATCGGGCGGCCGATCGCGCTGGGCCTCGATGTGCGCAACCGCGACTTCAACGCCACGGCACTGATCGAGCTGATCGACCGGCTGACGCAGGATCCGCGCGTGGCGCTCGAGGTGCTCTATGTCGACTGTTCCGCCTCCCAGCTGATCCGCCGCTACAACCAGACCCGACGCCGCCATCCGCTGGCCCCGGCCGAGACGCCCGCCGAGGGGGTCGAGCGCGAGATCGACCTGCTCGCCCCGGTGCGCGTCCGGGCGGACCATCTGATCGACACGTCAGAGATGTCGCCGCACGATCTCAAGGCCGAACTCTCGCGCTGGTTCGACCGCGGTGCGGCAACCCGTCTGGCGGTGTCGGTGCAGTCCTTCTCCTACAAGCGGGGCGTTCCGCGCGGGGTGGACATGATCTTCGACTGCCGATTCCTGAAGAACCCCTACTGGGTCGAGAGTCTGCGGGCCCTCGACGGCCGGGATGCGTCGGTGGCCGACTATATTTCCTCGGATCCCCGCTTCGTCCCCTTCTTCGAGAAAATCCGCGATCTGGTGCTGTTCCTGCTGCCGGCGCAGCTCGAGGAGGGAAAGGCCCATCTGGCCTTGGGCTTCGGCTGCACGGGCGGGCAACACCGATCGGTCGCAGTTGCCGAACTTCTGGGCAATGCGCTTGCAGAAGCGGGCTGGCCGGTGTCAAAACGACACAGGGAACTTGAACGCAGGGCGGCCGCTGTGCTCCCCACGCATCAGGGTGAGAAGGCGTGATCGGTATCGTCATCGTTGCTCACGGCGGCCTCGCGCGGGAATATCTCTCGGCCGTCGAGCATGTGGTGGGCAAACAGGAGGCCATGGCCGCCATCGCCATCGAGGACGATCACGACCGGGCCGCGAAGCAGGCCGAGATCAGCGCCGCCGCGCGGTCGGTGGACCGGGGCGCCGGCGTCGTGGTGGTGACCGACATGTTCGGCGGCTCGCCCTCGAACCTGTCGCTGCCGGCCTGCACGGCGCGCGACCGTCGCATCATCTACGGCGCCAACCTGCCCATGCTCATCAAGCTTGCCAAGTCGCGCGAGCTGACGGTGCCGGAGGCGGTGTCTCTGGCCCTCGATGCGGGCCGCAAGTATATCAACAGCCTCGACCTTGGCAGCGGGATGGAATGATCGAACGAGAGCTTCTCATCGTGAACGAAAAGGGCCTGCATGCGCGGGCCTCGGCCAAGTTCGTCGAAGTCGTGGAGCGGCATGACGCGCAGGCCGAAGTCTCCAAGGACGGGATGGTGGTCTCGGGCGACTCGATCATGGGTCTCCTGATGCTCGCCGCCTCGCGCGGGACCTCGATCCGGATCAGAACCATGGGCTCCGAGGCCGCCGCGCTGGCCGAGGCCCTCTCGGCGCTGGTGGCGGACCGCTTCGGCGAGGATATGTGACCGCGACGGCGGGCGCCTCCGGGCCTCGCCCTCCTCCCTGAAGGGGCCGCTCTCTGGGACAAGCCGCCTCACCCCGCCCGGGGTCGGTTGCCGTCCCGCAAGTTGCATGGTGAGCTTGTCAGGCCGGGGCGCGCGCCCGGCGTGGTGACAAGGGATCTCACGAGTGACACGGGTTTATCCGGGTTTCGACCTGTTGCGTCTGCTGGCCGCGGCCGGCGTGGTCTTCTCCCACGCCTTCCTCATCATGGAGCTGACCGAGGCGGCCGAGCCGCTGAAGGCCGCAACGGGCACCATCCTCGGCCTCTATGCGGTGATGATCTTCTTCATCCTGAGCGGCTTTCTCGTGACGGACAGTGCGCTGCGGTCGCAGGGCGTGCTCGATTTCGCCGCCAAGCGGGCGCGCCGCCTGCTGCCGGGGTTCGTCGCAGCGAACCTGATCGTGGCGCTCGTGATCTGCCCGCTCTTCGCGACCGAGGGTGCCGCGGCCTTTCTTGGGCAGCCCGCCAGCTGGGAAGCTCTGGGCCGGGTCCTCCTCCTGCAGGATCCGAGCCTGATCTTTCCGGGGCGCGTCAGCTTCTTTCCTGCCGAGGGCGAGGCGGCGTGGGTGGCTTGGGTGGCCAATGGCGTGCTCTGGACGATCCGGATCGAGATCACCTGCTATCTCGTCGTCGGGCTGCTGCTGCTCGTCGGCATGGTGACCCGCGGGGCCGTCCTCGCGCTCGTCTGCGCGGCCGTCTTCGCGACGCTCACGCCGGCCTTCTATGTGTCGGATTACCTCAACTGCCTGATCTACCTCGGCCCGTCCTTCGCGGCGGGGATGGCGCTGCGCCTGCTTCTGCCCGAAGGCCATCGCGCCGACGGCCGGATCGCCGCGGCCAGTGCCGCCATCCTCGGGGTGCTGATGCTGAAGATGGGCGGCTGGCACGAGGTCGAGGGGCTGCTCTTCCCGCTCTTCGCGGCCTATCCGCTGATCTGGTTCGGCCAGCAGGAGCGCGCGGGCCTCGGCGTCTTCAGCCGGTTCGGGGATCCGTCCTACGGCATCTATCTCTGGGGCTGGCCGGTGCAGATGCTGCTGCGCGCGCTCGTGGGGCCCGGCTGGTCGGGCTGGGCCTTCGCCGCCCTGTCGCTGCCCGCCGCCGCGGCCGTGGGCTGGCTGTCGTGGATCCTCGTCGAGCGGCGGTTCCTGCACCGCCGCCCGCGGGGAGCTTCCTACCGCGTCGGCACCGGCGTCTCGCCGCGGTAGTCGTAGAAGCCGCGGGCGGTCTTCCGGCCGAGCCAGCCCGCCTCGACATATTTCACCAGAAGCGGGCAGGGCCGGTATTTCGTGTCGGCCAGCCCGTCGTGCAGCACGTTCATGATCGCAAGGCAGGTGTCGAGCCCGATGAAGTCCGCGAGCTCCAAGGGCCCCATCGGATGGTTCGCCCCGAGCTTCATCGACTCGTCGATCGAGCGCACCGAGCCCACGCCTTCATAGAGCGTGTAGACCGCCTCGTTGATCATCGGCACGAGGATGCGGTTGACGATGAAGGCCGGGAAATCCTCGGCGCTGGCGGCGGTCTTGCCGAGGCTCTGGACCACCTTGAGCAGCGCCTGATAGGTCGGATCGTCGGTCGCGATGCCGCGGATCAGCTCGACGAGCTGCATCACCGGCACCGGGTTCATGAAGTGGAAGCCCATGAATTTCTCGGGCCGGTCCGTGCGCGAGGCAAGCCTCGTGATCGAGATCGAGGAGGTGTTCGAGGTCAGGATCGTGTGCGGCAGAAGATGCGGCACCAGATCCTCGAAGATCGCCTGTTTCACCGTCTCGCGCTCTGTCGCGGCCTCGATCACGAGGTCGCTCTTGGCGATGTCGGTGAGGGTCAGGGTGGTGCGGATCCGCCCGAGCGCCGCCGCCTTGTCCTCGGCCGCGATCTTCCCGCGCGAGACCTGCCGCTCCATGTTGCGCTCGATGGTCGAGAGCGCCTTGTTCAGCCCTTCGGCGCTGATGTCGTTCAGCAGCACCTCGTAGCCCGCGAGCGAGAAGACATGCGCGATACCGCTGCCCATCTGTCCCGCGCCCACGACGCCGACCTTGCGGATCTCCATGCCGTCCCTCCTGCTTGCTCGCGCGAACATTAGGCGGAGGCCCATGGCGCACGCAAGGGCGGCCCCTGCCCGCCGCAGGCCGAGACTTCGCGTCAAATGCGGCTTTTAGGCATTTGGCAACAGCTCCTCCGCATCGTGGCCGATGGGTGAACTATCGAGGTGGGTGTCATGGCCTTCGCACATCAGGGCGAAAGCGCCCTGGAGTATTATCCCTGCCGGTACGGCGGGTCGCGTCTGATGTTCCGCGGCCCCCGCCGCAGCCTCGACGGGCCCTTCTGTGCCGTGCTGGGCGGAACCGAGACCTACGGCAAGTTCGTGCCGCGGCCCTATCCCGCTCTGGTGGAAGAGGCGACGGGGCTGCGGCTGGTCAATCTCGGCTGCATGAATGCCGGGATCGACGTCTATCTCAACGATCCCGCCGTCACGCAGGTGGCCTCGAAGGCGACGCTCGCGATCCTGCAGGTGGTGGGGGCTGCAAATCTCACCAACCGGCTCTACTCGGTTCATCCGCGGCGGAACGACCGGTTTCTGGCCGCCTCGCCGGTGCTTCAGACCATCTACCGCGAGGTGGATTTCGCCGATTTCGCCTTCACGCGGCACATGGTCCAGACGCTTCACGCCGTCTCGCCCGAGAAATTCCTGCAGGTCGAGGCCGAGCTCAGGGCAGCCTGGATCGCGCGGATGCGCACGCTGCTGGGGCGGATCAGTGCGCCGACGCTGCTTCTGTGGATCGCGGATCATCCGCCGCCGGACGACGGGCCGCTCACGCCCGATCTGACGCCGCTTCTGATCGATGCGGGCATGATCGCGGCGGTGCGGCCCCATGCGAGCCATTACCTCCAGATCGTCACCTCGCGCGAGGCCGAGGCCCGCGGGACGGAAGGGATGCGCTTTGCCCCGCTCGATGCGGCCATCGCGGCCGAGCTGCCCGGCCCGGCCGTTCATGACGAGATCGCGGCGGCGCTGGCCCCGTTCCTGAGGGACCTGATGTGAAACGGGCGCCCCCGAGGGGCGCCCGTCTGCAATCTGCCCGGATCGGTTCAGAGCTTGCCGGTCAGTTCCGGCACGAGGCTGAAGAGGTCGCCCACGAGGCCGTAGTCGGCCACCTGGAAGATCGGCGCCTCCTCGTCCTTGTTGATGGCGACGATGATCTTCGAATCCTTCATCCCGGCGAGGTGCTGGATCGCGCCCGAGATGCCCACGGCGATATAGAGCTGCGGCGCCACAACCTTGCCGGTCTGGCCCACCTGCCAGTCGTTCGGCGCATAGCCCGAATCGACCGCCGCGCGCGAGGCACCCACCGCCGCGCCGAGCTTGTCGGCCAGCTGCTCGATCATCGCGAAATTCTCTTCCGAGCCGAGCCCGCGGCCGCCCGAGACCACGATCCGCGCCGAGGTCAGTTCCGGCCGGTCGGAGGCGGCAACCTTGTCCTCGACCCACGACGACAGACCGCTGCCGGCCGTGGCCGCAATGGTCTCGACCGGGGCCGAGCCGCCCTTGCCGGCGGCCTCGAAGGTGGCCGTCCGCACGGTGGCGACCTTGGTCGCATCCGAGCTCTTCACCGTCTGGATCGCGTTGCCGGCGTAGATCGGACGCTCGAACGTGTCGGCATCCACCACCGCCGTGATCTCCGAGATCACCATCACGTCGAGAAGCGCAGCCACCCGCGGCAGCACGTTCTTGGCCGCGGAGGTCGCCGGCGCGAGAATGTGGCTGTAGCCCGGCGCGAGGCCGAGGATCAGGTCGGCCAGCGGTTCGGCAAGGCCGTTACCATAGGCTGCGTCGTCGGCCGCGAGCACCTTGGCCACGCCGTCGAAGGTCGCGGCTTCGGCCGCGGCGGCGTCCACGCCCGTGCCCGCCACGAGCACGGTCACATCGCCCAGGGCCTTCGCCGCGGTCAGCGCCTTGGCGGTCGAATCCGCGCCCAGCGTGCCGCCGGTCACTTCGGCAATCAGAAGAACGGCCATCAGATCACCCCCGCTTCGTCTTTCAGTTTCGCGATCAGCTCGTCGACCGAGCCCACCATCACGCCGGCCTTGCGGCCCGCGGGCTCGGAGGTCTTCACGACCGACAGCCGCGGCGTCACGTCCACGCCGAAGTCGGCCGCGGTCTTTTCTTCCAGCGGCTTCTTCTTGGCCTTCATGATGTTGGGCAGCGAGGCATAGCGCGGCTCGTTCATCCGCAGATCCACCGTCACCACGGTCGGCATCTTGACCCTGATGGTCTGCATGCCGCCGTCCACCTCGCGGGTGACCACGGCCGCATCGCCCTCGACGGTCAGATCCGAGGCGAAGGTCGCCTGGCTCCAGCCGAGCAGCGCCGACAGCATCTGCCCGGTGGCGTTCATGTCATTGTCGATGGCCTGCTTGCCGCAGATCACGAGGCCGGGCTGTTCGGCCTCGACCACGCCCTTCAGGATCTTGGCCACCGCCAGCGGCTCGATGTCCTGATGCACGTCCGAAGCCGCCTCGACGAGGATCGCGCGGTCCGCGCCCATGGCGAGCGCCGTGCGCAGCGTCTCCTGCGCCTGCTTCACGCCGATCGAGACCACCACCACCTCGGTCGCCGTGCCGGCCTCGCGCAGACGGATCGCCGCTTCGACCGCGATTTCGTCGAACGGGTTCATCGACATCTTCACGTTCGCAAGATCGACCCCGCTCCCGTCCGCCTTCACGCGAACCTTCACGTTGTAGTCGATCACGCGCTTGACAGGCACCAGAACCTTCATCAGTGGCAATCTCCCTTCTCATCCGCCCTCGCGGGCAAGCTCTCCGCGATGTTGTTAGCCGCATCGAACCTGCCGCAACAGATCAAAACCGACCGTCAACCTCCGTCCGACGTCGCGTCTTCATGCGTCCTTATGCCTCACGCGTGAGGCCGGGAACCCAGAGCACGTCGGCACGCCCGTCGTCGTTGGCGATCCGTCCGGCGACGAAGAACCAGTCGGAGAGGCGGTTCAGGTAGCGCAGGGCCTCGGGATTGACCGACTCCACGGTGGCCAGTTCGACCAGTTCGCGCTCGGCCCGGCGGCTCACGGTGCGGCAGAGGTGGAGCTGGGCCGCCAGCGCCGAGCCGCCCGGAAGGATGAAGCTGCGCAGCGGCTCGAGCCGCGCGTTCATCCCGTCGATCTCGCGCTCGAGCCGGTTCACCTGGGCGGCAATGATGCGGAGCGGCGTGTAGTCCGCCTCGTGGTCGCGCTCCATCTCGGGGCGGCAGAGGTCGGCGCCGAGGTCGAAGAGGTCGTTCGAGATCCGGGCGAGCGCCTCCTGCATCTCGCCCTGCGCATGGAGCCGGGCGAGGCCCACCGTGGCGTTGGTCTCGTCGACCGTGCCGTAGGCTGCGACGCGGGGCGAGTGCTTGGCCACCCGTGCGCCATTGCCGAGCGCCGTCTCGCCGGCATCGCCGGTGCGCGTGTAGATCCTCGACAGAACGACCATTAGAACCCTCCCGATTGCCGCCAGGCCATGAACAGCAGGATGAGAGCGATCGCGATCGCCTGCGCGATGATGCGCCAGCGCATCAGCCGGTTGGCGTGCTTGCGGTTGAACTCGCCGCCGCGCGCGAAGCCGCCGATCCCGACCATGAGGACGACGAGCACCGCCAGCACGGCCAAGGCGACGACGATGAACAACGGGTCCTGCAGCATGGCTCTCCTCCCGATTTGTCGGCGTGATGTAGCGGCCCGGGCGGAAAAAGCGACTCATTTCCGCCGCATCTTATCGATGAGAGACCGCGGGATGGGCTTGGGGTCCGCCCGCGAGGGAGCGGAGCTGGCTCCCTGACGCCATGGCTGCGCGCCTTCGGGCGCGCGCCGGATGTGCCGCCCGCGGAAGGGGTCAGCGGCCGAGCACCCGGTCGAGGGCCGCGGTCGGCAGGAGCCTCCGCAGCACCCAGGCGGTGCGGCTCGGCACGGTGATCCGGTAGCGCGCGCGGGGGCGAGGACTTTCCAGCGCCTGCACCAGCCGTTCCGTGACCGCGGAGGGCGGCAGCTGCCAGCGATCCTCGCCGCCCTCGTAGAGCCTGCCCAGAAGCCCGCGATACTGGTCGGCGCGGGCTGAGGCCCTCCAGTCGATCCAGCGCTCGAAATGCGGGATGGAATTCTCGCGGATCCGCGAGGCGATGGGCCCCGGCTCCAGCAGGATCACCCGGATCGGCGTCTCGGCCATCTCGATCCGCAGCACGTCGGTCAGCCCCTCCATGGCGAATTTCGAGGCGACATAGGCGCCGCGCCAGGGATAGGCCACGAAGCCCAGCACCGAGGAGCAATTGACGATCCGCCCGTGCCCCTGACGGCGCATGATCGGGATGACCCGCCGCGTCAGGTCGTGGACACCCACGATATTGGTCTCGAGCACGGCCCGCAGCGCCTCGCGCGGCAGATCCTCGACCGCGCCCGGGCAGGCGAAGGCGCCGTTGTTGTAGAGCGCGTCGAGCGTGCCGCCGGTGCGGCGCGTGGCCTCCTCGACGGCGGCGGCGAGGCTTTCGGGGTCATCGTAGTCGAGCCGGAAGCTCTCGAGCCCCTCGGCGCGGAGGCGTTCGCAGTCATCTTCCTGCCGGCAGGTGGCGAAGACCCGCCAGCCGCGGCTCGCAAGTCCCCGCGCCGCGTCGAGCCCGATGCCCGACGAGCAGCCCGTGATCAGAACGCTTTTCATCCCAAGCCCCGCCCTTGCCTGCGCTCCTCTTGGCGCAAAGGGCGGGGAAGGCCAAGGGGCCGGCGCCGCCTCGGGGCGCAATCCTGTTAGGGGAGGGGCGCCGCCGCCGCGGACGGCACCGGAGGCGAGGCGGCACCTCGTGGCGAAGGAAGCGCGGGCGTCCGATCGGCAAGACGCGGTGTCCGATACCGCGGGCGGAGTGACGCCGCGAGAAGCCCCTGGGCATGACCGGCGTCGTCAGCGCCCTGCGCGCAAGGTGACGGCCAGCCCGATCCGCCAAGACGGGCCGGGATCAGAAGGCGGTGCCGGGTGCGAGGAAGCGGGCGGCCATGTAGCCCGCCACGCCGTCGCCTTCGATGCGGATCGGGGCCCAGCTGCCCTCCTGCGGGCCGTCGACCAGCACCGCGTCTCCGCGCAGCACCCGGCCGACCACCGGATAGGTCGTCGAGGGGCCGCTGCGGACATTGACCGCATCGGCCGTGACATGGCGCACCTCGCCCGCAGGCTGGAGCTTCTCGGCGACCGTGGCGGCGGCCGGCACGGGCTGCGGCACGCGGGCCTCGGTCGCGCGGGGCGGCAG
>NZ_MABH01000244.1 GCF_001720585.1 Cereibacter johrii | reverse complement strand
CGCTCGACCGCGGTGGCCGCCTCGGCCCGCATCAGGCCGATGTTGCGCCGCAGGAGCGCCAGCGCCGCCGCGCCGTTTTCCACGAAGGTGGCCCGCTGCGCGCCCCGCGACAGCGCCTCGAGCCCGAGCGCGCCCGTACCCGCAAAGAGATCGAGCACATGGGCGCCGGCCACCGGATTGCCGTAGCCCCCGTTCAGGAGGAGGTTGAAGATCGCCTCGCGCACCCGGTCGGAAGTCGGGCGCAGATGCGCCCTGGCGTCGCCCTCTCCCACCTCCGCGAGCTTCAGCCCGCGCCGCTGCCCGCCGATGATCCTCATGCGAGCAGCGATTTCAGCGGCACCGCGGCATCGGCCACCGCTTCGGGCGCGGGGCTGCGTCCGGCCTCGATCAGCCGCTTGCCCACCATGTAGGCGCGCGGCTCGTTCACCGCATCGACGGCCAGAAGCTCCGCGCCGCGGTAATACCAGAAGGAGACCGAGCCGCCCTCGGGCCCGCGCGTCACCACCCGGTCGTAGCCGAGATTGAGCCCCGCGATCTGGAGCTTGGTGTCGAACTGGTCCGACCAGAACCAGGGCGCGGGCAGGTAGGGCGCGCCTGCGCCCAGCATGTTCGCGGCCACCGCCTCGGCCTGATCGATGGCGTTCTGCACCGATTCGAGCCGCAGCCGCCCGCCCCTCCAGGGGAAGGAGGCGCAGTCGCCCGCCGACCAGATCGCGGGATCCGAGGTCTGCCCCAGCGCATCCACCGCAATGCCGTTGTCGAGCGCGAGGCCCGCCGCTTCGGCAAGCTCCGTCACCGGGCGGATCCCCACGCCCGCGATCACGAAATCCGCCGGAAGATGGGTGCCGTCGGCCAGAAGCGCCCCCGTCACGCGGCCCTCGCCCGTCAGCCGCTCGAGCGCCACGCCCTCGAGGATGCGCACCCCGTGCGCGGCATGGAGCGCGCGGAACCAGTCGGCCGTCTCGGGGGCCGCCACCCGCTGCAGGATGCGCGGCGCCATCTCGACCACCGTCACCGCAAGGCCGAGCTTCGCGCCCACCGCCGCGGCCTCGAGCCCGATATAGCCGCCGCCGATCACCACGAGCCGGCGGCCCGCGCGGAATTCGGGCCGCATCCGGTCCACATCGGCGAGGGTGCGGACGGTATAGACCCCCTCGAGCCCGCCGCCCGCGGCCTCGGGCAGATGCCGCGCGGCCGAGCCGGTGGTGAGCGCGAGCCGGCCGTAGGGGATCGCCTCGCCGCCCACTGCCACCGTGCGCGCGGCGCGGTCGATGGCGGTTACGGGGGCGCCCAGACGCAGCTCGATCCCGGCCTCGGCATAGAAGGCGCGGTTGCGCAGCCAGAGCCGCTCCTCCTCCATCGTGCCGAGCAGATAGGCCTTGGACAGGGGCGGGCGCTGGTAGGGCGGGCTCGGCTCCTCGCCCGCAAGCAGGATGCTGCCCTCGAACTTCAGCGCCCTGAGCCGCGCCACCAGTGCGGCGCCCGCCTGTCCCGCTCCGACCACCACGATGTCCGGCATGACCCTTCACTCCATAGCCCTGCGACAAATCGACTGGCCGGGCGTCCGGCGCGACCCTATAACTCGCGGCATCGGAAACGCAACGCGATGGGGACAAGAGATGGTGATTTCGGTAGGCGACCGGCTGCCCGAAGCGACTTTGGTGCGGATCGGTGCCGAGGGGCCCGAGCAGGTGCAGCTGTCGGAGCGGCTGAAGGGACGGAACGTGGTGATCTTCGCCGTGCCGGGGGCCTTCACGCCCACCTGCCACTCGGCCCATGTGCCCTCCTTCATCCGCACCAAGGACCAGTTCGCGGGCAAGGGCGTGGACGAGATCATCTGCGTCTCGGTCAACGATCCCTTCGTGATGAAGGCCTGGGGCGAGTCCACCGGCGCCTCGGGGGCGGGGATCACCATGCTCGCCGATGCGGACGGCACCTTCACCAAGGCGCTGGGTCTGGCCTTCGATGCGCCGCCCGTGGGGCTGATCGGCCGCTCGCGCCGCTATGCGCTGCAGGCCAAGGACGGGGTGGTCGCCGTGATCCATCTCGAGGAGAGCCCCGGCGTCTGCGAGACCTCGGGCGGCGAGGCGCTGCTGGCCGCGATCTGATCGCGGGCATGGCCCCGGGGAAGGCGCGGCCTGCCCCGGGGACCGGCGCGCCCGGGGCCATACCGCCTGCGCCCGGGAAAGGCTCTGTCAGCCCGCCGCCAGCTCGTCGATCTTGCGGGCGAGCTTCACGTCGCGCTCGGTCAGGCCGCCTGCATCGTGGCTCGTGAGACTGATCTCGACCGTCGCGTAGGAGTTGCGCCAGTCCGGGTGATGGTTCCACTTCTCGGCCCAGAGCGCGACGCGCGTCATGAAGCCGAAGGCCGCGACGAAGGTCTCGAAGCGGAAGGTCTTCGAGAGCCTGCCTCCTGAGGGATCGTGGCTCCATCCGGCCGCGAGGAGCGGGGCGAGGTCGAGCGCTTCAGCCATGGGAGGCCCCGGCGATCAGCGCATCGTCCATGGCCGCCGCCCGCACCCGCGCCGGACGGTCGGCCAGCCGCTCCCAATAGGCGCGGAAGGCAGGCCGGTCGGGGATCGTGCCGAACTGGAGGCCCCAGCCGACCTGGGAGCCGACCTGCACGTCGGCCGCGCTGAAATGCTCGCCGGCGATGAAGGGCGCCTCGGACACCGCACGCTCGAGCGTGGCCACGGCCCGGTCGAAGTCGCCGTAGCCCACCATCACGGTCCGCTCGGGCGGGATCTGCACCCCGAGCGCCCGGTCGATCACCGCCGCCTCGAAGGGGCCGGCGGCGAAGAAGAGCCAGCGGTAGTAGGAGGCCCGGTTCTCGGGCACGAGCCCGGCTTCGGGGAAGGCGTCGGCGAGATAGGCGCAGATCGCAGCCGTCTCGGTGACCACCCGCGGCCCGTGGGTGACGGTGGGGACCTTGCCCATCGGATTGAGCGCCAGATAGTCGGGCCTGTGCATCTCGGGGCCGTAGTCCATCGCCACGAGGTCGTAGGGCTGGCCGACCTCCTCCAGCATCCAGCGCGCGATGCGCCCGCGCGAGCGGGGGTTCGTGTAGAGCGTGAGCCTGTCCATGCCTCTCTCCGTCATTCCTCTCCGCCGCCGCGGCGGAAGGGGCCGTAGGCGGTCAGCACCTCGATCTCCTCGTCGGTCGCGCGCCGCTCGGCGTCGAGATAGCGGGCCACCGCATCGCCCAGTCCCGGGTCGGCGAACCAGTGCAGCGAATGGATCGGCACCGGCAGGTAGCCACGGGCGAGCTTGTGCTCACCCTGCGCTCCGGCCTCGACGCGGGCAAGCCCGTGCGCGATGGCCCAGTCGATCGCCTGATGGTAGCAGAGCTCGAAATGCAGGCAGGCATGATCCTCGATGCAGCCCCAGTAGCGCCCGAAGAGCGTGTCGCGGCCGATGAAATTGAGCGCGCCCGCGATCGGCCGGCCCTCGCGCTCGGCCAGCACCAGCAGGATATCGTCGCGCATCGTGGCGTGGAACTCGGCGAAGGCGCGGCGGGTGAGATAGGGGCGGCCCCACTTCCGGTTGCCGGTGTCCTGATAGAAGGTCCAGAACGCGTCCCAATGCCGCGGCTCGATCGCGTCGCCGGTGAGGCAGCGGATGGTGCCGCCGAAGGCCCGGGCGGTCTCGCGCTCCTTGCGGATGGCCTTGCGCTTGCGCGAGGAGAGGGCGCCGAGGAAGTCGCCGAAGTCGGCATAGCCCTCGTTCACCCAGTGGAACTGCTGGGTGACGCGGTGCAAAAGGCCCAGCTGCGCGCCCGCCTCGGCCTCCGCTTCGGTGCAGAAGGTGGCATGGAGCGAGGAGAGCCCGTTCCGCCCGGCGATCTCGACCGCCCCCTGCACGAGCGCCGCGCGGCCCGTATCCTCGAGCCCGGGCAGCGTGAGAAAGCGGCGCCCGGTGGCGGGGGTGAAGGGCACGGCGATCTGGAGCTTCGGGTAATAGCGCCCGCCCGCCCGCTCGTAGGCATGGGCCCAGTTGTGGTCGAAGATATATTCGCCCTGGCTGTGGAGCTTGGCATAGAGCGGCGCCGCCGCGATGAGCCGTCCGCCCATCCGGGCCACCAGCGGATGGGGCTGCCAGCCGGTGCCGGGGCCGACCGAGCCCGACCGTTCGAGGGCCGCGAGGAAGCGGTGGGTGGTAAAGGGATCGATCGGACGGCCGGACGCGGCCTCGGGGCAGGCCACCGCATCCCAGTCGGCGGCCGGGATCTCGGTCAGGCCGGCGTGGGCGGTGATCTCGATGGCAGCGGTGCTCATGGAGGCGGGCTTGTCCGGGCAGGGAAGGAAAGGGCGGGCGTCCGCGGGGGCTGTCTGCCCCCGCACCCCCGAGGATATTTGGGCAGAGTGAAAGAGGCTTTCGGAGGGGTCTGCCCCGGCGGGGGCCGGCCCGGTCGTCCGGTCCGGATCTTCTCAGGGTCGGCGGAGCGTCACGGTGAAGGCGCCGCGCAGGGTGCCGGGAGAAAAGCCCGTGGCGCGGTCCTGCGGATAGAGCGCCTTGATCCGTGCGCCGAGCGCCGGCGCAAGCTCGGCGCCGTGGCAGGCGGCGCAGCCCTCCTGCATCGGGATGGCCTTCATGTAGCGCAGCCCGTCCGGCCCCTCGAGGATCGCCTCGAGATCCGCCGCCGGCTCACCCGCCGCGAGCCGCTCCTCGAAGCGGTGCAGCTGTTCCGCCTCCCACGCGTCCGGCGCATTGGCCGGATTGCGCAGCCGGAGCGCCGTGCGGCCGATCTCGGCGCCCAGCTCCTCGGACAGGCTCTCGGTCAGCGGCAGGGCCTGAAGATGGCAGGCCTCGACGGCACCGACGGGCCCGCCCTCGGCCATGGCCGCCTTGAGCGCGCCCTGCAGCTCCTGCTGCAGGCGCAGGGTCGCCCCCCGCGCCTCCGCCAAAGCGGCAGGGTCGGCGGCCTCCGCCCCGGTCGTCCCGAGGCACAGGGCCAGCGCGCAGCCGGCAAGGGCCCCTCTCATCGCATCCATCGCAACCTCCGTCTCTGGCAGCGGCCGGTGCCTCGGGCGGCTGCGGGTGGGGAATGGGCGAGGCCCCCGGCCCGCCTTATCGCGTCGGGCGCGGAGGAACGGTGATCTGGTCACACGGGCTCGAGGAAAGGATCGGGCCTCGCGCACCCGCAGGCGGTCGGTCGCCGCGGGTGGGCAGGCCGCGCGCGCCGCATCGCGGGTGTCTCGAGCTGCATGACTTGGGCGACGGGCTGCGGCGGCTAGCCGAGGGTCGTGCGGTGCGCGACCGGCGCCACCCCGTAGCGGCTGCGGAACACTTTCGAGAAATGCGAGGTGGAGGTGAAGCCGCAGGCCATCGCGATCTCGGAGATCGACTGTTCGGTCTGCACGATCAGGTGGCGCGCCCGCGTCAGCCGCACCTCCATCATGTAGCGCTTGGGCGAGGTGTTGAGGAACTTGCCGAACAGCCGCTCGAGCTGGCGGGTCGAGATGCCGAGGAGGGCCGCGAGGGCGAAGGGGCTGAGCGGCTCCTCGACATGGGCCTCCATCAGCGCGATCGCCCGCGACAGATGGGCGTTCCGCATCCCGTGGCGCGACTGCAGCGACACGCGCTGCGCGGCCGTGCCCTCGCGCACCGTGTTGTAGACCATCTGGTCGGCCACCGCCGTGGACAGGTCCCGCCCGTGCTCGCGCGCGATCAGATGCAGCATGAGATCGGCCGCCGCCGTCCCGCCCGAGGCGGTCACGAACCGCTCGTCGGGCACGAAGACGTTGCGCACGAGCGCCACCTCGGGAAAGTCCTCGGCGAAGAGGTCGTGGAACTCCCAGTGGATCGCGGTCCGCACCCCGGTGAGGAACCCGGCCCGCGCGAGCACATAGGCGCCCGAACAGATGGCGCCGATCGGCGTGCCCGCTGCCCGCTCGCGCCGCAGGAAGGAGAGGATGGCGGGCGTCGTGTGATGCTGGACGCGGAGGCCCGAGATCAGGAACAGCCGGTCGCCGCGCTCGAGCGGGTCGAGCCCGCGGTGGACGAGCGTCACGCAGCGGTTCGAGCAGGTGGCCGAGGCGCCGTCCTCGCTGGCGAGAGACCAGCGGTAGAGGTCGCGCCCCGCCAGCAGGTTGGCGATGCGCAGGGGCTCGAGCGCGCAGGAGAAGGCGATGTGGGAAAAGTTCTCGACGAGAAGGAAGACGAAATGGGAGGTCCCGGACATTGCGGCTCACCGGCGAGGGCGGGTGCCCGGAAGCGGGCACCCGGAAGGCATCACTCGGCCGCCTTGCGCGCCTCGGCCAGCCAGCCGTCATAGGCGCTCCGATGGGCGGCGATCCAGGCATCGACATGCCGGTCGATGTCCGACGAGCCGTTCTCGCCGTCGGTGATCTGCTTGTTCTCGATCGAGATATCGGCGATGTCGATCCTGGCCACCTCGAAGAGCTTCCCGGCGGCGGGATTGGCCTGAAGGAAGTCCTTGCGCGCCACGACGCCGATCGAATCCACCGCAAAGCCGAGGTTCTTGCCGTTGAAGGTGGTCTCGCCCGTCGCCCCGTCCGGCAGCGACGTATGGGGCACGCTCAGCCATTCGACATCCTTGCCGGGCACCAGCGCCCCCGACACCCAGTAGGGCGTCCAGGTGTAGTAGAGCACCGGCTGGCCGTTCTGGTAGCGCGCCATCACATCGGCGATCATCGCCTGATAGGCGCCCTGGTTGTGGGTGACGGTGTCGCGCAGCCCGTATTCGTCCAGCTGGTGCTCGATCACGCGCTCGCAGCCCCAGCCGGGCACGCAGCCGGCGAGGTCGGCCTTGCCGTCGCCGTCCGCGTCGAACATCTTCGCGACCTCGGCGTCCTTCAGCTGGCCGATGTCGGTGATGCCGCCGTCGTAGGTCTTCTTGTCCACCAGATAGCCCTGCAGCGCGCCCTCGATCAGGGTGCCGACCTTGGCCAGCACCTCGTCGCCGCCGGCCTCCTGGTAGAAGGTCTCGTGCAGCGAGCGCCAGTTCACGGCGCTGAAGTCGCCGTCACCCGCGCCGAGCGCCATGTGCAGGGTCTGGTACTCGACCTCCTGCGGCTCGGCGATGGAATAGCCCAGATCCTCCAGCGCCCGGAACAGGATGCGGTGCTGGAAGAACTCCTCGATCTGCGTGGCCATGATCGGGCGGACGGTCACGCCCTCGCCCGGCCTGTCGTTCGCCAGAAGCGGCGTCGCGGCAGCCGACAGCATCAGGGCCAGGGCAATCTTGAACGGTTTCATGGTGTCTCCTTGTTGGGCTGGCTGGAACGGCGCCTTCAGGCGCTCTTGTGAAACAGGCGCATGACGAGACCCACCGGCCCCTCCTGCCACCAGTGGCGGTGGTTGCGGGCGCGGCCCGAGCGGCCGAGGCCCTGCGTCACGCGGTCGAGAACGATGGCGAGGATGACGATGCCGAGACCGCCCACGATGGCCTTGCCCGCATCGAGCCGGCCCATGGCGCGCAGCACCTCGTTGCCCAAGCCCTTGACCGAGATCATCGAGGCGATCACCACCATCGACAGCGACAGCATGATCGTCTGGTTCAGCCCCGCGAGGATCGTGGGCGTGGCGAGCGGCAGCTCGACCTTGAAGAGGATCTGGCGCGGCGTGGCGCCGAAGGCGCGCGCGGCCTCGACGACACCGGGGTTGACGCTGCGGATGCCGAGCGAGGTGAGGCGCACCAGCGGCGGCAGCGCGAAGATGATCGTGACGATCACGCCCGAGACATTGCCGATCCCGAGCAGCATCACCACGGGCACCAGATAGACGAAGGCCGGGATGGTCTGCATCGTGTCGAGGAACGGCCGGACCGCCGCCTCGAACCGGTCGCTCTTGCCCGCGAGGACGCCGAGCGGCAGGCCGATGATGACGCAGAGCGCCACGGCCGCATTGACGATGGCGAGCGTGGTCATGGCGAGCGACCAGGCGTCGGGCGACAGGAGCCCCAGCGCCACCAGCGCCACGGCCACGACGAGGGCCACTCGTCCCCCCGCCGCCTGCCAGGCCACGAGCACGATCAGCAGCAGCATGACCGTGGGCGGGATCGACTGCATCAGATTCTCGATCCAGCCGATCAGCCCGTCGAAGAAGGATTTGATCGGCTGGAGCGCCGTGCGGTTGGCGATGGCCCATTGCTTGATGCCGTCGGTGCGCCCGTCGATGTCGAGATCGATGCTGCGGAACGGATCGAGCAGGCTGAAGGTGGTTTCCCCGGCCATCAGACGGCCTCCGCCTGGCAAGCGGTCGCATCCTCGCGGCCCTGGATGCCGCGCAGGAGCGCGCGCTTGCCCACGACGCCCACCACCTTGTCCGCGTCCTTGACGAGGATCGGATGGTCGGTGCCGACCGCCAGATCGACGAGCCGGTTCAGCTTGTCGTCGGGGCGCGCCACCGGCCAGGCCTCGATCCCGTCCGTGGGCCGCGTCCGGCGATACTGCTCGAAGGGCTGCATGATGCGCGCCGCCGACACGAGGTCGAGCTTCGAGATCCCGGCCACGAAATCGGCCACATAATCGTCGGCCGGCTCGGTCACGATCTCTTCGGGCGTGCCGATCTGCACCAGAACCCCGTCCTTCATGATGGCGATCCGGTCGCCGATGCGGATGGCCTCGTCGAGGTCGTGGGTGATGAAGACCGTGGTCTTGTGCAGCTCGGCCGAGAGGGCCATGAAGGTGGTCTGAAGCTGCTTGCGGATCAGCGGGTCGAGCGCCGAGAAGGGCTCGTCCATCAGCAGGATGGTCGGATCGGCGGCGATGGCGCGCGCAAGGCCCACGCGCTGCTGCATCCCGCCCGACAGCTCGTCGGGATATTTCGATTCCCAGCCCGTCAGGTCCACCGCCTCGATGGCCTGCGCCGCGACCCGCGCGCGCTCCTCCTCGGGCCGGCCCCGCACCTCGAGGGAGAAGACGACATTGTCGCGCACCGTCCGGTGCGGCATCAGCGCCATGCTCTGGAACACCATGCCGATCCGCTGGGCGCGGAGCGCCCGCAGGTCGCGGGCATTCATCTCATTGACGTTCTGCCCCTCGATGAAGACCGAGCCGGAGGTGGGCTCGATCAGCCGGTTGATGTGCCGGATGAGCGTGGACTTGCCCGAGCCCGACAGGCCCATGATGCAGAAGATCTCGCCGCGCTTCACGCTGAAGGAGGCATCCTGCACCCCCACCACGCAGTCGAACTGCTCGCGGATCGCGGTCTTCGACAGGCCCTCGCTGCGGACGGCCTCCATCGCCTGACGCGACCGGCGGCCGAAGATCTTCCAGATCCCCTCGCAGCGGATGACGTCCTCTCTTGCGGATTTGGTCATGCGGAATCCCCCTGTCAAAACTACAAACAGAAAACTTCTATGTAGACAACATGTATTTCCATGCTGTAGACACATTGTATTCCGGAGGGGATGGGCGGTGGCGGGAGTTCGCAGTAGGAAGCGGCCTCGGAACCAGCAGGAGACAGCCGTGGACAGCCCGACGAAAAGCCGCAAGACGCTCTGCATCGAGGATCTGCGCCAGCGGATCCTGACCCAGGCGCTCGAGCCGGGAAGCTATCTCGACGAGACGGATCTGGCCGAAAGCTACGGCATCTCGCGCCCGCCGCTGCGCGAGATCCTGCGCCAGATGGCGGGCGAGGGCTATCTCGTCCTGCACGAGAACCGGGGCGCCCAGGTGGCGCCCATGACCTACAAGACCATGCGCAACTTCTTCCTCGCCGCGCCGATGATCTATGCCGCCGTTTCGCGGCTGGCGGCCGAGAACGCCCGGCCCGATCAGATCGCGCTGCTCAAGGAGACGCAGGCGGCCTTCCGCGATGCGATCCGCCGGGGCAATCCCGCCGACCGGGCGCTGATGAACGAGCGCTTCCATTCGATCATCGGCGAGATGGCCGACAACGAATATCTGACGCCGAGCCTCCGGCGGCTGCTGATCGACCACACAAGGATCGGCATGACCTTCTACAGCCCGCGCTTTCCCGGCATGACCGACGTCCAGTCGGTGGCCGCCGACCAGCACGACCTCTTCATCGAGAGGATCGAGGCCGGCGACGCCGACGGCGCGGCCGACCTCGCCGTCGCCCACTGGGAGCTGTCGCGGGCCCAGATCGAGAGTTTCGTCACACCGGAGAGCATCCGGCGCCCGCTCGGCCGCGCGCCGGGGGCCTGAGGATCCAGAGGAGCTGCATGAAGTTTGAGGGAATCTACACGCCCGTCATCACGCCGCACCGCGAGGATGGCTCCATCGACCGCGACGCCTTCGCCGCGGCGATCGAGCATCTGATCGCGGCCGGCGTCCACGGCCTCATCAGCGGCGGCTCGACGGGCGAATATTACACCCAGTCGATGGAGGAGCGCGCCGAGATGGCGAGCCTCGCCCGCGAAGTGATCGGCGACCGCGTGCCGCTGATCGTGGGCACGGGGGCGATCCGGCTCGAGGATTCCCTGCGGATGGCCGAACATGCGGCGCGGATCGGCGCCGCGGCGATCCTCGTGGGCTCGCCCCCCTATGCGGTGCCGACCGAACGCGAGAATGCGCTGAACGCGCTGGCCATCGACCGCGCGGCCGATCTGCCGGTGATGCTCTACAACTATCCCGGGCGCATGGGCGTGATGATGGGCGCGGAATTCCTCGACCGCGTCGGCCGGTCGCGCAACTTCGCCGCCATCAAGGAGAGCTCGGGAGACATCAACCGCGTCCATCTTCTGGCGCGCGATTATCCCCACATCCAGATGTCCTGCGGCATGGACGATCAGGCGCTCGAATTCTTCGCCTGGGGCGCGCGCTCCTGGGTCTGCGGCGGCTCGAACTTCCTGCCCGCCGAACATCTGGCGCTCTGGCAGGCCTGCGCCGTCGAGGGCGATTTCGCCAAGGGCCGCCGGATCATGTCGGCGCTGCTGCCGCTGATGCGGGTGCTCGAGCAGGGCGGCAAGTTCGTGCAGTGCATCAAGCACGGCTGCGAGATGGCGGGCCTGCGCGCAGGCCCCCCGCGCCCGCCGCTGAAGCCCCTGACCAAGGAGGACAAGCGCGAGCTGGAGCAGGTCGTGCGCGTGCTGAAACGGACCATTGCCCAGATCGCCGCGGAGGCCTGACATGACCCTTCTGACCACCGAGGACTACAAGGCCATCGCGGCGGGCCTGTCGCTGCCCACCGGCGCCTTCATCGACGGCCGCTTCCGGCCCGCGCACTCGGGCGCCACCTTCGAGACGCGCAACCCCGCCACCGGGCAGCTGCTGGCCGAGGTCGCGGCCTGCGGCCCGGCCGACGTCGATCTGGCCGTGCAGAAGGCCCGCGACGCCTTCGAGGACGGCCGCTGGTCGCGGCTGCCGCCCCGCGCGCGCAAGGAGGTGCTGATCCGGTTGGCCAAGCTCCTCAAGCGCCACGCCCGCGAGCTTGCGGTGATGGAGAGCCTCGACAGCGGCAAGACCATCTACGACTGCGAGACGGTGGACGTGCCCGAGACGATCCACTGCCTCACCTGGCATGCCGAGCTGATCGACAAGATCTACGATCAGACCGCGCCCGCCTCGGACGACCATCTGGCCCTCGTGCTGCGCGAGCCGGTGGGGGTGGTGGGCCTCGTGCTGCCGTGGAACTTCCCGCTGCTCATGCTCGCCTGGAAGATCGGCCCGGCGCTGGCCGCGGGCTGCTCGGTCATCGTGAAGCCGGCCGAGGAGACGCCGCTCACCGCGCTCAGGGTGGCCGAACTGGCGATGGAGGCGGGCCTGCCGCCGGGCGTCTTCAACGTCCTGCCCGGCCACGGCCCCGAGGTGGGCGAGCCCATCGGCCGGCACATGGACATCGACGCCGTCTCCTTCACCGGCTCGACCGAAACGGGACGGCGCTTCCTGCGCTATGCGGCCGAGTCGAACCTCAAGGAGGTCACGCTCGAGATGGGCGGCAAGAATCCGGCGGTGGTGCTCGACGATGCCGAGGACCTCGACCGGGTGGCCGCGCATGTCGTGACCGGCGCCTTCTGGAACATGGGCGAGAACTGCTCGGCCGCCTCGCGGCTGATCGTGCAGAGCGGGGTGAAGGAGGCGCTGATCGCGCGGATCCTCGCCCATGCCCGCGAATGGCCGATGGGCGACCCGCTCGACCCCGAAAACCGGGTGGGGGCGCTGGTCTCGCCCGCGCATGCGGAAAAGGTCCGCTCCTACCTCGCCGGAGGGCCGAAGGTGCTGCTGGGCGGACAGGCCCACGGCGCCTTCGTCGAGCCCACGATCCTCGAGATCACCGACCGCGAGGCCGCGCCCGCGCGCGAGGAGATCTTCGGCCCGGTGCTCTCGGTCCTGACGGTCGAGAGCTTCGACGAAGCCATCGCGCTGGCCAACGACACGCCCTACGGGCTCGCGGCCTCGATCTTCACCGCGAATGTCAAGAAGGCCCTGCGCGGCGCGCGGACGATCCGGGCGGGCACGGTGACGGTGAACAGCTTCGGCGAGGGCGACATCACCACCCCCTTCGGCGGCTTCCGCCAGTCGGGCTTCGGCGGGCGCGACAACGGCATCCATGCCCACGACCAATATACCCAGCTCAAGACCATCTGGATCGATCTGGCCGACGACGCGGCCGAGGCCGTGTCATGACCAGCTTCGAGGCGCGGCGGACCCCGGTCCACCGCGGCCCGGCGGCCTGGTCCGCCATCCTGCCGGGCCAGCCCGCGCCGCAG
>NZ_MABH01000243.1 GCF_001720585.1 Cereibacter johrii | reverse complement strand
GCATCGCCGCCGCCTGCGGCCGACGCGACCGCACCGGGCGCCGACGGCGACATCCCGGCCGCCGCAAGGCTCCCGTGCGCCGCGCGCGGTCCGAACCGCTCCCCACACCGCCGACCTGCTCCGGCCCGTGCGAAGGACAGCCCATTCACTCTGCCCAAGTATCCTCGGGGGGAGGGACCGGCCGCAAGGCCGGGCTCCGGGGGGCAGACAGCCCCCCGCCTTCGCGGCAGAAGCGCGCGCGCCCGCCCGTCAGTCCGGGCAGGAGCAGGGAGCCCCCGCGGAGCGCGGGCAAGGGCACCCCTCGCCCCTCAGAGGTCGCGGAAGCGCTTCTCCTGCCGGGCGGTCCAGCGGACGTCGATCCGGTGGCCCTCTTCCGTCTCCGCCTCGCCCGTCACCACGCCTTCGGCATGAAGCCAGGCGCGGCGGCGGCCATCGGCGAAGCCCAAGGTCAGCTGGCGCTCGGTCTTCTCCTCGTCGAAGGTGGCCGAGACCGCCTCGAGGAGCTCCGGCAGCCCCTCGCCGGTCAGCGCCGAGAGCGCGAAGATCGTCTCGGACTTCGCGGCCTGCGCTAGAAGCTGCTCGTGCGTGGCCCCCTCCACGAGGTCGAGCTTGTTCCAGACCTCGACCTGCGGCGTCGCGCCCTTCACCCCCAGGCTCTGCAGGATCTCGGCCACGTCGGCCGCCTGCTCGGCGGTCTCGGGGTGGGCGATGTCGCGCACATGGAGGATCAGGTCGGCCTCGAGCACCTCCTCGAGCGTGGCGCGGAAGGCCGCGACCAGCTGGGTCGGCAGGTCCGAGATGAATCCCACCGTATCGCTCAGGATCACCTTGCGCCCCGACGGCAGCGTGACGCCGCGCATGGTGGGATCGAGCGTGGCGAAGAGCATGTCCTTGGCCAGCACGTCCGCGCCGGTCATGCGGTTGAAGAGCGTCGATTTCCCCGCGTTGGTATAGCCCACCAGCGCCACGATCGGGAACGGCACCTTGCGGCGCGAGGCCCGGTGCAGCTCGCGCGTCTTCACCACCTTGTCCAGCTGGCGGCGGATGCGGATCACCTGCTCGTCGATGGCGCGGCGGTCGGCCTCGATCTGCGTCTCGCCCGGCCCCCCCACGAAGCCGAGGCCGCCCCTCTGGCGCTCGAGGTGGGTCCAGGCCCGCACGAGCCGGGTGCGCTGGTAGGAGAGCGCGGCGAGCTCGACCTGAAGCACGCCCTCGCGGGTGCGGGCGCGGTCGGCGAAGATCTCGAGGATGAGCCCGGTCCGGTCGAGGAGCTTCACGCCCCATTCCTTCTCGAGGTTGCGCTGCTGCACCGGCGAGACCGGCCCGTCGACCAGCACGAGACCCACATCGAGCCCCTTGAAGCGCGCCTTCAGCTCCTCGACCTTGCCGGTTCCGAACAGAAGGCCCGGCTGGGCGCGCGGCAGGCGCACCACCTCCTGGCCCACGATCTCCATGTCGGGCAGCGCCGCCGCCAGCGACACGGCCTCGGCCAGTCGCAGGTCGGGCAGCCGGCGCGAGCGCTCGGTGCGGATGTCGGGGTGGAGCACGAAGGCGCGCATCGGCTGCGACCGCGTCGCGCCGTCGGAGGCCGCCTGGCCCTCCCTGTCACCCTCGCTCCGGGGCTCCTCCTCCCCTTCCTCGGGATCGGTCAAATCAGTCGTCGCCCTCGTAGAGATTGATCGGTTGCCCGGGCATGATGGTCGAGATCGCGTGCTTGTAGACCAGCTGCGACTGTCCGTCCCTGCGCAGCAGGACGCAGAAATTGTCGAACCAGGTAATCACGCCCTGCAGTTTTACACCGTTGATGAGAAAAATCGTAACCGGAACCTTGGCCTTCCTGACGTGGTTCAGAAAGGCGTCCTGCAAGTTTTGTTTATCGGCAGCCATCCGTTATCTTGCCTTTATGGTTGAGACGCTTCCGTCTTTCCTCGTTCCCCCCGGCTGCAATCCGACGGTCGGAATCGAGTATGGGCAGGAGTTGCGGGAGATTCCAGCCCCAATAACAGATCGTTAGTCTTGTGCGGCAGGCCTGCCGCTTTTCCGCTCAGCGTCGCCAGCTCGCCGGGGCCAGAAGGGCAAGGATCGCGAGTGTTTCCATACGCCCAACGATCATGGCCGCGCCCGCGATGGCCTTGGCCGCGGGGCCCAGTTCCGACCATCGGATCGGCGTCTCGACCGCGAGATCGGCCAGAGGCCCGGTGGTGGTCAGGGCCGCGATCCCCAGCACCATGGCCCGCTCGAACCCGAGCCCCGCGAGGCTCAGCGCCGCCGTGACCACGGCGATCGAGAAGGCGAAGAGCATGAAGAAGATCCAGGCCATGTAGGCCCCTTCGCGGCGCAACCGGCGCGCCACGACCCCCTGCCCGCCGATCGAGCTCGGATGGACGATTCGCTCGAGCTCGCGCTCGGCGTGGCGGTAGAGCGCATAGACCCGCAGGAGCTTGACGCCCCCGGCCGTGGTGGCGACCCCGCCGCCCACGATGGCGAGGCCCAGCAGGATGAGGCCGGGCGTGCCGAGGCCCGACCACGAGCGCGAGGCGACCCAGTCGCGGGATTCGTAGCCGGTCGTGGTCAGGAACGAGAGCGTGGTGAAGAGCCCGCCCCACATGGCACGGGCGGCGGCCGCGATGTTCTGCGTCTCCTCGGTCTCGATGGCGCCGATCCAGTGGCGCAGGAACAGCACCACCGGCACGCCGATCAGGAAGAAGAAGGCCATCATCACCTCGGGATCGCGGTGGATGGGCGTATCGCGATAGACCATCGAGGTGCCGGGCATCAGCCTGCGCGTCACGGCGAGGAAGAGGAAGAGGAAGATCAGGAACTCGCCCCGGAACCCGGCCTCTCCCGCCGTCATCGTCTCGAGCGGAGAGATCCCGCTGGTCGAGAGCGTCCCCATCGCGTGGCAGAGGCCCACGAGGCCGGTTTCCCCGGCCAGAAGCAGGAGCCCCCAGAGCGCGAGCGTGAGCCCGCCATAGGCCGGAAAGAGCGCGAGCGACTGGCGCACCAGCCGCTCGGTCGGATCGGCGATGCGGGTGATCTGGCTGGCCTGCTCGCGGCCCGGGACATGGCCCGAGATGACCTCCATCCCGCCGAGACTCAGCGGCGCGAGCACCGCCATCGCGGCCGTCAGCACGAAGAAGCCGCCGAGCCAGCCCACCAGGGCGCGCCACAGATGCACCGAGGGCGGCAGCCGCCCCGGCGTGTCGTAGAGCGTGGCGCCGGTCGTGGTGAAGGAGGACAGCATCTCGAACCAGGCGTTCGTGAAGCTCGTGTCCGGGACCGCCATCTGGAACGGCAGCGCCAGCATCGGCGGCAGGATGAGATAGGCGCCCACCAGCGTGGACAGATGCGCCCGCGCGGCCCGGGGCGGAGGCCGGTTCTGCGTCGCGATGGCGATCATCGCGATCAGGATCAGCAGGAACGTGCCCGCGTAGAAGAAGGCGCGGGCCACCTCGTGCTGGCGCAGGGCTACGGCATGGGCTGCGGGCACATACATGGCCGCGGCGCCGCCCGCCATCAGCACGACGATCAGGGGGACCGAGCGCGCGCGCCCCATGTCAGAAGAAGTCGATCGAGACCTGCAGGAGGCGCTCGACCTCCGGCACGTCCGCCGTCATGCAAAAGAGCGCGATCACGTCGCCATCGTCCACCCGGAGGTCGCCCGTGGGCTTCAGCACCCGGTCGCCCTTCATCACCGCGCCGACGAGCACGCCCTCGGGGAAGTCGATGTCGCGGATGTGGCGCCCGGCCAGCGGCGAGGTCGAGAGGACCTGCGCCTCGATCACCTCCGCCTCGGCGTCGCCGATGGAATAGATCGCCCGCACCCGGCCATGGCGGACGTGGCGCAGGATCGAGGAGACGGTGGTGGCGCGCGGGTTGATATAGGCGTCGATGTCGAGCGCCTGCATGATCGGCAAGAGCGTCGGGTCGTTCACGAGAACGATGGCCATCGGGCAGCCCGCCTGCTTGGCGCGGATCGCGGCGAGGATGTTCGTCTTGTCGTCGTCGGTCACGGCCAGCACCGCGTCGGCGCGGTCGATGTTCGCCTCGGCCAGAAGGTCCATGTCGAGCCCGTCGCCGTTCAGCACGATGGTCCGCTCGAGCCCGTCGGCCGCCACTTCGGCCTTGGCGCGGTTGCGCTCGATCACCTTGACCCGCACCCGGTCGGCCCGCGCCTCGAGCGCCTTGGCGACCGCAAGCCCCACATTGCCGCCGCCGATGACGATGATCCGCTCCTGCTTGCGCGAGGATTTCCCGAAGATGTCGAGCGTGCGCACCACATCGTCGGAATGGACGAAGACATAGACCTCGTCGGCGGCGAAGAGCTGGTCGCCCGGCTCGGGCACGAAGAGCCGCCCCTCGCGCCGCACGCCCACCACGATGGCGCGGAGGCTGGTGAAGAGCTCGTTGAGCTGCCGGAGCGGCGTGTTCAGCACCGGGCAGTCCTCGTCGAGCGCGATGCCCAGAAGCTGCGCCTTGCCCTCCATGAAGCTCTCGGTGTCGAAGGTCGAGGGCGCGGCGAGGCGCTGGAGCGCGGCCTCGGCCACCTCCTTCTCGGGCGAGATCACCACGTCGATGGGCAGGTGGTCGCGCCGGTAGAGGTCGGAATAGATCGCATCGAGATAGCTCTGAGCCCGCAGCCGCGCGATCTTGCGCGTGATGCCGAAGATCGAATGGGCCACCTGACAGGTGACCATGTTCACCTCGTCGGAATGGGTGGCGGCGATGATCATGTCGGCATCGCGCGCGCCGGCCCTTTCCAGCACGTCGGGATAGGAGGCGAAGCCCACCACGCCCTGCACATCGAGCGTGTCGGTCGCGCGGCGCACGAGGTCGGCATTCATGTCGACCACGGTCACGTCGTTCCGCTCTCCCGAAAGGTGACGCGCGATCTGCCAGCCGACCTGGCCTCCGCCGCAGATGATCACCTTCATGTCACGGACTCCGGCTTGTCAGGGCTTCTGCTTCGCAGAACGGCCCGCCCGGGTCAATCCGGCGCCCCGAGCGGCTCCTCCTCGTCCTCGAAATCGTCCTCGATCCGGGCAAGCCGGCTGCCTCCCTTCGCAGTGGTCACCACGCCCAGCGACTTCAGCTTGCGGTGCAGGGCCGAGCGTTCCATTCCGACAAAGGCCGCCGTGCGGCTGATGTTCCCGCCGAAGCGGTTGATCTGGGTGAGAAGATATTCGCGCTCGAAAAGCTCCCGTGCCTCCCGAAGGGGAAGCGTGGCGAGCGCCCCGCCGAGGATCAGCCGGCCCTCCTCGCCCGGACCGTCGTTGCCCGGCAGCTCGCGCGCCTCGATGGGGCCCGACCCGTCGCCGAGGATCAGCACCCGCTCGATCACGTTGCGCAGCTGGCGCACGTTGCCCGGCCACGGCATCGTCTGGAGCATCGCCTCGGCCTCGGAGGTGAGGCTGCGCAGCGGCAGGCCCTGACTGCGGTGGAACATCTCGATGAAATGCCGGGCCAGCATCGGAATGTCCTCGCGCCGGTCGGCCAGCGCCGGCACCTCGATCGGCACCACGTTCAGCCGGTCGTAAAGCTCCTGCCGGAAGCGGCCGGCGGCGATCTCGGTGCGCAGGTCGCGCGTCGTGGAGGAGATCACCCGCAGATCCACCCGCACCTTGTCGGTGCCGCCCTGCCGGGTGAACTGCTGTTCGGTCAGCACGCGCAGGATCTTCGACTGGGTGCCGAGCGGCATGTCGGCCACCTCGTCGAAATAGACGATCCCGCCATGCGCCTGCTCGAGCAGCCCCTGCTCGATCCCGCGCTCGGCCGTCTCGCGGCCGAAGAGCACCTCCTCCATCCGGTCCGGCTCGACCGTGGCCGAGGAGACCGAGACGAACGGCGCCCCTGACCGGCCCGAATTGGCGTGGATGAAGCGCGCGGCCAGCTCCTTGCCGGCGCCCGCGGGCCCCGAGAGCATGACGCGCCCGTTCGACTTGGTGACCTTCTCGAGCTGCGACTTGAGCAGCCGGTAGGCGGTCGAGCCGCCCAGCATCTCGGCCGCCGAGACGTCGCGCCGGCGCAGCTCGCTGTTCTCGCGCCGCAGCCGCGCCGTCTCCATCGCGCGCTGGACCACGACCATCAGCTGGTCGATGTTGAAGGGCTTCTCGATGAAGTCGTAGGCGCCCTGCTTGATCGCCGCCACCGCGATCTCGATATTGCCGTGCCCCGAGATGATGACCACCGGCACATCGGGATTGTCGCGCTTGGTGCGCTTCAGGATGTCGATCCCGTCCATCCGGCTGTCCTTGAGCCAGATGTCGAGGATCATCAGCGCCGGAGGCTCGGCATTCACCGCCGCCATGCACTCGTCTGAATTGGCGGCGAGGCGGATCTGGAAGCCCTCGTCGCGCAGGATGTCCCCGATCAGCTCGCGGATGTCGCGCTCGTCATCGACGATCAGAATGCTGCTCATGTGTCCTCCGGTCTCGCCTCGCCGGTCTTCGCGGCCCGCGCCCGGCTGCGCAGGATGCGGGGCAGCCGGATCTCGGCCATGGCCCCGCGGTGGCCGTCATGGGTGAAGGGGTCGGCATCGCTGAGCGTCAGCATGCCGCCGTGTTCCTCGATGATCTTCTTCACGATGGGCAGGCCGAGGCCGGTGCCCTTCTCGCGCGTGGTGACATAGGGCTCGAAGAGCCGCGTCCGGTCGGGCGGAAGCCCGGTGCCGTTGTCGGCGATGCGCACCAGCGCCTGATCCTCGTCCACGGTCAGCGAGACGCGGATCTCGGGCGGGAAATCCTGGCCTTGCGTCTCGCGCCGGGCCTCGATCGCCTCGCCTGCGTTCTTCATCAGGTTGGTCAGCGCCTGCCCGATCATGGTCGTGTCGATGTCGATGGGCCAGGGATCGGAGGGCAGCCGCGCCTCGATCCGCACCTCGGGCTGGCCCGCCTCCTGCAGCACCACCGCGTCGCGGACGAGCTTGACAAGGTCCGCCTCGCGCCGGTCGGGCTCGGGCATCCGGGCGAACTTCGAGAATTCGTCCACGATGCGGCGCAGATCGTTGGTCTGGCGGATGATGACATCGGCATATTGATCGAGATCGCCCGCCTGCTCGCCCACGAGCGGGCGGAACTTGCGCTTGATCCGCTCGGCCGAGAGCTGGATCGGCGTCAGCGGGTTCTTGATCTCATGGGCGATGCGCCGCGCCACGTCGCCCCAGGCAGCCATCCGCTGCGCCGAGACGAGGTCGGTCACGTCGTCGAAGGCCACCACATAGCCCTCGAGCCGCCCGCTCTCGTTGCGCCGCGGGCTCATGCGGACCAGAAGGCTCTCCATCCGGCCCTTGCGGATCAGGCGGATCTCCTCCTGCACGGCCGCGCCCGTCTCGCGCAGCCGCGCGAACAGAGCCGCGAATTCCGGGACGGCGGTGGAGAGGGACATGTTGCCCGCCTCGGGCAGTTCGAGCAGCCGCTCGGCGGCGCGGTTGATGAAATCGACCTGCCCCACCGCATCGAGCCCGATCACCCCCGCCGTGACCGAGGAGAGCACCGAGTCGAACAGCCGCCGCCGCCGCTCGGTCTGGCGGTTGTTGTCCATCAGCGCGTTGCGCTGGCCCTTCAGCTGCCGGGTCATCTGGTTGAAGAGCCGTCCCAGCATGGCAATCTCGTCGTCGCCCTCCTCCTCGGGCACCTGCACGTCGAGATCCCCCGCCCCCACGCGTTGCGCCGCCCCTGCAAGCCGCCCCACGGGACGCGAGAGCCGCTCGGCGAACCAGAAGCCCAGCCAGACGGCGGCGAGGATCAGGATGAGCGCGAAGCCGAGGTAGAGCAGCCCGAACTCGAACAGCATCCGCCCGCGCTCGGCTTCCAGCTGGTGATAGAGCACCACCGTCTCGCGCGTGTCGTCGAGCAGGCTCAGGATCGAGCCGTCCACCGTGCGCGAGACATAAAGGAAGCGGTCGGGGAAGGCCGCGAGATGGACGAGAGCGCGGAACTCGTTGTTGGCCCAGTCCTGGATCAGGACGGTCTGGCCCGCGCGCGCCCGCTCGATGTCGGCGGGATCGGGCTGCTCGAAATCGAAGAGGTAGCTGCGTTCGCCCCGGGTCCGGAGCACGCCGCCGCCATCGATCAGGAAGGCCTCGCGCAGGCCGCGCTGGATCTTCTCCTGTCCCTGCGTGAGAAGCGGCCGCAACTGGTCGTCGCGCAGGAAGAAGGTCGATTGCTTGGCGACATTGAGATAGGCCGCCAGCGCCTCGGCATCCTCGATCAGGTCGCGCCGATGCTCTTCCTGATAGGCCTCGGCCGCTTCGAGCGAGGCCCCCACCACCTGCCGCACCCGGTCGGAGAACCAGCCCTCGAGACCCACGTTCACCGTGAGCATGGCGAAGACCGCAACGAGGATCGTGGGCACGAGCGCGAGCCCCGCGAAGGTGCCCACCAGCCGCAGATGCAGCCGCGAGCCCGCCGACTGGCTGCGCCGGTCCGAGACCATGCGGGCGATCCGCGCGATCACCAGCGCCGCCACCACGAGGACATAGACGAGATCGGCCAGCAGCACGAATCGCAGCGAGGGCGAATTCGCCCCCTGATTCATCGGCCCCAATGCAAGGAAGGTCGCCAGCGCCAGCACCGGCCCCAGCAGGACGAGGCCAAAGGCCATCGCCGTCTGGAATCGCCGCTGCCTGCGCAGGCGCGCGAGCTTGATCCAGGTGTTGCTGCGCACAGCAGTCCGCACGGATGGCCTGTCCCGCCTCTCGGGGGGCGGTTGGGCCGCCCTCCCCATTTCAGGCGCCGACCGGGTCTGTGCCCGCGTGCAACGCCGCCTGTTGCCGTTTTACATCAGCTTGCGGCGGCGTGTCACGCGAATATCGAGGTCGGTGATCTTCTTGCGCAAGGTATTGCGGTTGATCCCCAGAAGATCGGCACATTTCGCCTGATTCCCGGCGGTTGCATCGAGCGCGATCTCGATCAGCGGCGCCTCGACCTCGCGCAGGATGCGCTGATAGACGCCGGGCGGCGGAAGCGCGCCGCCATGCAGGTCGAAGTAGCGCCGCAGATGCCGCGCCACCGAGGACGACAGCTTCTCGCCCTCGCCGCCTCCCTTCAGCGGCTCCATCGCGGGCTGGTTGCCCAGCACGGCCTCCACTTCGGCGCGGGTGATCTCGGCCTCGGCCGACGTCACCATCAGCCGCCGCAGCGTGTTCTCGAGCTGGCGGACGTTGCCGGGCCAGCTGTAGGCCCGCACGAGGTCGCGCGCCTCGTTCGACAGCCGCCGCGTCGTGCCGAGATCGCGCTCGCCCCGGGCGAGGAAATGGTCGGCCAGAAGCGGAATGTCGTCCACCCGTTCGCGCAGCGAGGGCACATGCAGCGTGACGCCGCCCAGCCGGTAATAGAGATCTTGCCGGAAGGCCCCCGACTCCAGCCGCGAGGCCAGATCCACCTGGCTCGTGGACATGATCCGGGGCGCGTTGTCGCCCATCATGTCGAGCATCCGCACGATCCGGGCCTGCGTTTCCTCGTCGTAATCGGCCACCTCGTCGAAGACGAGGCTGCCGCCCTTGGCGCGCGACAGAAGCGAGGCCGGCCCCTCGACGCCCTGCAGGTCGGCCGCCTGCGCCACCACGAAGGGCAGTGTCCGCCGGTCCGAGAAATCGTGGATCGCGCGGGCGATGAGCGATTTGCCCGTGCCGGATTCGCCCGTGACCAGCACCGGAAGATCCGTGTTCATCACCCGTGCCACGAGACGGTAGAGCGCCTGCATCGCCTGCGTCCGTCCGACGAGCGGCAGGTCGTCCCCGCCCTCGCGCGGCGGGGCGGCCTTGCTCACCGGCGCGCGGCGCTTCATGTCAAGCGCGCGGGCCGACCGTTTCATCAGGTCGGGCAGGTCGAAAGGCTTGGGCAGATAATCGTAGGCCTCGGCCTCGGCGGCCTGAATCGCGGTCATGATCGTGTTCTGCGCCGAGATCACGATGACCGGCAGCCCCGGGCGCAGCTTCGAGATCCGCGGCAGCGCCTCGAGCCCGTTGCCGTCGGGCATGACCACGTCCGAGATCACGAGGTCGCCCTTGCCCTCCTCGACCCAGCGCATCAGGGTCATCAGGCTGGAGGTCGCGTGCACCTTGCAGCCTGCCCGCGTCAGGGCCTGCGTCAGCACCGTGCGGATCGTGCGATCGTCGTCCGCCACGAGAACAGTGCCGTCCATCACTTCACCTCCATGTCATTGGACGCCGCTTCCCGGGGCGCCACCGGCAGCGAGACCCGGAACACGGTGCGTCCGGGGGCCGAATCGACGGATATCCATCCGCCGTGGTCGGATATGATCTTGTTGACCAGCGCGAGCCCGAGGCCGGTGCCATTCTCGCGCCCCGAGACGAAGGGCTCGAAGATTTCCTTGGCGATATCGGGCGCGATGCCCGGGCCGTCGTCGATGATCTCGACCTGCAGGGGCAGCGCGCCTCCCGACCCGTCCGCCCGGCGCAGCCGCAGCGAGATGTCGTAGAAGGTCCGCAGCCGGATGCGGCCCCCCTGCGGGCCCGCGGCCTCGGCCGCATTCTTGATGAGGTTCAGGAACACCTGCATCAGCTGGTCCGCGTCGGCATAGGTCGCGGGCAGCGAGGGATCGTATTCCTCGGTGATCCGCATCTTGGCGGCAAAGCCCACCGCCGCCGATTTCCGCGCCCGGTCGAGCGCGTCGTGGATGTTCACCGCCCGCCGTTCGGGCGGGCGGAGATTGCCGAACTGCTCCACCTGCTCGAGAAGCTTCACGATGCGGCGCGTCTCCTCGACGATCAGATCGGCCAGTTCGCGATCCTCCACCGACAGGTTCATGGCAATGAGCTGCGCCGCGCCCGAAATGCCCGCGAGCGGGTTCTTGATCTCGTGCGCCAGCATCTCGGCCATGCCGATGGCGGATTTCGCCGCCGACTTGGCCGCCGTGGCCCGCCCCAGCCGGTCCGCGATCTCGCGCGGCGAGATCAGCAGCATGACGATCTCGGCATTGTCGTGCAACGGCGCGATCTGGATGTTGCACTGCACCGGCGGACGCTCGCCCGAGGTCACGTCCACATCGTTAATGAAGATGGGCGACTGGTTCGACCGCGCCCGCGACAGCGCCTCGTCCACCGGCGCGTCGATCAGGATCCGGTCGAAGGCGGGCTGGCCCTGCAGGCTCTTGGACGAGGCATTGAGGAAGGCCTCGGCCGCCGGGTTCGATTCGATGATGATGCCGTCGGGGTTGATGAGCACCGCGGGAAGCGGAAGGCTGGCCCAGATCACCCCGGGAACGGGATAGGGCGAACGGAAGCTCATGCGGCGGCCCTTTCCTGTGCGCCGAAGGCCTGCCGCAGCGCGCGCACCACCCGTGCCGGATCGGTTCCGGTCACGATGGGGCCCCGGTGCGCCGCCAGACCCGCGGCCTCGAGATACCAGTTGAGATGCTTGCGCGCGACGCGCAGCCCGAGATCGCGCCCGTAGAAGGAGAGCATCTCCTCGTAATGGGCCACGACCAGATCGGCGAGCGCCTCTGCCTCGGGCACCTTTGGTGCCGCGCGCCCGTCGAGCGCCGAGGCCACCTGCCCGAGAAGCCAGGGCCGGCCCTGCGCGCCCCGCCCGACCATGACGCCCGCAGCCCCCGAGGCCGCCAGCGCCGCCTGCGCCTCCTCGGGCCCCGTGATGTCGCCATTGGCCACCACGGGCACCGAGACCGCCTCGACCACCGGGCGGATCGCGGCCCAGTCGGCGCGGCCGGTGTAGAACTGGCAGCGCGTGCGGCCGTGGATCGTGATCATGGCCACCCCTGCCGCTTCGGCGCGCCGCGCGATCTCGGGCGCGTTCAGCATCCCCTCGTCCCAGCCCAGCCGCATCTTGAGCGTGACCGGCACCGCAACCGCCCCCACCACCGCCTCGATCAGCGCGAGCGCCCGGTCGGGCTCGCGCATCAGCGCCGAGCCGGACCAGCCGTTCGTGACCCGTTTGGCGGGGCAGCCCATGTTGATGTCGATGATGCGGGCCCCCTGCGCCTCGACCAGCCGCGCGGCCTCGGCCATCCAGTGCGGATCGCAGCCGGCAAGCTGCACCGCCGTGCGTCCCTCGGCCGCGCCGATCTCGGCCCGCGCCCGTGCCTCGGCGCCCGCGCAGACCACCTCGCGGCTCGCCACCATCTCGGAGACGACGAGCCCGGCGCCGAACCGCACGGCAAGCCGTCGAAAGGGAAGATCCGTAATTCCCGCCATCGGCGCGAGGAGCACCGGCGGATCCACCGGAAGCTGAGCGATGCGAAGGGCCAAGTGCCTATTCCTTGTGCGTCAGCCCTCAGTTACGGCGAGCCGAAGCGGAAGACAACTCGGCGCTCGGCAACTTTGCTGTGAAATCATGCTATGCACATTTATTGGGCGACGCTGCTCAAACCGCTGCCGCTTGGCGACTGGTCCGCGACAGGAGGGTCGATTGTCTCCCGCCGCGCCATGGCCTAGAGCTTCGGACAAAGGAATGACGGGGCCATGACGACAGCCGCAATCATCGTCGCCGCCGGACGCGGCACACGCGCGGGCGGAGACCTGCCGAAACAGTGGCAGCCGCTCGCAGGCCAGCCGGTGCTGGCCCATACGCTGGCGGCCTTCAGGGCCGCGGCCGGGGTGAGCCGCACCCTCCTCGTCATCCATCCCGACGACCGCGCCCGCGCGGAAGGGCTCGCAGGCGTGGCCGAGGGCTCGGTCGAGCTGGTCGAGGGCGGCGCCTCGCGCGACGCCTCGGTGCGCAATGCGCTCGAGGCGCTGGCGGGGGCGGGCATCGAGCGGGTGCTGATCCACGACGGCGCG
>NZ_MABH01000242.1 GCF_001720585.1 Cereibacter johrii | reverse complement strand
GGCCTCGGCGGCACCGTCGGCCGGGCGGGGGCGCGGCGTCGGCGGGTCGGTCTGCGGCCGGCCCGACCAGGGCTGCGGATATTCCAGCCACTTCTGGATGAAGTTCCACGACTGCAGATAGCCGTCGTGCGGCAGCGTGCAGGACGAGCAGTCCTTGCGCACCAGCCCGTTGCGGTCGGTGTAGGTCTGGTAGGGCCCGGGGCATTCATAGGCGATCAGCGGGCAGTAGCAGAACAGGCAGTTGAACGCGCGCTTCACGCCCGGATGACAGGGCAGGAAGGGACAGTCGCGGTTGGTGAAGCCCTTGAAGGCCTCGTTGAGGGTGGTGTCTTTCGGCTCCATGGCCACTCCTTCGGTCCTTTGACCGGAAGGCGGAAGGTGGCTGATCCCGGCGCGGAGGCACGGGCCCATGCCTCCGGGCCCGCCGCCCGGGATGGTCGTCAAGGCCCGGCAGGTCTCCTGGCTCGCGGCTCGGACGCCGGCTGCCCCTTCCCGGCCCGGAGGGCCAGTGGCATGGCAGATGGCTCGCCGCTCACAGTTGCGGGGGCAGCGCCGGACTTGCACCGGCTTCCCTCTTCGCCCGCGGGATCACCGCGGGAACCAGGGCCCGCCGACGATGCGGCGCGGCGCCGGCCCTGTCAACCGGAGCCGCGGTGCCCTCGCGCCGCAGTTGACAGCCGGCAACGTCCGGCGGGGCGACCTGTAAGCCGGCAGAGCGGCCGGACCTCCGATGTGTCGCGGATCGAGCCGGGCGGCTCTGTCGGCCCCGTCGCGAGGGAGAAAGCCGCGGGCCCTTCCGGTGCGACACGTCTCGGACCAACCGGAGACGCTCTTGCGCGGTGCGGCCGATCCGCTATTTCTGGGGCCGGGACAGAGGACCCTTGCAACCGATGAAGTCTGCAGACCGAACCTTCTGAATAGGGCTCCGGGCGCGCGCTCGGGGCGATCGTGCGATGGCATCGGCCGTCGCACCGCTTCCGCTTGTGGGCGGACCTTCCCAGACATTCAGAGGTTTGACATGCAGAACCACTTCGACAGCCCCTTTCGGGGCGTGACGCTCGACAAACAGGTCACGAACCCGAACATCCTCGTCGGGCGCTACAGCTATTACTCGGGCTATTACCACGGCCACGGTTTCGACGACTGTGCCCGCTATCTGCTGCCGGACGAGGGCGTGGATCGTCTTGTCATCGGCAGCTTCTGCTCCATCGGATCGGGAGCCGCCTTCATCATGGCCGGCAATCAGGGGCACCGGGCGGACTGGATCAGCACCTTCCCCTTCTTCTGGATGCAGGAGGTGCCGGCCTTCGCCGGGGCCAGGAACGGCTATCATCCCGCCGGGGACACGATCATCGGGAACGACGTCTGGATCGGCGCGGAGGCGGTGATCCTGCCCGGAGTGAGGGTCGGCGATGGGGCGGTCGTGGGCACCCGCGCCGTCGTCACGCGCGACGTCCCGCCCTATGCCATCGTCGCGGGCAATCCGGCGCGGGTCATCCGCCACAGGTTCGAGGAGGAGGAGATCCGGCTGCTCCTCGAGATGCGCTGGTGGGACTGGCCGGAGGAGGCGCTGCGCAAGGCCATGAGCCTGATGACGGCGGGGGATGTAGGGCAGCTCCATGCCCATTGGGTGCGCAGCATCCGGTCTTGACGACCGGCAAGGCCCGCCCCTTGGGCCGGGGCGGGCTCCCTTGCACCGGGCGTTGTCAGGGGGGCGCCTTCAGCGGCCCCGAGCCGCCGCCCGATCTCCCCCAAGGCACGCCGCCCCGGCAGCGATGGGACCGGGCGCTGTCAGGGGCGCCTCCAACGGCCCCGAGCCGCCGCCCGATCTCCCCGAGGCACACCGCCCGGGCCGCGATGGGACCGGGCAGCCGCTTTCGGTCCTTCGGCGTCTCCGTCCCGGACCGGGTGAACGGACCGTCCCGCCGGTCTTCGGGAGGTGGGTTCGTTCGTGTCCGACCGGGCGCCCGGTTCGAGCGCATCGGCCGGTGGCTGCGGCCCATAGCTCTCCGACACCGCCCGATGGCGATCTCCATGAGGCGCGGCCCCCCTTTCCCGCTTGGTGTTCGCCGGCGCGCAGCGCTTGCCCCGGGCCGCAGCACCGGCGGCCCGGGGCAGCGGAGTCAGTTCAGCAGGCGCTTCAGCGCAGGAACCTTCGAGAGCAGCAGCACGTCGAGGGCCATCACCCCGAGCAGGGCGACACCGGCCATCGGAAAGGCCATCGCAAGCGCGAGGGCGACCAGCACCGCGCCTTTCCACAGAGGCATGTCGCGCGGCACGGGCGGCGCGGCCAGCCTGCCGGCCCCCGAAGGACGACGCTTCCACCACATGGCGATCCCCGTCACGCAGGTCGCGATGACCAGAAGCAGGAACAGGAGGTTGAAGACGAAATTCAACGGCCCCACCAGTCCCTTGTGGAGACCGATCCCCCAGGCCATGGCCTTGGCCATCGGCGAATAATCCGCATAACGGACATCCGCCAGCACGTTCCCGGTCAGCCGATCGAGATGCGTCGTCCGGTCTGCCCATGGCATCACGCCATCTTCGTTGCGGACCTCCGCCATGACCGTGAAGACGCCGGTTTCATCCTGCGGAACGGAGATCCTGTACTGGCCCGAGAACCCGTTCCGGTCGGCCCAGGCGCTGACCGTATCGAGCGTAACCCTGTCGGCCACGCCGACGGCACCGGCATGGCTGCCCGAGGCGGGCATCGGCACCTGCTCCATGCCCCATGCCACGTCCTGATGACCCGCATGGTTCATCGAGGCATGGGTCCGGTCGGAGAGGGGAATGCCGGTCCAGGAGATCTCGGCCGGAAAGGACGACCAGGGCTGCACGAACTGCGCTCCCCAGATCCCGGTCCAGGACAGGCCGGACAGGACGAACAGCAGAAGGAAGAGCGAGATCGCGGTCCCCACGCTGGCGTGCAGGGACTTGAGCAGGCTCCGCCCCCGCGCCCGGAGGTCCGGGACGAGGGCGCGGATGCCTGCCTGGGGCAGCCACATCCAGAGCCCGGTGACGATCAGGAGAAGGGTCAGCGAGGCCGCGGTCTCCATGATCCGGTCGCCGGTATCTCCGATCAGGAGGGTTCCGTGGATGCGGTTGGCGATGGCATAGAGCGTCGTGGTCTTGTCCTGACTGTTCAGAACCGCGCCGCTGTAGGGATCCACCGCGACGGACATGACGGCATGGCCCTGCTCGATGGCGAAGAAGGCGGGCCGGCCCGGCGCTTCGGGAGCGACATACTGGTTCAGGATCCCGCCGGGGACCGCAGCGAGCGCGGCTTCGGCCTGAGCGGTCACGGGGATCGCGGCGCCCGTGATCGCGACGTCTGCGACAGTCCCGAGCTGGTTCGATGTCGCGGTCGAGATCATCATGATCGCGCCGGTCACGGCGAGGATCAGCAGGAAGGGCACGACGAAAAGCCCGGCATAGAAATGCCACCGCCATGCGGCAAAATAGAGCTTGTTCCTGTGCGAGCGCGATGTCTCGCTCTGCGGATGGGTGGCTTCGGTCGTCATCTGGTCGGTATCCTCATGAAAGCTGGTCGTGCGCGGCCCGGATCAGGGGGCGGCACATGATCGGGAAAGGTCGGGGGGCGCCTCGGCGCGGAACAGGCAGGCCTGCCGTTCCGCCGCCTCAGACGGTGGCGCCCCGGGTTCGGTCGCAAGGCAGGGCTGCGCTGGCGGGCAGGGACAAGCCGCTCGAGGGCCTCCCGCTCATTGGCGGCTCCCGCCACGATCCGCCGCGGCGGGAAAGCCGCGTTCGGCACCGTTCGGGCCACGCGTCTCCAGCCGCCCCGCGAGGTCTTCGAACCGGCGATCGCCTGCCTTTCCCTCGGGGGTCAGGCGGAAGCCATGCCCCCCGTCGGCAAGGACATGCAGCTCTGCCGGAACGCCCGCCTGCCGCCACACCACGCGGAGGCGCAGGCTGTCATCCGGCGCATCGGAGAGGATGATGACGGGGCCGCGAAGGGAAACCTCCCCGGCGAGAGCAGGTCTGGCGCACGGGGATGGGCTGGCGGGCGGACGCCCGGCCATTCTCAAGGGGTCGTTCATGAGGGTTCCGACATGAGCAAGTCACGTCAGCGGACGGTGTCACGCCGCGGACCTGGGACAGAAAGGACGTCCGGACGAGACGCAGCTCGCCCGGCATGACCGCTTCAGCTCAGTTCGGGTGGGCCTCGTGGGGCATGAGAGTGATCTCGGGCCTGCGCGGCGCGGTAGAGATCGGCGCTCTCCTTCCATCCGGCGCTCGGGCAGAAAACGCGCCAGATGCCCACAGGCGCGGGCGAGGGCGTATCCGGTGTCAAATGGCAGAAGGGGCAGCGATGCTCGTGCTGGGGCGCATCCCCGCAGATGGCGTCGAGAGACAGGCCCAGCGCCGCGACCTCGGCACGGAGGAGCGAATGTTCATCGGGCGCCATCATCCGGGCAGACGCAACGCTGCCCACCGCCAGAAGCAGGACGGCAAACAGCATGGTCACGATATGTCGCGAAAGCGCACCCATGACTGCCTGATACATCAATGGTTCATCTTGTAACATCATTTTCAGACGGCCGCGTCGCGACGAGCAGCGCGCCCCGGCCCGGCGGGCCGGTCAGGCAGACGTGCAACCGGCAGCCCATCGACCCGCCTTGGCGGAACCCGAAACGGCCCGAGGCCGGGCGCGCCTTCCGAAGGGAGGAGCGGGCGCCACCGCCGTTGCCGGTGGCTGTCGGCGCCCGCGCCCCCCGACGAGAGCGCAAGCGAAGCCTCGAGGCAGCGGAGAGGTCCGCTTTCGGACGAGGTGCCGGAGTCTCGAGGCCCTCCCCCACGGCTCGGTCGGGCCCCGTGCGTCCGGCGTCAGCGACGCCCGATGCGATAGGGTCAACGGTTGCGGGCGGCGATGCCCGGGCCCTGCCGGAAGATCGTGAGGCCTTCCGGCAGGGCTTGGGAAAGGGCCCGGCCCGATGCAGGGCCGGTGCCGGTTCCCGCCTGCCTGCGACCGGGGCGAGCCATCCTGCGCGGGGGTCAGTCTTGCAGAGCGGCCTGCCCCATCACGCGCGCGGCCAGCTCCCGCTCGAGGTCGTAGGCCGGCCAGAGGTCGCCCTCGTCCTGAGCGTTCATGCAGGGCTTCAGCCCCTCGCGCAGGCGGCCCCGCACCAGAGCCGCGATGCCCGCGCCCATCTCCAGCGCGCGCTGCAGCACGGCAGCGCCGTCCTCGGCCAGCTCCTGCACCAGACCGATCTGATGAGCCCGCGCGCCCGAGATCGGGTCGCCGGTCAGCACCATCCGCCGGGCCTCTCCCTGCCCCAGCACCTCGGAGGCGATCCGGTAACCGCCGATCGCCCCCACCTTCACCTCGGGCAGGCCCAGCTTCGCGTCGGGGGTGGCGAGGCGGATGTCGCAGGCGCAGGCCAGCATGAAGCCCGAGCCCATCGCCGCCCCGTGGATCGCGGCCAGGGCGGGGATCGGGCTCTCGCGCACCGCGCGCAACCCGTCGCGGACGGCCGCGGTGCCGGCCAGCGTCTCCCCGGGCGAGAGGCGCGCGAACTCGCGGAAGTCGTTGCCGCCGCAGAAGTGGCGCCCGGGCTGGCCCGTGAAGACCACCGCCCCCGCGCCGTCCCGCTCGAGCCCGGCCAGGATCCCGGGCAGCAGCCGCCAGTGGGCGAAGCTCACCGCATTGACCGGCGGATTGTCCAGCCGGATCAGCGCGACCTCGCCCGAGCGCTCGACCCCGAACATCAGCGCGCCGCGTAGGAGGGCTGGCGCTTCTCGAGGAAGGCCATCGCCCCCTCGCGCGCCTCGGGCGTCCGGCGCACCGCGGCGGTGAGGGTGCATTCGAACTCGTAGCCCTCCTTCATGTTCATGTCCTCCGTCCGGTTCAGCCCCAGCTTGGCGAGGCGGATGGCGGGCGGGCTCTTCGAGGCGATCTCCTCGGCGATGGCCATGGCGCGCGGCATCACCTCCTCGGGCGGCACGACCTCATCGACGATGCGGGCGCGCAGGGCCTCGTCGGCGCGGACGCGGCGGCCGGTATACATCATCCAGCGCGTCATCCCCTGCCCCGCGAGCCGCATGACATGGCGCGAGCCGCCGAGCACGCCCACATCGATCTCGGGCAGAGCGAAGACCGCGCGTTCGGACGCGATGCGGATGTCGCAGAGCGAGGCCAGCACGATCCCCGTGCCCACGGCCGCGCCGTTGATGGCGCCCACGACCGGGATCGGGCAATCGTAGAGCGCGTTGAAGGTCAGCCGGACATGGGCCAGATATTCGGTGGCCCGGTCGAATTCGAGATCGACGAAGTCGTTCACGTCGTTGCCGCCGCAGAAGACCTTGCCCGCGCCGGTCAGCACCGCCACACGCATGGCGGGATCCTCGCCCAGCCGGTGGAAGGTGCGGCGGATCTCGTCATAGACCTCGAGGCTTACGGCATTCGCCGGCGGCCGGTCGAGCGTCACGACCGCGAGCCCGCGGTCGACCGAGACCTTCACGAACCTGTTTTCATAGTCCACGGATCTTCCTCCTCAATGTCCCAGATAGCTGGCTTCGACGGCCCCGGACGAGAGCAGCTCGTCCGCAGGCCCCTCGGCGGCGACAGCGCCGCTTTCGAGAACGACGGCATGGCGCGCGATCATCTCGGCCAGCGTCAGGTTCTGTTCGACCAGCAGCACGGCCACGCCGCGGCTGGCGATCCTCGTGACGGCCTGGCCCACCTGGGCCACCGCCTTGGGTGCGAGCCCCTGGCTCGGCTCGTCGAGCAGGAGGACGCGGGGCCGCGCCATCAGCGCCCGCGCCAGGGCGAGCATCTGCTGCTCGCCCCCCGACAGGAGCCCCGCCATCTGGCCCTGCCGCTCGGCGAGGATCGGGAAGAGCTCGGCCACGTCGTCGAACTGGGCCGCGGTCGGCTCGCCATGGACATAGGCGCCGAGGCGCAGGTTCTCGCGCACGGTCATCTCGGGGAAGACCTGCCGCCCCTCGGGCACGAGGGCCACGCCGCGGCGCACCCGCTCGGCCGGATCGCAGCGCGAGATATCCTCGCCGTCGAGCAGGATCGCGCCGGAGCGGAGCGGGATAAGTCCGGTGATCGCGCGGCAGAGCGTGGTCTTGCCCACGCCGTTCGCCCCCATCACCACCGTGGGTCTCCCGGAGACCGCCGAGACGCTCACCCCGTGCAGCACCTCCATCCGGCCATAGCCGGCGCGCAGGTCGCAGACCTCAAGCATCCTCTTTCCTCCGGCCGAGATAGACGTCGATGACCTCGGGGTTGCGCTGGCAGTCGGCGGCCGTGCCCTCGAACAGGAGCCGCCCGCGGTCGAGCACCGCCACCCTGTCGGCGAGCGACATGAGGAAGCGCACATTGTGCTCGATCAGCAGCACGGTGACGCCGCGGAGGTTCCAGTCCCGGATCAGCCGGGCCAGCCGGTCGACCTCGCCGCCCGTCAGGCCCACCGCGGGCTCGTCGAGCAGGAGAAGCCGCGGCTTCAGCGTGAGGGCGAGCGCAATGCCGAGGTGGCGGAGCGTGGCATAGGGCAGGTCGCCCGCCGGCCGGTCGAGGACGGGGCCGAGCCCGAAGGCCTCGATCAGCTCGGCCGCATCCGCGGCCCGGCCCGAGGCGGCGGCCGCGATCCGGAGGTTCTCGCGCACGCTGAGGCCGAGGAAGGCGCGCGTCTGCTGGAAGGTGCGCACGATCCCGCGCGAGACCGCATCCGCGATGGGCCAGGGCCCTCCGGCCTCGCCCGCGAAGCGCAGGCTGCCCGATGTGGGCCGGATCAGCCCGGAGATCATGTTGACGAGCGTGGTCTTGCCCGCCCCGTTGGGCCCGAGGAGGCCGTAGATCTGGCCCTCCTCGACCGCGAGCGACACGTCCTGCACCGCCACGAGCCCGCCGAAGCGCACGCCCAGCTTCTCGAGTTCCAGAAGGCTCATGGCCGCCGCTCCCCGGCCGGTGCGGCGCGGAAGCCGGCCCCGGTCCTCAGCCGGGCGAGACCGGCGGTGGCGAGGCTCGCAAGGCCCCGCGGCGCGAAGATGACGAAGACGAGGAGCAGGACGCCGTAGGCCATCAGGCTGTAGCCCGACGCCACGCGCAGCGCCTCGGGCAGCGCGGTCAGGAGCGCCGCGCCGAGGATCGGGCCCCAGAGCGTGCCCATGCCCCCCACAACCACCAGCGCCACGAGCTGGAAGCCTGCGCCGAGCACGGTGAAGCTTTCGGGCGCCACGAAATTCGAGATGGCGGCGAAGAGCGCACCGGCGAAGCCCGTGAAGATGGCGCTGAAGACGAAGGCCGCGAGACGCGCCTGGCCCACGCGGATGCCGAGCGCCTGGGCCAGGGTCAGATCCTCGCGCACCGCGAGGCAGGCGGCCCCGAGCCGCGAGCGCACGAAGAGCTGCGCGGCGAGGAAGGTCGCAAGAAGCAGCGCGAGGGCGAGCAGGGCGTTCCAGCCGTTCTGGTCGAGCGGCACCCAGTCGGGGCGCCCCGGGCTGGGGATGCCCACGAAGCCGCCCACGCCGCCGGTGAGGCCTGCCAGAACCAGGAACAGCTGGTGGCCGATGAGGCCGATCCCGAGGGTGAGGACCGCGAAGTAAAGGCCGCGGGTGCGGAAGGCGAGCAGCGCGATCACCGCGCCCGCCGCTCCGGCGACGAGGCCCGCGGCGGGCAGCGCCGCCCAGAAGGGCCAGCCGTGATGCGCGGTCAGGATCCCGCAGGCATAGGCGCCCACGCCGAAGAGCGCGCCATGGGCGAGCGAGAGATAGCCCGTGTAGCCCAGAAGCACGTCGAAGGAGACGGCCAGCGTGGCGAAGATGGCGCCCAGCGTCACGACATAGAGCAGATAGTCATCCAGTCGGAGCGCGAGCGTGGCCGCGACGAGGAAGAGGGCGACGGCCGCGACCGTCACGCGGAGGAGATCGGTCCGGGGCATCAGCGTTCCACCTGTGCTTGGCCGAAGAAGCCCTGCGGCCGCAGCAGCAAGACGGCGACGAGGATGGCGAAGGCGCCGATGTCGGACAGTTCGGACGAGATGTAGCCCGCCACCATCACCTCGACGACGCCGAGGAAGAGCCCGCCGAAGACCGCGCCCGGCAGGCTGCCGATGCCGCCGAGGACCAGCACGACGAAGGCCTTGAGCACCGGGTTGACGCCCATGGTCGGATAGATCGGAAAGGTGGCGCCCAGAAGCGCGCCCGCGATGGCGCCCAGCGCCGCGCCGATGGCGAAGGTCGCAAGCCGCACCTGAAACATGCTGATCCCCATCAGGAGCGCCGCGTCGCGGTTCTGCGCCACCGCCCGGATGGCCAGCCCCAGCCGCAAGCGGTTGAGCACGAGCCAGACCCCCGCCGCGGCGAGCAGGAGGCTCGCCATCACGATGAGCTGCATCCAGGTGACGATGAAGAAGGGCGTGCGCAGCACCCCCGTGACCGGAGCGGGAATGGTGCGCGCCTCGCCGCCCCAGATCAGCATCGCGCTCTGCTGCAGGATGATCGAAGCGGCCAGCGCCGAGATCATCATGCTGAGCGGCGGGGCCTGCTCGACCGGCTTGAAGGCCAGCCGGTCCACGAGACAGCCGAGCAGGATCACGGCGCCCACGGCGAGCGCCATGGCCAGCCAGAAGTTCATCCCGGCCAGCACCATCGCATAGGTGAGGAACGCCCCCAGCATGTAGAACTCGCCATGGGCAAAGTTCGGGATCAGCAGCACTCCGAAGATCAGCGTGAGGCCGAGGGCCACGAGGGCATAGGTGCTGCCCAGCGCAAGCCCGTTGACCAGTTGCTGGACGAAGAGGTCGATCATGGTGCGTCCTCCCTCTCGTCCGCTCAGCGGATCACGTCGGTGGCGGGATGCCAGCCCTCGCCCTGCCAGACGCTGACGGCGCTGCGGAGCGTCACCTGGCCCTTGTCGTCGAAGAGCTGCCCGCCCTCGCCCGGCACATAGTCCGAGATGAGCTGCGGCACCTCCTCGACGGTCAGGTCGGCCAGCGCCGCATTCACCGCCGCATTCTCGAGACTGCCCGCCTTCTCGATGGCGGCCTTGAGGATGTGGACCGCATCGTAGCTGAGCACGCTCAGCTCGCCCGCGGGCTCGTTGAAGCGGGCGCGGTAGGCCTCTTCCAGCGCGATGGCCTTCTCGTTGCCGAGCGCGATGTAATCCTCGGTCGTGGCGGGGATGCAGTTGTAGACCCCCTCCATCTCGGCCGCCGAGATGTTCTTCAGCACCGTCGAGGGCGGCGAGACCATCTCCCAGACGACCTGCCCCTCGAAGCCGAGCTGGCGGGCCTGCTTGGTGATGAGCGCGCCCTCGGCCGGATAGCCGCGGATCAGGAGCACGTCGGGGTTGCGGCTCGCCACGCGGGTCAGCGTGGCCGAGAAGTCGGTGTCGCCGAGCTTGTAGCCCTCCTCGCCCGCGATCTCGGCCCCGAGCTCCTTCAGGCTCGCGGCGAGCGCGGGCTGGGTGCCCACGAAGCCCGCGTGGAAACGGTCGGTCATCATCGTGACCGAGCCGTAGCCCTTGGCCTTGAAGAGAGCGACGACCGAGACGTCGTACTGGCTGACGGTCGCCTGATTGCGGAAGATGTTGCGCCCGTTGGTGACGCCCTCGGCGATGGTGCCGTCGATGATCTGGGTGATCGCGTCCGACCGGTCGATGATCGGAAAGAGCGCGGGCCCCACGCCGCTCGAGAGCGGGCCGATCACGAAGCGCACGTCCGACGAGACGAGCTTCTTCAGCGCCGAGACCCCGACGGTGGGGTTGGCCTGCGTATCCTCGGTCTGGATGCGGAAGGTGTGACTTTCGCCCCCCACGGAGAGACCGCCCGCGGCATTGATCTCCTCGACCGCGAGCTGGATCGCCCGGCTCTCGGGCAGGCCGTAGAAATTCGCAGGCCCGGTGATGGGATGCAGGTCGCCCACCACGATCTCGTCCGCCCAGAGGGGCGTCGCGAGCATTGCAAGGGCGCATGCGGCGCCAATGCCAGAAAATGGCTTCATGGTCTTCCTCCCTTGGTCGATGTCTTCCGTCCGTGGACTGCCGGCGCCTCTACGCGCGCTCGGCAGCGATCGCTTTTCTGACTTCGTGCTTCTTGATCTTGCCGGCCGGCGTCTTCGGCAGCTCGCGCACGAAGATCACCTGCCGGGGCGCCTTGAACCCCGCGAGCCGGTCGCGGACGAAGCGCCTCACCTCCGCCTCGGCCAGATCGGTGCCCGGTTCGGCCACCACCACCGCCACCACCCGCTCGCCGTAATCGTCGTCGGGCAGCCCCACCACCGCGCAGTCGCGGATGGCGGGATGGGTCACGAGGATCTGCTCCACCTCCTTGGCGAAGACATTCTCGCCGCCGGTGCGGATCATGTCCTTCTTGCGGTCGACGAGATGGACGAAGCCCTCCTCATCCACCCGGCCCAGATCGCCCGTGTGCAGCCAGCCCCCGGCGAAAGCCTCGGCCGTGGCCTCGGGGCGGTTCAGATAGCCGCTCATGAGCGCGGGCCCCCGCACGCAGATCTCGCCCAGCGCGCCCCGAGGCACCTCGCGCAGATCCTCGTCGAGCAGCGCCACCTGCACCCCCGGCACCGGCTGGCCGATGGAGAGCGGCTTGCCCATCGCCGTCTCGGGCCGGTTGATGCAGATGTAGGGGCCGCCCTCGGTGAGCCCGTAGGCATTGGCGATGCGCAGCCCCTCCGCCCCACGTTCGCGGAAGGCCTCGACGATGCGCAGGATCAGCGCCGACGGATCGTAGTTCGCATAGGCGATGAGGCGCATCGAGGACATGTCGGAGGTGGCCCAGGCCTGCGACTCGACCATCTGGCGCAGGACCAGCGGCACGCCGAACATGCCGTTGCAGCGGTGCGCCTCGATCTCGGCCACGGCCGCGTCGGCCTCGAACCGCTCGGCGATCACGGCGGCACCGCGGCGCATGAAATAAAGCTTCAGGTAATCCCAGGCGCCGGTGTGAAAGAGGGGCATGTAGCAGAAGAACCGCTCGTGCTGGCCGATGCCGAAGACGGGCAGCGCGGCCAGCGCGTCGAGCACCGTGCGCCGGTGCGAGATCAGCGCGCCCTTGGGCCGCCCGGTCGTCCCCGACGTATAGAGCACGAGGTGGGGGTCGTCCCAGCTTTCAGGGCGCGAGACGGGCGCGCGGCCTCCGCCGGCCGCGATCTCGGCCCAGGGGATCGTGCCGGGCGCCTCCTCCCCGCGCAGGACCAGCGCCGGAGGGTCGGCGAGCGGCGCAATGGCCTCGCGGGCGGCCCCGAGGAACTCCGCGCTCGTCACGAGGAGGAGCGGCTGACAGTTGCCGAGGATGTAACCCAGCTCGGCCGGACGCAGCCACATGTTGACCGGGGCAAGCACCGCGCCCATGCCGGCCAGCGCATAGCCGAGCAGGACGTAATCGTCGGAGTTGCGGTCGAGCACCGCCACCCGGCTGCCCCGGCGCACGCCCTGCGCCGCAAGACCCTGCTGGATGCGCGCCATGTCGGCCGCGAACTCGGCCCAGCTCCGGGTGCGGCCGCGGAAGATCAGCGCGGCGCTGTCGGGCGCCCAGCGCAGGTTGTCCGCCACCACATCCCCCAGAAGGAACGGGAGCCCCCCGCGGTCAGGCTGCACTGAAGCCTCCGTCGACGACGACGGTGGCGGCGGTGGTGAAGCCGGACCGGTCCGAGCAGAGGAAGGCCGCGGTATGGGCGATGTCGCGCGGATGGCCGAGGCGCCCGATGGGCAGCACGTCGGGCTGCGAATAGGCCAGCACCTTCTCGGTCATCGGCGTCTCGATCACGCCCGGGCAGATGCAGTTCACGCGGATGTTCTTGGGCCCGCATTCAATGGCGAGCGCCCGGCTGAGCGAGAGCACCCCGCCCTTCGAGGCGGAATAGGCGTTCAGCTTCTCCCAGCCGGTGATCGCCACGACAGAGGCGATGGTCACGATGCTGCCGTGGCCCTGCGCCTCCATCACGCGCACCGCCTCGCGGCAGACGTTGAAGGTGCCGGTGAGATTGACGGCGATGATCCTGTCCCAGGTCTCGTCCGAGACGGCGGTGATCGGCCCGTCGCTGCGCGGCCGCCAGACGCCCGCGCAATTGACCACCGCATCGACCCGCCCGAAGGCCTCGCGCGCCGCGGCGAAGGCCCGCTCGACCGCGGCCGGGTCGGTCACGTCGCAGTTCAGCGCAACCTGCCCCTCCGGTGCCTCGCCCGGGACGAGATCGCAGATCGCGGTCCGCGCGCCCAGTTCGACACAGACCTCCGCCACGCTGCGGCCGATGCCGCTGGCCCCGCCGGTGACGAGCACCACCTTGCCGTCCAGATAGTCGCCTGACACGTTCATCCTCCCGATATGGTCTGATCCGGCCGATGCCGCCCCGCATCCTCCGGCCCGAACTGCGCTCAGGGCACGGAGGCCCCCCCGCCGGGCTCCCGCAGGAGCCCGCGCACGATCATGTCCGACAGCGTCTCGGCCACCGTTTCCGGAGACTGGCCCACATAGGGCGACCAGCGGTGGACGGCCGAGAGCATCCCGAGGATTCCGAAGGTCGCCACATCCACCTCGACTTCGCGGAAGATGCCTGCTGCGCAGCCGTCCACGAGGATCTTGCGCACCCAGCCCTCGAATTCGCGCTCGCGTTCGGCCAGACTGCGGCGGTCCTCCTGCTCGATCACATGGCGCTCGCGCCAGAAGACCGTCAGGAAGCGGCGGTGGCTGATGTTGTAGAGCGACTGGTAGCGGATGAGGCGGCGGAGCCGTTCCTCGGGGCCGCCGGTGTCGAAGGCGATGTTCTGGATCGCGTCGAAGAAGTTGCGCGTGATGTCCGCGTAGAGCGTCTCGAGCAGGTGCGACTTGTTGCGGAAATAGTGGTAGATCGCGGGCTTGCTGACGCCGCAGGCGCTCGCGATCTCGTTCATCGACGTGCCCGCAAAGCCCTTGGTCTCGAAGAGCGCGAGAGCGCGCTCATAGATCACGCGCCGCACCTCGTCCGCACGCTCGCCGCCATTGGCGGGTTTCGGCATCTCCTTGATGGTGGCGGTCTTGCGGGTCATCTCTGTCTCCTGCCCTCACCTTACTTACCGGTCGGTAACATAGTCAACGGAATTGTTGGAAGGGCTTGCGGCTCGAGGTCCGCCAGAGATGAATCCCTTGCATTCAGTGCATTAGCCGGACTGCATGAGCAGGCTCACCGCCTTGCCGGCAATGTGGCACCGGCCCGATGCCATGCGCTCAAGCGCCGTGGCCCGCTGACGATCCGGTTCGAACCGGAGATGACTCGGGAAGCATGGCAATCTCCCGAGCCAGCGATCCGGGCGCGCGGATCGTCATGGGGCGTCTGCTCCTCCGGCGGAGCGGGGTGCCGGCGAACTCGGTCGAATTGCAGGCCTTGGGGGCGGCGGGGCGAGGGCCCGGTTTCTCGGCCGGGCCCGGCTGGCGGCTGCGGGAGCGGCCTCGGCCCGGCCCGCAGGCGGTGTCAGGAAAAGCGGCCGCCGCGGAACAGGCTGAGGGGGCCGATCCCGATCAGAGGGCGCGGCGGGCCGTCTCCCGGGCGCGGTCCCAGATGGCGCAGAGGCGCGCGTAGCGTTCGGCCATCCGGTCGGTGGCCTCCGCATCGTCGATGGTGCCGGCAAGCCAGCCCTGCGCGACCTCGCCGAAGATCGTGCGCCCGATGGCGAAGCCCCGCACCAGATCGAACTCTGCCGCGACCTCGAAACTGGCGGCGAGGTCCGCCTCGGACGCATCGAGCCCCAGAACCACGATGCCGCGGGTATGGCGGTCGTGCGCCTCGATGGCCGCAATCGCATTCGCCCAGGCCGTGCGCGTGACCATCGGTTCGAGCTTCCACCAGTCGGGATAGATGCCCGCGGCATAGAACTGCCCGATCAGCGTCGCCGTCGTCCCGTCATCGACCGGCGCCACCTTGGAGGGGATGACCTCCAGCAGGAACTCGAGCCCGTTGCGCCGGGCAGCGGTGAAGAGGCGCTTCACCGTGGCCTCCTGATCGCGGCGCGTTTCGGCATCGTCGTCCGGGTGGCAGAAGCACAGCACCTTCACCACATTCTCGCGCGCCCATTCCTGCAGCCCGCCGCAGTCGGGGCCGAGCTCGGGCTCGAGCTGCAGGGGCCGCGAGCCGGGCCATTCGCAGGGGCGCCCGATCCAGAGGCCCGTGCCGCTGGCCGCATGGAGCGCCGCGCGCCCGATCCGGTTGTCGCAGAGGATGCCGTAGCCCGGCCGGCCACGGGCCACCTTCAGCGCGGCCTTCAGGCAGAGCTCCTTGAAGGCGCCTCCCCTGGCCGGCGTATAGCCCGCCATCTGCTCCAGCTGGATCCGGTGATCGAAGGCGAAGACGCGCATCGTCGACCAGTCGCCGCCCATCCGGCCCTGCCGGTTGGTGGCCCAATGGATCTGCTCGAGCGCCTCGTCATTGCGCAGATCCGGTCGGATCACGCCGCGCTCGAGGAAGAACTCCATCTCGGCAAGGCTCGGATAGGCCGGGGTGCAGCCATGCCGGCTGACCGCGAAGGCGCCGCAGGCATTGGCATATTTGAGCGCGGTCGGCCAGTCGGCGCCCTCGAGCCAGCCCTTGAGCAGCCCCGAGAAGAAGCCGTCGCCGGCGCCCAGCACGTTGAAGACCTCGATGGGAAAGCCGGGGCCGGTCTGGCCCTCGTCGAGACTGTCCGGGATCGCGCCCTCGAAGGCCACCGCCCCCTTCGCGCCCCGCTTGCAGACCAGCGTGGCCTCCGACACCGCCCGCACCGCGCGCAGCGCGGCCAGCGTGTCCGTCGTGCCGCCCGCGATGTGGAACTCCTCCTCGGTGCCCACGATCAGGTCGAAGAGATGGAGCGTGCCCTGCAGCTTGGTCGTGACCTTGCCGCTTTCGACGAAGCGGCTCTCGCCGTCGCCGTGCCCCGCGACCCCCCAGAGGTTCGGGCGATAATCGATGTCGAGCGCGGTCTTCGCCCCGTGCAGGCGCGCGAGCGTCAGCGCCTTGAGCACGGCGGCCTCGGTGCGCGGATGGCTCAGATGGGTGCCGGTGGCAAGCACGGCGCGCGCCTCGGCGATGAAATCCTCGTCGATATCCTCCTCCGAGAGGGCCATGTCGGCGCAATTCTCGCGGTAGAAGATCAGCGGAAAGCTCGCCTCGTCGCGGATGCCGAGCAGGACGAGCGCGGTCAGCCGGTCCGGGTCGGTCGCCACACCGCGGACATCCACCCCCTCGCGCACCAGCTGCTCGCGGATGAAGCGGCCCATATGCTCGTCACCGACGCGGGTGATGACGGCCGTCTTCAGTCCCAGACGGGCGGTGCCGCAGGCGATGTTGGTGGGCGATCCGCCGATATATTTGGCGAAGGAGCCCATGTCCTCGAGCCTGCCGCCGATCTGCGTCCCGTAGAGATCGACCGAGCTGCGCCCGATCGTGATCACATCCAGCGTCTTGCCCATGCCCACGCGTCTCCCCATCGCCGAAGCCCTCCCCGCCCGCATCCGCGGCAGGGAACGGTCGATGTGAAACTATGGTTCTAAAAAAATGTCAACACGGAACGTTCATTCCATATCGCCCGTCAGGCTCCGCTCCGGCCGAGACGGCGATGTTCTGCCGTGGCGACGCTCAGCGCCATGACGAGCGTCATGGCCGCGGTCGAGGTGCGAAAGCCCGCATAATCCGCCTCGGCCAGCAGGAGCCGGGCCGCGGCCCCGGTGCAGAGCGGTGACAGGCGCGAGTCGGTGATGGCCACGATGGGCACCTCCTGCGCGCGCAGCTGCTCGGCCGCCTCGATGGTCTGGGCGGTGTAGGGGGCGAAGCTGATGAGGATCGCGGCATCTCCGGGCCCTGCGAAGGCCAGAAGGTCGTTGTCGATCCCGTTGACCGAGCCGCAGATCTCGCTGCGGATGCCGAGCTTGGCCAGGGCATAGCGCAGCTGGATCAGCGGCGGGAAGGCGCGGCGGCGCGCGACCAGATAGACGGTCCCCGCCCGCGCCAGCAAGGCCGCCGCCGCGTCGAACTGGTCGAGATCCATGTCGCGCTGCAGCCACGCAAGCGATTCCTGTCCGGCCGCGATGAAGCCGTTCAGCACCGCGCGCGAGGGCACCTGATCCGCATCCTGCCCGAGGGTGGCGAGCCTGCTGTCGTAGGACTGGTTCCTGTCGCGCAGCCGCTCGCGGAACAGCAGTTGCAGGTCGCTGAAGCCCTCGAACCCGTTGGCCTTGGCAAAGCGGATCAGCGTCGAAGGCTGCACGCCCGCCCCCTCGGCGATGCTGGCCGTGGTGCCGAAGGCCACCTCATCGGGATGGGCGACGAGATAGCTCGCGGTCTGGGCGAGGCGCTTGGGCATCGTCTCGAGGTCGGCTGCGAGCCGCGTGCAGAGGTCGTCGTAGCTGGTGGGGCGGTCGTCCCTGACGCTCATCGCAATGTCTGTCCCTGTCCTGTCTTGCGCGGGAGCCTACCGCCAGAGCCCGAAGCTGACCAGCGGGGCGCGGGTCCGGCCCCTCGGATGCAATGTATATTTTCTTCTTGAAAGAAATGGAACATTCATTCTATCTACCTGACGGGACGAGGGGGATCCGGGAGGGGAATCGCCATGCGCGCTTGTGTCATCCGTGCCGCAAGGGATCTGAGCATAGAGCCGTGGGCCGAGCCCGCGCTGCGGGCGGGAGAGGTCCGCCTCGATCTCGCCTGGGGTGGGATCTGCGGCTCGGACCTGCATTATTTCCAGCATGGGCGGGTGGCGAACTCGATCCTGCGCGAGCCGATGATCCTCGGCCACGAGTTCAGCGGCCGGATCCGCGAGGTGGGTCCGGGCGTCGAGGGGCTCGAGCCGGGGATGGCCGTGGCGGTCAATCCCTCGCGGCCCTGCGGCACCTGCGACCAGTGCCGAGCGGGGCTCACGCACCTCTGCCGCTCCATGCGCTTCATGGGCAGCGCCGCGCATTTCCCCCATACCCACGGCGGGTTTGCCGAGCGTCCGGTGGTGCAGGCCTCGCAATGCGTGGCCCTGCCCGAAACGGTCGATCTGGCCCTCGCCGCGCTGAGCGAGCCCTATGCGGTGGCGCTTCATGCGGTGGCGCTGGCCCAGATCGCGCCGGGCGCGTCGGTGCTGGTGACGGGTGCGGGCACCATCGGCAGTCTGGTGGCCGTGGCCGCACGGCAGGCGGGCGCGGGCCGGCTGATCGTGACCGACATTGCCGAGCCTGCGCTGGCCCGCGTCCGTGCGGTGACAGGCGCCGAGACGCATCTGGTGGGCGATCCCGAGGCCACCCGTGCCGCCGAGGCCGCCATCGGCGAGGTCGATGTGGTGCTCGAGGCCTCGGGCGTGTCGGCGGCGCTCGACATGGCGATCCGCTGCATCCGCCCGCGCGGCCGCATCGTGCAGGTGGGCTTCCTGCCCCCCGAGGCCAGGCTCTCTCTGGCCGGCCTCCTGATCCGCGAGGCCGCGCTGATCGGTGCCTACCGCTTCCTCGGCGAATTCGACGAGGCGGTGCGGCAGATCTCGACCGGCGCGGTGGATCTCGCGCCCTTCGTGACCGCGCGCTTCGGCATGGAGGCGGCCGAAGAGGCCTTCGCCGCCGCCGCCGACCGGACGCACAACGTCAAGGTCCTGTTGAGCTTCGGGAGCTGACCCCATGACTTCACCCACGATCCTGCATCTGAGCCCCGGGGCTTTCCATCGCGCGCATCAGGCGGTCTATGCCGAGGCGCTGATCCGCGCGGGCCATCCCGAGGCGGGGATCCGCGACATCTGCCTGTTCCCGCCGCTGATCGGCGCGGCCCATGCCGCGCAGGGCGGCGTCTATCATGTCCTCCTGCGCGACCAGACGCGCGAGGACCTGCTGCGGATCACGGCGATCCGCGAGGTTCTGGACCGGCCCCACCCCGACATGCTCTGCGATCCGGCGCTGCGGCTGGTCACCATGACCCTGACCGAGAAGGGCTACTGCCATGTTCCGGGCACGGACCGGCTCGATCCGGCCGCGGTGGCGCAGGATCTGGCCGATCCGCAGCATCCGCGCACGGCGCTCGGCTGGCTGGCCCTTGCGCTGGTGCGCCGCCGCGCGGCCGGGCTGCCGGGGATCACGCTGGCAAGCTGCGACAATATCCCGGTCAACGGACGGCTTCTGGAAGCTGTCCTCACGGCCTATGTGGCCGAGGCCTTCCCGGATCTCCTCGACTGGATGGCCGCGAACGTGACCTTCCCCGTGTCGATGGTGGACCGCATCGTGCCGCGCGTGGATGCCGCCGCGGCGGAGAGCATCGCCGCGCTGGCCGGGGCGCCGGATGCGCTCGGCGTCGTGGCCGAGCCCTTCGGTCAGTGGGTGATCGAGGATCGCTTCGCCCTGCCGATCCCTCCGCTGGACAAGGTGGGGGTGCAGATCGTGGCCGATGTCGCGCCCTACGAGCGGATGAAACACCGGATCCTCAACGGGGCGCAGACGGCCATCGCCCATCTGGGCGCGCTCTCGGGCTTCGCCACCAGCTTCGACGCGGCCTCGGACCCGGTGATGGGCGCCTGGCTCGAGCGGTTCTGCGCGGCCCAGGCCCGGACGCTCGCCTGCCCGCCCGGCGAGGATCTGGCGGCCTATTGCCGGGCCACGATGGAGCGGCTTCGCAACCCCCATATCCGCCACCCCCTCACCCAGATCGGCACCGACAGCTCGTTCAAGCTGGGGCAGCGGATCGTCGAGGCGGCGGAGCACCATCTGGAAGGGCCCGAGGCCAGGCTCTATGCCCTGACCATCGCGGCCTGGATGCGCTACAACACCGGCCGGGATGCGGCGGGGCGGCCGATCCCGGTCGAGGATCCGCTGGCGCCCGTCTTCCGGGACATCGACCTTGCCGCAGGCGGCGACCCGTCGGCGCTGGTGGCGGGCTATCTGCGGCTCGACCTGTTCGAGGGCCCGCTGCGGCAGAACGAGCTGTTCCGCCGCCGGCTGGTCGCGCTCTGCGCCGCGCTGGAGACCCGCAAGCCACGCGACATCATTCTGGCCTCGCTGAACCATGCGGAGGCGGAGGAGGAACTATGTTGACTATGATCAGGGGTCGCTCCCCCGAGGAGTGGCTGGGCGTCCTCCTCATGACGCTCGTGCTGGTGCTTCTCAGCATGCAGGTGATCGGCCGCTACGTCCTCGGCTGGTCCTTCGCCTGGATCGAGGAAGTGTCGCGCTTCGCCTTCGTCTGGGCGGTCTATTTCGGCTTTGCCGTCGCGGCCGAGAAGGACCGCCACATCCGCGTCTCGGTGCAGATCGCCTTCCTGCCCCCGCGCGCGCAGAAGATCCTTCTGACCGTGGCCGACCTGATCTGGCTCGGCTTCAACGCGCTCGTGATCTGGTTCGGCACGATCTACATCGCCGACATGTTCGAATTCCCGATGGTCTCGCAGACGACGGGCATCAACATCGCCTGGGTCCAGATGATCGTGCCCCTCGGGTTCCTGCTGCTCAGCTTCCGGGTCATCCAGGTCATGATCCGGCGCTGGAAAAACGACGAGGGTGTCATCGACACCCGCATGGACGAGTGAGGGCCCGATGAGCGCACCCATTATTCTGACGCTGGCCTTCCTCCTGTTCCTGATCCTGGGCGTGCCGGTCGCCGTGTCGATCGGGCTCGCCGCGGTGGCGGGGATGATCGTGGCCGGGATCCCGCTCTCCTATGTGGTTCAGGCGGCCTATTCGGCGGTCAACGACTTCCTCATCATCGCCGTGCCGATGTTCGTTCTGGCGGGCGTCCTGATGGAGAAGGGCGGCCTCACGCAACGGCTGATCGCCTTCTCGCGGACGCTCGTGGGCAGATCGCCCGGGGGGCTGGCGAGCGTGACCATCGTCGCCTGCACCTTCTTCGCCGCGATCTCGGGCTCGGGCCCCGCGACGGCGGCGGCGATCGGGTCGATCATGATCCCCACCATGATCAAGGAGGGCTACCACAAGTCCTTCGCCGCCGCGATCACCTCGAATGCGGGCGGCATCGGCGTCGTCATCCCGCCCTCGATCCCGATGATCATCTACGGCATCACCGCCGAGGTCTCGATCACCGGCCTCTTCATCGCGGGCGTGATCCCGGGGCTGATGCTGGCCGTGGCCCTCACGGCCGTGTCGCGCTACATCTCGGCCCGGCGCGGCTATGCGGTGGCCAACCCCGAAGGCCGCAGCCTGAAACGGATCGGCGCCGCCGCATGGGAGGCCCGCTGGGCGCTGCTCGCCCCGGTCATCATCCTCGGCGGCATCTATACCGGCATCTTCACGGTGACCGAGGCCTCCGTCGTGGCCGTGCTCTATGCGCTCTTCGTCGGCATCTTCATCTATCGCACGATCACCCTGCCCGGCTTCATCGACTCGATGTCCTATGCGGTGCGCCTGACCGGGGTCGTGCTGTTCGTGCTGGTCAGCGGCCGCCTTCTGGGCCGCGTGCTCACGATCTTCCAGGTGCCGCAGGAATTCTCCGCCTTCATGATCGCCACCTTCGAGGATCCGGTGGTGCTGGTCCTGCTCATCATCGCGCTGCTGATCTTCGTCGGCATGTGGATGGAGACCCTGACCCAGCTCATCATCCTGACGCCGCTGCTGCTGCCCGTGGCGGTCAGCGCCGGGATCGATCCGATCCAGTTCGGGATCATGTTCGTCATCGCCTGCGAGATCGGCTATTCGACGCCGCCGCTCGGGGTGAACCTGTTCGTCGCGAGCGAGATCAGCAACGAGACGGTCGAGCGCGTGAGCAAGGCGGCGCTGCCGCTGATCGCCGCCGAGATCGTGGTGCTGCTCCTCGTGACCTTCATCCCGCAGCTGTCGCTGTTCCTGCCCCGGCTCATGGGCCTCGTGCAGTGACCGCGCGCAACCCAATCCAGAGGAGGAAAACATGCTGAAGAAAACACTGGTGGCCTCGGCCCTGTGCCTGATGATGGCGCCTGCCGCCTTCGCGCAGGATTACACCATCCGGCTGTCGCACGGCGACAACGAGAGCAATCCGACCCACCTGACAGCGGTGAAGTTCCAGGAGCTGGTGAAGGAATATACCGACGGAAAGGCCGAGGTTCAGATCTTCCCGAGCAACTCGCTGGGCACCGAGACCGAGGTGGCGCAGGCGCTGCGGATGGGCTCCATCGAGGCCGAGATCCTCTATACCGGCAATCTCGTGCCGCTCGCGCCTTCGGCCGGCGTGCTGATGCTGCCTTACGCCTATACCTCGACCGAGCAGGCGCACAAGGCGATGGACGCGCTGATCGATCCGCTGAACGAGCGCCTGACCAAGGAGGCGGGCGTGCGCGCGCTCGGGCTGATGGAGAAGGGCTTCCGGGTCCTGACCACCAACAGGCCCGTGACCACGCTCGATGATCTGAAGGGCCTCAAGATCCGTGTGTCGCCCAACGACATCGCGATCAAGACCTTCCGCGCCTGGGGGATCGAGCCCTTGCCGATGGACTGGGCCGAGGTCTTCCCGGCGCTGCAGCAGCGCGTCATCGACGGTCAGGAGAACCCCTACACCACGGCCATCTCCTCGCGCTTCTTCGAGGTCCAGAGCGACATCACCGAGATCCACTACATGATGTGGACCGGCCCGCTTTTGATCAGCGAGCGCGCCTTCCAGAAGTATCCCGAGGATATCCAGCAGGCGCTGCTGCGCGCCGGCCGTGAGGCGGTGGATTACGGGCGGCAGGTGTCGGCCGAGCTCACCGAACAGTCGAAGGCCGAGCTGGTCAAGAACGGCATGACCCTCCACGGCGCGCCGAAGGACGAGGAGAAGTGGGAGGCGGCCGCCGCAGCCCTCTGGCCTGAGTTCTACGACCAGATCGGCGGCGAGGAATGGGTCACGCAGGCCATCGAGATCATCAAGGCCACCGGAAAGTAAGCCTGACACACGGAGCGGACCGGCCCCCGGCCGGTCTGCTCCCCCACCACCCCGGGTCCGAGCGGCCGGACCTGCCCCTGCCCCTGCCCCTGCCCCTGCCCCTGAGGGCGGTCAGACGTCTCGCCGCGGCCGGCAAGCGGCTTTGCCCCCGCCGGGGCCGATCCTCCCCTCATCCCCTTTTCCCCGCGCGTTCCCGCCTGCGCTCCGCGCCGCCGGAGAAGCCGCTCCCCCTCCTCACGATGATCCGGCACGAGACCGACCCCGCCGCCTTCAGGACAGGGGCCGCGACCGTCGAGGGCTGGACGAGCGACGGAGCGGAGGCTGCACCCCTGCGGCTCAGCCGAGATCGCGCAGAAGATCCAGCGCCCGGCGTGCGGCATCCCCGTCCGCTTCCTCCTGCCGCAGGAGCCGCCGGCCCTCGAGCGCCACGCCCTCGGGCAGATCCTCTGCGAACCGCTCCGCACAGGCGTCCGGCGACAGGTCGAGCGCCACGCCGGACGGCCCCGCGCTGACCCGCTCGATCCCCAGGCTCCGCGCCAGCGCCCGGATCTCTGCCGCGACGAGGAGACCCGCGGCCGCAGCCGGCGGCGGGCCGAAACGATCCTCGATCTCGTCGGCCAGAAGCGCGACCTCGCGCGGGTCGGCGGCCCGGGCAAGCCTGCGGTAGAGGCCGAGACGGAGGCCCGCCTCGGGAATGTAGTCGGCGGGCAGCGCCCCATCCCCGTCCATCGCGAGGGTGACATGCCGGGCCGTCGGCGGCTCGCCTCGGGCGGCGCGCACCGCCTGCGCAAGGAGATGCTGGTAGAGCGGCAGGCCGATGAGCCTGACGTGACCCGACTGCCGCTCTCCGAACAGCTCTCCCGCTCCGCGCTGGTCGAGGTCTTCGGCGGCGATCGCCGCACCCGCGCCCAGCCGGTCGAAGGCCTGAAGCGTGCCGAGCCGCCGCAGGGCCGCCTCGTCAAGGTCGTCTCCCGGCCCGTGCATCAGATAGCAATAGGCCTGCCGCGCCCCGCGACCCACGCGGCCGCGCAACTGGTGGAGCTGCGCAAGACCGAAAAGCTGCGGATGCATGACGATCATCGTATTCGCGCGCGGAACGTCGAGCCCGGTCTCGACGATGCTCGTGGCGAGAAGGATGTCGCCCCGACCGGCGGCGAACTCCACCATCGCGCGGTCGAGCTCTTCCGGCGGGAGGTCGCCATGCGCGACGCGGAGCCGCGCCTCCGGCAGGAGGTCGCGGAGGCGCGCCTCCGTGGCATCGATCTCCGCGATGCGCGGCACGATCACGAAGCTCTGGCCACCCCGCCGCCGCTCGCGCAGGAGCGCCTGCCGCAGGACGGCCGCATCGTCCTCGGCGGACAGGGTGCGCACGGCCCGCCGCCGGGCGGGCGGCGTCGCGATCTCGCTCAGGTCCTGCAAGCCCACGAGGGCCGTCTGCAGCGTCCGCGGGATCGGCGTGGCCGTCATCGTCAGCACATGCAGGTCGGCGCCGAGCGCCCGGAGCCGCGCCTTGTGGGCTGCACCGAACCGTTGCTCCTCATCCACGATCAGGAGGCCGAGATCGGCGAAGACCACGCCCTTGCCGAGCAGCGCATGGGTGCCGACGACGATGCGGATCGACCCGTCGCGGAGCCCGTCGCGCGCGGCCTTCGCCTCGCGGGCGGGCACGAGGCGCGAGAGATGGGCCACCGTGATGCCGAAGCCCTCGAACCGGCGGCGGAAGGTCTCGGCATGCTGCCGGGCGAGGACGGTGCTCGGCGCCACGAGCGCGACCTGGGCGCCGGAGAGCGCCACGGCGGCCGCCGCGCGGAGCGCGATCTCGGTCTTCCCGAACCCCACATCGCCGAGGACGAGCCGGTTCATCGGCCGCTCTGCCACGAGATCGTCCAGAACCTCGGCGATGGCGCGGCGCTGATCGGGAGAGAGGGCGAAGGGGAAGCGCCCGGCGAAGCGCTCGTAGATGTCGGACGGCGGCCGGAAGGCCCGCGCGGACCTGGCCGCCCGCTCCTTCGCCGCGGCCACCAGCGCGCGCGCCGCCTCGGCGATCCCTTCGTCGAGCTTTCTCTTCCGGTTCGTCCATGCCGCACCGTTGAGCCGATCGAGGGTGACGTCGGCGCCGGTGCCATACCGCCAGATCCGGCCGGCCTCCTCGACGGGCACGAGGAGGTGCTGGTCCGCCGCATAGCCGATGCGGATCGCCTCGCGGCCCTCCGCGCCGGGCAGCGGCGCGAGGCCTTCGAGGCGCCCCAGCCCCCTGTCCTCATGCACGACGAGGTCCCCTTCGGCGAGGGCGTCCGGCGCCACCTGCCATGCGGATACCGCCGACACGGCCGCATCTTCCGCGGCCCGGCTGCCCAGCACATCCCGCGCCGTGACGACGGCCGTCCGCCCCGGAAGGTCGACGAAGCCGCGGGTCAGAGTGGAGAGGATCGACGCGGGGACATCCTCCGGCGTGGCGCGCGCTTCCTGCCAGTCCTGCGCTGGATCCGCCGCCCCGGTGGCCCGCCCAAGCGCCCGAAGGTCGCGTGCGGTCGCGGCAAGAAGAACGACCCGGCGCCCCTCCTCCGTCTGGCTGCGCGCAAAGCGGGCGAGGGCCGCGCGCGGTCGCCGGTCTTCCGCGAAGGCGGGAACGGGCTCCCAGCCCGAAAGATCGAGCGTCTCGGCCTGCGCGAGGATCCCCGCCAGATCCTCCTCTCCGAGGTAGAGCGCCTCGGGCGGCAGCGCCTCGCCCTCGCCAAGGCTCTCGCGGTCGCGATGCGCTTCCTCGATCTGCGCGCGGGCCCGGCGGAGCGCCGCGAGCGCGCCGGGGGTCACGGAGATCCCGCCCTGCCCGAGATGGTCCGGCAGCGCAGCGAGGGAGGGCCATGCCCGGGGCAGAAGATGTTCGGCCCCCCGCGGCGGAAGCCCCTCGGCGAAGGCGCTTTCGGGCAGTTCGGTCACGGGCAGCAGATCGATCCCGGGCACGTCCTCCAACGAGCGCAGCGACACGGGATCGTAGCGGCGGATCCCGGTCACGAGGTCTCCCTGAAGGCCGATCCGCACGGGCCGGTCCGCGCCCGCCGCAAAGACCTCGACCACCTCGGCGCGGAACGCGATCTCGCCCGGCTCGTCGATACGGTCATCCTCCACATATCCCGCGCAGGCGGCGAAGGAGCGCAAGGCGCCGAGATCTAGCGTCTCGCCAGCGCGTACCGCAAAGCGGCGCATCGCCTCGACCGGCGGCACCCGCTGCAGAAGACCCGACGGACCCACGATGACGAGCCGGACGTCTCGCGCGCGCACCGCATCGAGCAGGGCCATGCGACGTCCCATGGCATCGGGCGTGGGCGAGGCGCCGTCGTAGGGAAGGCAGTCCCAGCACGGGAAGACGTCCGGCCGAAGCGTGGGCGCGATCTCCCGGAGGAAGCGGACGAGATCCTCCGCGCGCGCATCGTCGGAGGTGATGTGAAGATGGGCTGCCTTCGAGAGGCCGAGATCCAGAAGCCGCAGGGCCTCGAGGCCGATCGGTGGTTCCATCAGCCTTTACCTGTCAGGCAACCCGCGCCACTGTTGCGCGGGGGACAATGACGAAGCGGACGGCTTGTTCCGCGCTCGCGGACGCGGCCTCAGGACGCGACGGTCATCTGCGCGAGGCCTGCCGCAAGGGCGTGGAGAAAGGGCGCCTGAGTGCCAGATGCCTGCGTTGAAGGGTCCGCATCCTTGAGGCTCACCTCGCCACGCGCCCCCGCGGCGCCGTCCGCGCACCTGTCCGCGACGCGATGCCCTTGCCCGGGAGACCCGCGTCTCCTTCGGAGCGGGGCCGGCCCCCCCGCCCGAGCCGCCGCAGCGTTCGCGCGCCGCTCGCGGGATGTCAGGGACGTCAGGCGGAGAACACTGCGGGAGAGGCGACCGATCCGATCGGGTCACCGGCGAGGAAGAGTCTCGCGGATCGCCGCCAGGGCCAGGGGCTTGGCGGTTCTCCCCGAGACCCGACCTCACCCCTGGCGGCGCCTTGGATCGGTCCAGCCCGTCACTTACTGCGGCAGCGCATAGGCGATCATCCAGTCGCCGACGCCGGTCTCCATGAAGTGATGGCCGACGGCGGCGATCATCACATACTGGCGGCCGTCGACCTCGTAAGTGATCGGGTTGGCCTGTGCTCCCGCCGGCAGGACATCCTGCCAGAGCGTCTCGCCCGTCTCCACATCGATCGCCCGGAAGAGGTTGTCGGTCGCGGCGCCCATGAAGATCACCCCGCCGGCGGTCACGACCGAGCCGCCGTTGTTGGGCGTGCCGATGTCGAACGGCAGGTAGGACGGAATGCCGAAGGGGCCGTTGCGGCGCGCGGTGCCGAAGGGGCGATCCCAGACCGTCTCACCCGTTTCCAGATCGATCGCGCGGATATGGCCGTAGGGAGGCCGCACGCAGGGAATGCCCGTCATCTCGTTGCGCCAGCCGGCATTGACGCTGATCCCATAGGGAGATCCCGCCTGAGGGTCGGCCGCGCCTTCGGCATTCTCGCCGGCCTGCGCGCCGCTCTCCTGCTCGTGGATCGGCACACTCTCGACCTCGTCGCGCGGAACGAGCCGGTTGTAGTTCGGCACATCGTTGTAGTTCGCGATGATGAGGCCCCGCTGGCTGTCCACCGCGACCGATCCCCAGTCGGACCCGCCGTTGTAGCCCGGATACTGGATCCACGGCCGGTCGCTGGAGGGGGGCGTGAAATAGCCCTCGTAATTGGCGCGGTGGAACTGGATGCGGCACCAGAGCTGGTCGATCGCGGTGAAGCCCCAGGCGTCCCTGGGCTCGAGCGGCGGCATCCGCAGCGTGGCCCAGGCCGAGGCAGGCTGGGTCGGCGAGATGTAGTCGGGCTCCACATCGCCCTGCGGCAGGCCGGTCAGCTCTTCCATCGGCGTCAACGGCTCTCCGGTGGCCCGGTCGAGGATATAGAGATCGCCCTGTTTCGAGGGCAGGAGGATCGCCGGCGTGCCCTGCCAGTCGAGGAGCGTGGGCTGGCTGCCGAGATCGTAGTCCCAGACATCGTGCCGGACCGTCTGGAAGTGCCAGACCTCCTCGCCCGTCGTGGCGTCGAGGGCCACCAGCGAGGTGGCGAAGGCATTCTCCGCCTCCGACCGGTTCGAGCCGTAATAGTCCACCGAGGAATTGCCAAGCGGCAGGTAGACATATCCCAGCTCTTCGTCGGCGACGGCGGTCGTCCACATGTTGGGCGTGCCGCGCGTATAGACCTCTCCTGCGGGCGGGCCGGCGCGATTGGCCTCGGGAGCCGCAAGGTCCCAGGCCCAGACGAGATCGCCGGTGACCGCGTCATAGCCGCGGACCACTCCCGAGGGTGCGTCCTCGGCCTGACCGTCCTTCACCTGAGCGCCGGTCACGAGGATTCCGCGCACCACGGCGGGCGGGGCCGTGACCGAATACCAGCCGGGCACCCGCTCGCCGATATCCTGCCAGAGATCCACCGTGCCGTTCTCGCCGAACCCCTCGCACGGGTCGCCCGTGAAGGCGTCGACGGCGACGAGTTTGGCGTCGAGCGTGCCCTCGATCACCCGCGTCGCGCAGAGCGTCCCCTCCGCGGCCGCCGGATCGGTGTAGATCGAGACCCCGCGGCACGAGGCGCCGTAGGGAATGGCTTCTGCGGGCACGCCGGGATCGTAGCGCCAGTTCTCCTCTCCGGTCGCCGCATCGATGGAGATGAGGATGTTCATGGCGGAACACATCAGGAGGTCATCGCCGATCTTGAGAGGCGTGGTCTCCGGCGAGTATTTGCCGTCCGCCTCGGCGCTCGGCATGTCGCCGGTGCGGTAGACGAAGGCCCGCTCGAGGCCCGCCACATTCTCCGGAGTGATCTCGTCCAGCGGCGAATATCGCGTGGCCTGCGCATCGCCGCCCCAGAAGGGCCAGTCCGCCCCCACCTCGGGCTGCGGCTGCGCAGGCCGCTCCACAAGGGCCTGAGCCTCGGCCTCCGCTTGCGCGACACTGGTGCCCGCGGGCGCCGCTTCCGTGCCGGCCTCCGGAGAGGCTGCCCCCTCCGGCGCTGCCTGCTCGGTCTGCCCCTGCGGGGCGTCGCCTGCGCCTCCGGGTTGCGCGTCCGGCGAAGGCTCGGCTTGCTGTGGCGCCACATCGGCTTCCGGCAGACCTTGGGCGGGCTGCACCTGCGCGGCGAGGGGGGTTGCGGCGATCAACGCCAGAAGGGGGAGGGAACGAAGGGGATGGATCGGCATGGCCAGCTCCCGTCAGCGGCGCCGAAGCGCGGGAATGCAGAGAAGGACGAGGATGAGGATGAGCGTCGGCCCGACCAGGCGCGGCATTTGTGCCCACCAGTCGGTTCCGACCTCCCAGAAGGCCCAGAGGACCGTGCCCGCCCAGACTGCAAGATAGAGCCATACGGCCGCGAAAGAGCGTCGGAACAAGAGAACTCCAACCAGCAGAAGGCCCAGCCCGGCGATGCCGTAATACCAGCTGCCGCCGAGCACGATGAGCCAGACGCCTCCGGCGAGAAGCGTGATGCCCAGCAAGAGGCAGACGATGGCGAGCGTCGTCAGCGCCCAGTTGCCCCGTCGACGAGGATGATGAATCTCATGTGCAGTCATTCCGCCTCCGTAACTCTGTCGCACCACAGGGAGTCTTTACCGAACACCTGCAGTCCGCCGATGTTCCTTCCGCCTCGCCCCCAAGCGTTGCCTCGTGCGGCCCACTGGCCCGCCCGGCGCGGCCCACAAGGCGCGGCTCCGGGCGCCCGGCGCCGACCTGCAGGCCCTGGCGATGACGGCCACTCCGATCTCGCAGAGGCGGCGGATGGCACTCCTGAGCCTGCAGGATCTGGGCGAGAGCACATCGACGTCCGGCCCATCCGCGGCGCGCCACTCGCGCCCGAGGCGGAGCCACCGGTCCTGCCGCGACGCGGACGCGCAGAGTCGCGCTTTCTGAAGATGCGGCAAAAGAAAACCGCCGGAGGGGCGGCGTATCCCGGATAGCTGAGGTGGCTTGAACGGGTTGCGGGGGCGCACAATCGCCGTGCTCACCCGAGCTCAGGTGCGCGGTCTAACCGAGGAAACGCCACCCATCACCACGAAGGGCTGGCAGCGCTCTCTCGGCGTTGCGGCGTGGAAACTGCCGCAAAGCCCGAGAGCGGCCGTCCGAACGAACCGCATCGCGATCGATCGCTGGTTCCACCGCTTCCGGCGGCAAAGGAGTAGCCGAGGCGCCGTCCGATGCGCGTCACAGCTCGGCTTGCACGAGCGGGATGTCAACCGTGCCGAAGACCCTTCCGGAGGGTCGGCCCGTCGGCGACCCGCCGGGAGGCTCCTCGGAGACACCCAGCGTCAGGACACCCTGCACTGCAGCAATCTCGGCAGGCAGCCGAAGGCGCACACTGTCGCCCTCCGGCCAGAGACCGACGGATTGCGCGGGCTCGTCCGGCCCATGGGCCCAGACCTGCAGGATACGCCCTTCGGGTGCCGCGCCGGCGGTTCGGGCGAGGATGACCTCCTCCGACTGCAGGTCGACCAGCGCAACGACGCGGAAATCCCCCTCGTTCGAGGCGATCTCGGCAGAGTAGAGCGCCGTTGCCCTGGTCCGCTCGTTCGGCTGGAAGGCCACGAACGCCAGAACGAGGGCCGCCGTGATCGCGCCACCGGCGAGGGCCTGCCACAATCCCAGCCGCTGCCAGAGGGGAAGCCGCCGCGGAGCGGGGAAAAGACGTGCCATCAGTGCGGCACGGGCGGCCTGGGGCGCGGCAATCGGGTCCAGATCCGCCATCTGCGACAGCTGCGCCTCCCATTCGGTCACCCGTGCGGCGAAACCCGGATCGCGCGCCACGCGCGCGCGGACTGCGCGATGCTCGTCGCCCTCCAACAGGCCCATCGCATATTCGGCCGCGAGCATGTCATCGTCGGGCGTGGCGCTTTCCGAAAGATCGCTCATCTGGCCACGCAGTCCTTGAGCGCCATGAGGCCGCGTCTCAGCCATGTGCGCATGGTGTTCAGCGGAATTCCGGCGCGCTCCGCCAGTTCCGCATAGCTCAACCCGTCCAGATAGGCCCCGGTGATGGCGCGGCGACGGTCTGCGCCCAGCTCCTCCAGACAGGCCCGGATGCGCCCCGCCTCGGCACGCGCCAGCATCCTGGTCTCCGGGTTGGATCCGGCGGCAGGGTGGATGTCGTGATATTCGGTGACATCGCCGCCCCTGCGCTGAGCCCGCAGACGATCGATGGCCGTGTTGCGCGCGATCGTGATGAGCCAGGTCATCGGCGAGTGGCCTGTCACGCGATACCGACCGGCATGGGTCCAGATCTTGACGTAGGCGTCCTGCATTGCATCCTCGGCCCCCTGTCCACGCCCCAGGATACGACAGCAGGCCGCATGAAGTTTCCCGCTGGTGGCATCATAGAGCGATTCAAACGCGCCCCGGTCACCCATGGCGCACCGGGCGATCAGTGCCTCGAGGTCGGTCCGGGGCGTGCTCGGCCCCGTCGCCGCCGCGCGCCCGGAGCGGTTACCGGAGGTCTCGTCCGTCAGGCTGTCTATCGCTCTCACCGTCGAAAAAAATCGTCCCGCGCTGAAACTCCGATGCCACCTGCACCGTGACTTCGACGAGTTGGCCCACAGGGAGTGGTCCAACGCAAGCAGAAAAGGACGTTACCGATGGCCTGCAAGAACACTCTCGCCCTGACCGCCGCGACGCTCACCTTCGGCACTGCCGCACTGGCCGACGACCATGCCGGCGTCATGGGCTATGCCCTTGCCGAGAAGGGCAGCACGCTGGTCACCATGGCGGACATCGCCATGCCCGGCACCGTGAAGACCCATGCGCTTTCGGCGCCGCTGCGCGCGATCGCCTATCGCCCCGTCACCGGGCAGCTGCTGGGCTATGCCGACGGCATGATCTACGAGGTCGATCCGGCCACCGGCACGCTGACCGACCTCGGCGCCCGCTTCATGGACGATGCCATGATCGGTGACGGCGCCGTGGCCTTCGACTTCAACAACCAGATCGACGCCGTGCGCGCGGTCGGGGCGGATGGCTCGAACCTCGTGTATTTCCCTGACGGGTTTGGCGACAAGGACGAGCGCGCAAATTCCGTTCGCCGCTTCACCGACGCCTATTATGCCGAGGGTGACATGTCGGCCGGCCGCGAGCCGCTGATCTTCGCCAATGCCTATACCAATGCCATTTCCGGGGCCAAGGCGTCGTCGACCGCGCAATATGCGCTCGATGCCAATGCCGATGCTCTGGTGACGCTCGCCAACAACGACGGCACGCTGGCCTCCGTGGGCCAGCTGACGGTCGATGGCGCGCCGATCGACGTGAGCTATTGGGGCGGGTTCGACATCGTCTCGCCGGAAGAGGGCTCGGACATGGCCTATGCCATCCTGCAGATCGAGGGCGAAGAGACCGCGGGCCTCTACTCGATCGACCTGGCCAGCGGTGCCGCAAGCGAGCTCGCCGATCTGGGCATGGGCGGCTTCAGCGGCTTTGCTCTCTCGCGGGGCATGTAATCCGCTTCGGACGAAAGCGGAAGACCAACGAGCCTCTCGACCCTCGCGTCGGGAGGCTTTTCCGGGAGAGCGACAGCCCGACCGAAGGGACAGGATCGGTCGTTGCCAGGGATCTCGGTCATGGGCGAGCCGGCCCACTGGGTAATTGCGTAGGCCCGGTCCATCGCGGTCGTGACCGGAAAAGGCCGACCGTCCAACGGGTCTTTCAGCGCAAGAACTGGCAGCTCCGCAAGCGCCGGATCGGACTACGACCCCCGTATCGAGGCGGTTCCCATTCCTGGGGTACGCTGCCCATGACCTCTGGTCGACCGGTCTCTGTCGGCTTTCCCAAACCCATCCCCTCTCGCCCCCGGCCGCGGCCGAGAGGAGGACCCCTCGACGCTCCCCCGATGCCGCGGGGCGATGTTCGCGGCCGGACTGATCTCTGCGCTGATGCTGGCGACCGGCCTGTCGATCGCCGTCTCGATCACTGCGCGCCGGCGCGGCTATCCGCCCGAGCGCGACCGCCGCCCGACCCTGGCCGAGGCCGGCCACGCCTTCCGCGGCGGCTCGTGGGCGCTACTCTTTCCGGTCATCCTGCTAGTGGGGCTGCGCAGTGGGGTCTTCACCCTCTCCGAGATCGGAGCCGCGGCGGTCGTCTATGCGCTCTTCGTGGGCGTCGCCATCTATCGCCGGCTGACGGGGAGAAGCTTCATTGAGGCGCTCGAGGTCAGCCTCGGCGATATCGGCGCGGTGATCTTCCTCGTCGCGCTTTCGGCGATCTTCGGCTACGGCATCGTGCTCGAGCGGATCCCGGAGCTGGTCTCGAGCGCCATGCTGGGGCTGACCGACAACCTATACGCCGTGATGGCGCTGATCGCGACCTTCACCATCCTCGCGGGTTTCGTGGTGGATGCGACGGTGCTGATCATCATGCTGACGCCAATCTTCCTACCGCTCATTCGCAACCTTGGGGGCGATCCCGTCCATTTTGGCATCGTCTTCATTATCGCGGCCACGATCGGTAACTTCACCCCGCCCATTGGGACGGCGATGTACACCGTCTGCTCGATCCTGAAGGTCAAGGTTGGCGCCTACACGCGCGAGTCCCTGCCGCTGCTGCTTTCGGTCTTCCTCGTCACGCTGCTGCTCGTCTTCCTGCCCGGGGTCGTGCTGTTCCTGCCGAAACTAATGTTCCGCTGAAGGAGAAGTAATGAATCGCCGATCCATCCACAGCTACACATGGCTTCCCCGCTGGAGCAGCGAGGGCGGCGAGCGGGCGGCGGCCCGCGCGGCGGCCCACGGCTACGGCCATCTGGTGATCCCCCTGCGCGACCCCGAGACGATCGATCCCGCCCGCATCGCCCGCTTTTGCGCCGCCGAAGGCGTGGTTCCACTAACGACCTCGCCGCTCGGGCCCGACACCGACATCTCCAGCACCGATGCCGAGGTGGCGGCGCGCGGGCTTGCACGGCATCGGGTGGCTCTGGCGCTGGCGCGAGACATGGGGGCGCCACGAATGGGCGGCATTCTCTACGGCGCCTTCGGCAAGGCCGCGCAGGCCCCGGTGGCCGGCCAGTTCGAAGCTTCTGCCGAGGGGCTGGCCCGCTTGGCCGACGAGGCGGCAGCAAGCGGCATGCTGCTGACGCTGGAGGTGGTAAATCGATACGAATCGAATCTCGTGAACACCGCGGCCGAGGGGGTGCGGCTTGTCGAGGCAATCGGCAGGCCAAACGTGGGGCTGCATCTCGACACGTTCCACATGAACATCGAGGAGGACGACATGCTCGCCGCCCTCGGCACCGCGCTCCCGCATCTGGCGTACTTTGAGATCGACCAGAACCACCGCGGAAGGCTTTCTGCCGGGACGATCCGCTTCGAGCCCCTGTTCGCATGGCTGAAGGACGCGGGATACGCGGGCCTGGTGGGAGTGGAGGCCTTCTCCTCGGCCGTTTCCCATCCCGACGTCGCCGCCGGCGTGGCCAGCTGGCGTCCGCTTTTTGCCGATGGTTGCGAGGTTGCGGAAGAGGGCCGGGCACTGTTCGACCGCTGCGGGTTCTGATGCACGGCCGGACGGATCCGCGAAAGAGGCAACGACGGTGCGCCGAAGGTCATGGCGTACCATCCGTCGAGGGCGGGCGATCGCTCGGGGCAAAGTGCCGAGGCCCTTAGCGCAGGGCGTTCGCGCGGCAGTTCTCGCGGGCAGCATCAGGTCAGGATGACCTGGTGCCGGAGATGTCCTCTCCAACCGCGCGCTTTCGCAACCGGCCGCCGAACTGCGCTGCGAGCCCATAGCCGCCGCGCCAAGCCCGACCAAGCTCATCCCAGGTGCTTCGCGATGTATCCCCCTGATGCCTGCGCCGATTGCGCTGAGTCATCAGGGCCTCACCCAAGGCTGCCTCCAACTCCGCCGTTACGACATCGACGTTCCATTCGGGCTCCTCGGCGCAGACCGGACGCGGAAGAGGGATAGAGAGCTCGTTTGAGATCGCGTGCATCGCCTCGGAGAGACGGGTGCGGTCAGTCGGTGGCAGCCAGCCTTCCGGCGCGTCCCGGACGGAAACAAGGCGGTCGGCGAAGGTCGCGATGGCGACGATCCGTGCGAACCGCCGGTTGGGCTGCGAGGCGCACAGTGTCTGGAACGCCTGCATCAGCGCGGCATCCGGCGCCCGTGCGGGCCGATCGGCGCGAACCGCCCACAGGACGAGATCGGACTGCATCATCTCGGCCGCGACCCGGTCCCGAACGCCTGCAGAGCCGTCGAGACCCATCGTGTCGAGCAGGCGGCACGGCACACCGGCTATCTCGACATCGTAGGCAATCAGGCGATCCGTGGTCGGCGCCATATCGGTCTCAGTCAGGTTCTCGCGCAGGATCGCGTTGACCAGCGTCGACTTGCCGGCACTGATCTGCCCGACCACGAGGATACGCACCGGCTCGTCGGGCCGGGCAAGGCTCTCTCGATCCCGGCCGCTGGTCTCCAACTCCATTCCCAGCAGCTCGGCATCCGAGAAGCGCATCCGACCCGAGTAGAGCTGGACGGCCGCATGGGCCACTTCTTCGAGCAGAAGTTCCCGCAGTTCCCGCTGGAAGCTTTCCGAGAGCGTCTCGCTAACGCCGGAGTGGAGGAACCCGCTCAGTTCCTGAAGCATCCCGGCTGGCGGATTGGAGAGAAGGCGGTAGATCCTCCAGCCGCGCATGCCCCAGGTACCGAGAGCCTTCGCCACGTTCCGATGTCTGTAGGCCCAGAAGGCCGTTCCGACGTTGAGCTGATCCACGAAAGGCACATGGCTGCGCAGGATGGCGCGGTAGCGGATGATGACCGTGTCCGCGAGGAGCAACGCCTCGGGAACGGAAAAGTCGAGGGCGGAGCGTTTCCCGTCCGAGAGGGTGACCGCGACATGCTCGACCACCTGCAGAGCCTGCCGGGGAAGATCCGGCCAAGAGGACGTGGCGGGTGCCTTGCGGATCATCCGGCGTGCCGTATCGAAGGCCGCGCGCTCCTGGGCCGTCCAGTCCGGCTCGGCCCGGATCTCGGGCAGGGTCGGAGGCGGTGCGTCGGTCTTGCGCGGCCGCAGGATCAGGCGGGCCAGGCTTCGGACCACAACGAAGATCGCGCCGACCCCGGCCACGGCGGCCAGGAATGGCAGAAGCAGCTGGCGTTCCCGCAGCCAGAGAAAGCCCAGGGCCGAGGTCGTGAGCGTCGGCAGGACGAGGAGCAGGACCAGGCCAAGGCGGTCCCAACGCAGCAGACGGCGCAGAATGTCAGGAACGCGCAAGCATCGCCCTCCCCAAGGCATCGCGGTAGCGTTGCTGCAGGTCCGCGGGCGACATCGGCTCGCCTCGCGCCTCATGGTGCAGCCATGCGGCGGCAGCCCGGCCGAGGGCAAGCGTCGTGGAAAAGCTGATCGTGGCGGCCGATGCGGCCCCGACGGTCTGTCCATAGGCTGGCACCAGCTTCACTGCCTGCCGGAGCAGGAGTTCAACACCCGCCCGCAGAACGACTGAGGTGCCAAGGGCCGCAGCAAAGGCTGCCATGCGAGCCTTGTTCCATTCGATACCATAGGCTGCAGCGAGCCGATGCAGCAACGCTCCTTGCAGACCCGGCACGGTGACGAGGCCGACGACAGGAGCCGCGTCCGTGGCGGCCGCCGCAGCGGCGAACCACAGCACCATCGCCCTATTCCTGGAGAACGCCCGGCTCTCCGCATCCTTCGCGTCCTCATCCATCAGGATGAGCGCGGTCTCGGGCAGGATCTTCGACAGCGCCTCGACCAGGTCCGCCGGAGGCGCATCCTGCAGCGTGGACGGGGACAAGGCTGTCTCCACCGAGGGCAAAGGTTCGCCAACGGCGGCGTCGAGCCGGGCCTGTGTCGTCGCCCGTGCCCTTGCCCGTGCCTCGGCATCCTCGACGAGGTCGGCGCCGGTATGGATCACGAGGATCGGGATTTCCGGGCGCCGGCGGCGGACGGTTGCAAGCACCTCGGCCAGTTCTCCCTGAACCGGATCGTCCAGCCGTGCGATCGCCAGGATCGCGTGGCTGCCCTTTTCGCAAGCCGCCAGGTCCTCCGCGGGATCGTACCCCACCTCGGCCAGACCCCTTGTATCGAGAAACCGCAGCACAGGCGTCTCGACTGGATGGTCGTAGGCCACGGCCGTTCTCGTGCAGGAGGTGAAGCCGTTGCCGACCTGGGCAGCGCTCGCCCCCGTGAGGGCCTGCACGAGCGACGACTTGCCGGCACCCGTCCGCCCGAGGAGCCAGAGGGTCAAAGCCGGCACCGTTGCCGTCTTCATCAGCTTCTCGCTCTCGCCCGAACGGGCGAGATCCACCACGGCGTTGAGATAGGAGCTTACGGCGGGATCACCCGCCACAGCCCTGCCCCTGAACGTCCAGCCGGAGATCAGGCTGCCCGCGCGCGACAGGAGGCCCCTGTTGGCGTCGCGGAAGATGGCGTCGACCCGGGCAATGGCCGACGCCTCGCCCTTGTCGATCCGCCCGTCCGCCTCGGCCACCTCGGTGAGGAAGAGGATCAGGTCGGCATGCATCGCCTGTGCGTTGCAATCCGGGTTGTCGCGCTGAAACTGCGCCAGGGAGCGGGCGAGGTCTTCGAGGGTCCGACCGGCGACGGCGTCCTCGACCACCGGAAGGGCATACGCGACATAGTGCGGATCGAAGCCCCACTCCTTGATGAAAATCTCGCGGATAATCGCCCGCTCCTCTTCGTCGATGCCGTCGCCGGCCTCGCAGAGCTTCAGCGCGAGCCCCGCCATGAGGTCGAAAAGGCTCATCCCCAGCACGTCGAGCGGCGTGTTGATGAAGGCTGGGATCGCATGCACCCGTGAGCGCTCGTAGGTTCGCCACAGCCGGGTGACACCGAGAGCGACGCCACCCGTAACCATGGCCGCGCCCACCACCCAGCCGACGGGCGTCACTGCCGTCCCGAGGCCCAGGGCGGGGAGCAGCCCGCCGCCGAAGAAGGTGCCGGCCACCGTCGAGGACGCGGCAATGGCTCCGCCCGCAGCAGCGCTTCCTCCCGCCACGGCAAGGTCGGAGGCACTCCTGATCACTCTCATCGAGGCGTAGGCGTCTTCCCCGATGGCCAGTTTGTGCTTCAGGCGGAGCGGCTCGGCAATGACTTGGTGGACGCCCTCGAAATCGAGATCAGAAGCCGTCGCGGCGATTTCAGGCATTCGCCAGCACCGTGGCTACAGACCGCTCGAGGGCGTCGATGCGTCGGCGGACTCCCCCATCCTTGAGATCCTCCAGCGCGCCCAGCGTCAGACCGAAGGCAGAGAGAAGTGGCGTCAGGATGGGGCCGAGCAGCGGCCCGAGCAGTGGAATGCCGGCAACAAGCGTTCCCACGATCAGCCCGGTGGCGAGACCGAAGGTGGTGCTGGGATAGGACTTCACCAGTTCGAAGGCGAAATCGATGATCTTGCGCCCGATGGAGACCACGGCCTCGCCCACGCGAAGCGTGATCCTGGCCAGGTCCCGCAGCAGGGCCTTCACGTCGGCCGAAACGTTCAGACGCTCGATCCTGCCCAGCATCAAACGGAGCGGTTGCGATCTGGACACTTCGGCGAGAGCAGCCGCAAGCTCTTCATTCGGAACAGTGGTGGACAATGGTGGCTCCAAAACTCTTTGGCGTTCGGCAAGTCCAACGTAGGACGCCGATACCGCAATTTGCAATGCTCCCGTTGGACCATGGGAGGGACAGAACGTCGGGCACTAGTGTTCTGCACCTGACATAGGATTCCGGACTGTGCCGCTCTGTAGCATGGTCGGCGGATGAGACGCGCCGACATCTGCCTTTACCTTGGCCCCGCCGACCGCGCCGAGCTTCAAGCTTTGCTGAGCAACCGCAACACGCCGCGCAAGCTTGGCTGGCGTGCCGCGATCGTGCTGGCGACGGCGGAAGGTCAGGGCACCATCGAGATCATGCGGCGGACGGGCCTGTCGAAGCAGACGGTCTGGCGCTGGCAGGAGCGGTATCATGACGAAGGCGTGCCGGGGCTCAATCGGGACAAGACGCGGCCCTCTGGAGAGCCGCCCCTGCCCAGGGAGGTTCGGCTGAGGGTGATCGCGAAGACCGTGCAGGAAACGCCGTTCAATGCCACGCACTGGAGCCGCGCGACGATGTCCGAGGCGGTGGGCATATCGCCCTCGAGCGTGGGGCGCATATCGTGAAGGGGTTCAAGGTCTCGAACGACCCGATGCTCGAGGAGAAGGTCACCGAGATCGTGGGGCTCTACCTCGATCCGCCGGACCGGGCGGTTGTGCTCTGCGTCGACGAGAAATCTCAGATCCAGCCGCTCGACCGGACCCAGCCGCGGCTGCCGCTGAAGAAGGGCCGAGCGGCCAACATGAGTGGAGCCGCTGGAGTGCTCGCTGGGGACGAGGCCGAGCCAGGCCATCAGCTGCCGGGGCGTCTCGAACCACCCGAAGTCTCCGACCTCGGCCACCACCGTCGCCGGGATGGTAGTGTTGACGCCGCGAAGCGCGCGCAGCGCCTCGGCGTCAGCTCGCCCGCGCGCCATAGGCGTGCGAGCATCTCGGCATCACGCCGGTTGGTCTTGACCCGGTCGCCCGCACGCCGGGGAATGTGCGCGGGCGCCACGACGGCGCATTCGAAGCCGAGCTTCGTCAGCAGCCGGTGCAGGCCGTAGCCGCAGGGGCCCGCTTCGTAGCAGAAGGCCGGATTCGATCCGCCGCCTTCAGCCTCTTCGTCAGACGCAGCACGGCGTCGGCCGTGTTCGGGATCACCCCGTGAAACCGGACTTCTCCGTCGCGGCCCTCGTCTGCAGTGGCTACGGCGATCGTGTCGGCGTGGACATCCAGCCCGACGTAGGTCGTCTTCGTCATCAGCGTTCTCCTTCGCAAACCGGTTCAGGTTCGCCAAGGAAACCAAATGACCAAAGAGCCGACGCCGCTCATCGGGTCTTGAAGCGTCGCAGAGCAATAGCATCACTATGCCAACGGATCAGGGCGAGCATCGTGGGTTCTGCCCCCTCCAGCATGAGACCCCTCTATAGGCTGACAGCCATCCACCCTCGTGGCCGTGATCGCCTTCCACCCCCAGGTTCCCTTCATCTTGTCCAAGTTGCGTATTGCCAGGCCTTCGACATTACATGCGCGCCCCGGCGCGCCTTGACCCGCTTGTAAAAGGAGCGGAGCGGTCCGGGGCTCCGAACGGCCTGCCAGGCTGCCTCGACCAGGAGATGACGCGCATCGCTCCGACCGCGCTTGGTGATCCGCCCATGATAGGCCGGGCCATCGCCGGACTGCCGCACACTCGGGTGCAGTCCCAGGTAAGCCGATAGCTGATCCGCCGATGCGAAGCGGCTCACGCAACCGATCGCTGCCATGACCCCGACCGCCACAACCATGTCGACACCCGGGATCGTCATCAGCCGCCTGACATCCGCATCGGGCATGGCTGCTCGGGCGATATCCTGCTCGACCAGCCGCTGCGCCGCGGTCTGCCTGTCATACTCCTCGATGTGCCTGGCGATCGCTGCGCGCTCATCCGTCGGCACGTCCTGGGCCAGAACCCAGGCGCGACCCTTGATCCCGAAGAGATCCAGATGCGGATAGCGGGGCACGAGATGTGCGTGAAGGATGGACTGCACGATGGCCTTCAAGCGCACGCGACTCTTCACCAGCTGATTGCGCCGCCTGACCTGTCTGCGCCGTACCTGGGTCTCCGCATCCGGGCTCCAGACCTCGGGCAGGAATCCTGCCGCGTAGAGCTGCGCCAGGACACGTGCATCGATCTTGTCCGTCTTGGTCTTTGCCCGCGCGATGAGGTGGACCTGCAGCGGGTTGGCTACCGCAACCCGCGCCACCTTCGGCGCGAGGATCTCAACGAGGGTCGCGGCAATACCGGTCGCCTCGACCACCAAGTGATCGGTCGGACGCAGGCTCGATGCGAAGGCCATCAGCTTGTCTCTGGCCATGTCGACGCGCCCAAGGCGTCGCATGGCCCCGTCTTCCAGTACCACCGCTTCCGCAAAGACGCGATGGATGTCCATTCCAATGATGCGCATTGCGACCTCCTCCTGTTGCTAGGAGGGAGCAGACGGGCACGCGGCATTTACAGATCCGTGCTCTCGGCACATCCGGGCAAGCCGCAGGGGCGACCATATAACGGAACGGGCTCTCGGCCCACTGTTGTAGCTCGGTCTGCCCGCACTCATGTGCTCCCGATGCCCCAAGATCCGGATGCCATGAGGAGAGCAGATCCAGGGCCCCGAGCACCGACCTCATCATGCCGGATAACGGCATGGTGGAGCGCGTCATCCGGACCCTCAAGGAGCCGTGCATCCATCGCTAACGCTTCAACAGCATCCAGCACGCCACACGCACAATCGGCGACTGGATCATCTTCTACAGCCACCGCCGCCCACATCAGGCGTTGGACATGAAAACCCCGCTGAGGCATTCGCATTAGCGGCTTAACCTGTGCAGATTCCGCTGGGTCGATACGCGCGCGCCTCTTCAACCAGTCCGCCTCGGCGCACTGCATTTCCGTTCTACGACCCGAACGGCGTCGCCGGCAACTTCTTGGACGCCACGAACAGGGCGTTCCCGCCAGTGGCCGGCGCTGCGGCTAGGTGTCGGAAGCAATCGAAGCTCTTCCCGATGATCGACTACGGCTCACACCACAAGCGCGCGCTGGCCCTCATCGTCCGCCTCCTTTGGCCTCGCCTTGTTAGCTGCCAAGATCGGCAAGAGTGGCTCGCGGCGGCAATACCGGCTCCTGAGCGGACAGGAGCACAGCAGATTGCTCGCCGCCTTTCCGTACACGCTTCTCTGAACCGCAAGGGGGGACTGATGGAGAGGCTCGCCGAGGGCATGTTCGGCACCGGGCCTTCACCGGCCAGGCTGTCATCATCAGTCAGCCGCGCCCGGGCACGTGACCGAGCTTTTCGGGGAACCGGGGGCGCTTTTGCCGTTGTGCCGCAAGGGGCTGGGGACAACGACAAAAGCCCGCAGCGAAGCTACGGGCTTGGTTGTATGAACTGGTTGCGGGGGCAGGATTTGAACCTGCGGCCTTCAGGTTATGAGCCTGACGAGGCGGCCTTCAGGTTATGAGCCTGACGAGCTACCGGGCTGCTCCACCCCGCGTCGGTTTTGATTTGATCGTTTTGAGGGATATTCGTTTCTTTTCAGGTCTGGCGGCGACCTACTCTCCCACGTCTTGAGACGCAGTACCATTGGCGCGACGGCACTTAACT